>DAIOVG010000017.1:0-25980 GCA_036759125.1 Candidatus Limiplasma sp.
TGACCTGGCTTGCGGTCTGGCCGGTGTAGCAGTATACGTACACCTGTACGTCGTCGGGGATATTGGCGAGCTTTTCGGCAACGGCCATGCCAAGGGGCACGTTCACGGCGCCGATAAGGTGGCCCGCTTCATAGGCGTCCGCCTGGCGGACGTCCAGAATCAGCATATCGTCGCCGGCATCCATCTTGGCGAAAAGATCGGCGGGCTTGATCACAACTTTGGATCCGTCGTAGTTGGTAAAGTACGCCATCGCTTTTTCCGCAACTACGGAGGTATCCTCAGCAAAGGCAGCGATGGACACGCAGATCAACACGAGCGCGAGTGACAGGGCTATCAGTTTTTTCATACGGTTTCTTCTCCTTTAATCTTTGTATTACGAAGCGTCTTTATTCGTAGGCGCTGCGATACCGGAAGGAATGTCCACGGGGTTGCTGGGGTTGGAAGACCATTCGAGGTAAGCGCCGTCATAGATGCGCAGGTTCCGGTAGCCCGCGTCGTACAGGCGCAGGAACACCGCGGCGGCGCGCATGGAGGTCTGGCAGTAAACGATGATTTCGTTCTCGGTTTTGATGCCGGCCTTCAGGTAGTCGATACGGGTCGTTTCGATGGATTTAAACGTCCCGTCCGAATAGAAATTATCGTAGTAATCAAACATAACGGACGAGGGCACCTTGCCGTTTTGGTAATATTCGGCGTCCGTGCGAACATCTAAGAGGATAACGTTCTTGTCCGGCTCGTTTACCTGGTTTTGCACATCGGCCATGGCGGCGACCCAGATCTCGTCCTTGTCGGCGGCCACATATTCGGCGGGGGTGATTTCCGGCACGGCTGCGGTCAGTACGTAGCCCGCGGCTTTGATGGCGTTTAAGCCCCCGTCGACCACCAGCACGTTATGGTTTTGGTACATCAGCATCGTCCAAAACAGCCGGGACGCGCTCATGTTGTTGTCGTCGTAGACGACCATCACGGCATCGTTTCCGATGCCGTTTGCGCTGAGCAGCTTCTGGAGCTTGGATTTGGAGGTCAGCATATTCTGCACCGGAACGCTGATCATGATCTCGGAAACCGGGATATTCACCGCGCCCTCCACGTGGGAAACCGCGTAGTCCTCCTCGGCCTGCATGTCGACGATCACCACGTTGTCCATTCCGATGTAGGTTTGCAAATCCTTTGCGGGGATGATGATGTTTCCGCTTTCCGCGTACTGGGACGTATTGCAGGCTGTAACCGCAATCACGGTGACTGCCAAAAGCAGCAATGCGGCGAACCTCTTGGCGGATTTTTTTAAGGTCATTCCTACTCCTCCGTTTCCATAGGGTCCTTCAGTATTATACTTGAAGAAACATTGTTAACGTAATAACAATCTTTAATATACTATACCGCTTATTGATACCGTGATAAAAAATCCTGATATGCTATAATGGCAGAACGAACAATACCCTCCAACGCGGAACCGGAAAGGGTGTCCTCAATGCGCACAGTTCGGAAAGAGTATCTCTGTCTATTCTCTTTTCTGCTGCTCTGGTTTTGCTTGAACCTCTTGTTCCTCGCCCGCTACCCACAGCTGCACTCCGACGAGGCGTGGTTGGGCGGCCTGACCCGCAACATGCTTGCGCAGGGCAGCCTGCGGGTAACCGAACCGTTTTTCGACCTGAAACCTCGCTTTCCGCACGCGATCAAAATCCTGTTCCATCTGCTGCAGATGCCGCTGATCGCTGTGTTCGGGTATTCGGTCTATGCGCTCAGGCTGTTATCGCTGATCTTCGGCGCGCTTTCGCTGTATATGGTCTACCGCAGCCTGCGGGAGGCAGCGCAGTTCCCGTTCGCGCTTTCACTCACCGCTGCTTTGAGCGTAAACGGGCAATTCATCCAGGCAGCACACACCGCGCGGCAGGAATGCATTCTGCTGTTTGTCCTGTTGTGGTGCGTATGGATTCTGCTAAAGAACGGGGAACAGATCACCATCCGCACGGCCATACGCCTGGCAGTGTTGACGGGCCTTAGCGCCGGCCTGCACCCCAACAGCTTTTTAATCGCCCTGGGCTGCGGATTTGCGATGCTGTTCATCATGCTTACCCAAAGGAATTTTGCGTGGAAGCCGCTGCTTGCCTATATCGGTGTTACGGGCGGCATCGCGCTTCTTTTCGTGGGGATCAGCCTGTGGTTTGACGGCGGGTTCATCTCGCACTGGCTGAGCTACGGGGACACGGAGTTTGAACTGCGGGTGCCCGTTTTGGATAAGCTGGGCGGGCTGCTTTCCTACCTGTCCAGGCTCTGGAGCGGCGTCAGCGGCACGTACATACTGCCGGAGCTACGGCCGCAGCTTTTGCTGTGGGCCGGATTGTTCTTGGGCAGCAGCATCTATGCGATCGTTAAAAAATCCGCGTCGGCGGCCGCCGTGCTGGGCATGGCGCTGGGTGCGGTGCTGGGCACGGCGCTGATCGGGCGCTACAACCAGCTCAGCGCGATTTTGTGGATGTTCCCGTGCCTGTTGTTGCCCGGCATTATTCCCTGGCGGCGGATTTGGATGAAACGAATCATACCTGCCGTGCTGGCGGTCCTGTTCGCGCTGGCGGCTGCGGGGCCGATCGTCCGTGCCTATTCCAGCGATTACGACGCTTATATCCAAAAAATCAGCGCCTCCGTATCCGAAAATACCAAGACACTAGCCAACCTGAACACGGGGTTTTATTTTGACAACGACGCATTGCTGGACGTGCGCAACCTTAGCTTCCTGCAGGACAACGACATGAGCTTTGCGGAATACGTGGAAAGCCGGGGCATCGGGGCGATCGTCTGGTCGGACGAGATGAACTTCATCTACGACCATAGGCCGGATTTCAACGTCCTTTACGGCAATCCGCGCATTGTACCGGAGGCGGAAGCGTTTTTCAGGGAGCACTGCATACTGGTCGCTACCTTTGAGGAAATCGGCTACGGCATGCGCCTGGTACAGCTGATTGGTGAGCCGTGCATGGTACGAATCTACCGCGTCAATCCGTAAGCAGTTCGCGCAGGCGCAGGGTCACGTCGGGCGAATCATTGTCCATTTCAGCGACGATGCCGTGGGTTTCTGCTTGCAGTACGGCGATCCTTGTAGCTAGCGCCGCGGCATCCTGTAAATCGTGGGTAACCAGCACCACGGCAGCCCCGGTGGCTTCTTTCAGGGTTTGCAGCGACTGGTGCGCGTTCTCGCGCGAGTGGACGTCGAGGCTGGAAAATGGCTCGTCCAGCAATAAAACCTTCGGGGATAGAGCCATTGCCCGCGCCAGCGCGCCGCGCTGCTTCATGCCGCCGGACAGCTGATATGGGTACTTCTCCTGCGCGTCTTGAAGCCCCATTTCGTGTAAGCAGCCGATCGCCAGTTCGCGCGTCTCGTGCTTCTTTAGTGCCGGGCGCGCTTTTTTGAGCGCGTATTGAATGTTGCCGCGCAGCGTAAACCAAGGGAACAGCTGATCAAAGCTCTGGAACACCATCAGCTTGTCCTGGTCGGGGCGCGGGCTCGGTTCGCCGTCCAGCGTAATCCTGCCCTGATCCGGTGGCAGAAAGCCCGCGAGGATGCGCAGCAGCGTGGTTTTCCCGCAGCCGGACCGGCCCGCGATCACCAGGGTTTCCCCGCTTTCGACGGTGAAGCTCAGGTCTTTGAGCACAGGCTGTCCGTCGAAGGATTGGTACAGGTGTTCCGCTGCAAGGATCATGACGCCTTCTCCTTCTGCGCACCAACCGACCATTTGCGTAGCGTGCTTTTTTCTAGCTTCTCAAATACCAGCTCTTCCACCAGCATGCCGATTACGGCCACCAGCACGATCCCAGCGAACAGCCCGGCCGTGTGCATCATGGTGCGCTCCTTGAAAATGTACCAGCCCAACCCGCCGGTCGCGCCGATGGCGCCGAAAATCATCTCCGCCGAAATCAGCGCGCGCCAGGCTCTGGCCCAGCCGACGCGCAAGCCCGCCAGCAGGTGCGCCATCGAGGCGGGCAGCAGGATTTCCAGTATAATCCGCAGCCTTCCCATGGAGTAGCTGCGCCCGAGATCGGTATACAGCGCAGGTGTGGACTGCATGCCGCTTAATAGGCTTAACAGCATCGACCACAGGCACGCGTGCACAATCACGATCGTCACCGCCGGCGTGCCGGTGCCAAACCAGATCACGATCAGCGGCAGCAGCGCCATGCCGGGCAGCGGGTGGGCCATCGCGGTCAGCGTATCGGCCATGCGTTCCATAAAGGGGCTCAGCCGCGAAGCGACGGCCAGCACAAGCGCCAGTATCATGCTGAGGCAGAATCCCAGCGCGATAACTGCCAGCGAAAACACTGTTTGCAGGAACAGCGTACCTGAAACCATGCCTTTCCAAAACGCGGCCGCCACCTGCTCCACCGGGGGCAGCAGCAGCGGTGAAATGCCGGAAAACGCCGCCACGGCCTCCCAGACGATCAGCAGGAGCGTAAAAAAGAACAGGCGGCTGACCCAGCGCTTTTCATAGAATGCTTTTTTGAGAAGCCTGAACCCGTTCACGGGGCAACCTCGACGTTCGTAAAGGCGTATTCGGCTGCCGTTGGAACATGGGAAAGCAAGCCCATATCCACCATCGCGGCCGCGAACGTTTCAATCCCGGTCAGCGTTTTTTGATAGATCGTACCGTCGTAGCGCATCATCTCGTAGAGCATCTCCGCGTCCACGCCGTATTCCGGCGCGAGGGACTCCGCGGCGGCGTGCAGATCGGCGTTGATCAATGCCATGGCGGCCGAAATGCCCTCTTGCACCGCGTCGTACATGCTCCGGTTCTCCTCGTAGAGCTTCGTATCGGCGACGCCGCAGATGAACGTAAACGAACCGCCCATCACATCCTGCCCGGTCAATATCTTGTGCATGCCGTTTTGGAGCTCCAGATCGGCATAGGGCGGTGTGGTGATGTGCAGCACGATCTCGCCTCCGGCAAGCATCGCGCTCATTGCATCGGGATGGCTGAGCGAAACCAGCTGTCGGTCGAATTGATCTGGATCGCCAAACTGCTGATCGGCGGCCATGCACAAGAGCACATGCTGTGTGCATCCGGGGCTGATGACTGCGATCCGGTCGTCCGGGTCGATGTCTGCAAGAGAGTGAATATCGTCGCGGTTGGTGATGAAGGACACCTCGTTGGCCGACAGCGCCGTGAAAGCTTTCCATGACATCCCTGTGTCCACGCCGATCAGCATCGGCCCAATGCCAAGGAACCCGACGTCGATCTCACCCGTGAGCATCCCCTCTCGTATCGCTGTGGGGCCGCCCAGCTGCACCCAGTTGATTTGTGTGTCCGGCAGCGCGGCCTCCAGAAGGCCCTCGCGTTTCATGATCTGTATGGGTGCGTAGGCGACGCCGAATTGTTCGGCAATGGTCAGCGTCGTTTTTTGGCTCGTCCCGCAGGCTGAGAATAACAGAAGAACCGCGAGCAGCAAGGGCCATAGAAGAGCCAGCCGTTTATTCATTCGTTCGAATCCTTCCCGTCGAAATTCCGGGGAATGACCAGGTTGTTGCCCTCTGTGTCCAATACGCGAAGGGTTTGGTACAGGCGCTTGAGCGCTGTGTCCATATCCCCGTCCCGAGTTGCAAGCACGCAGTGTCCAAACCGCGCCGTCGCGTTTTCCGCTGTGGGGATGCGGTCGCCCTCGCGGTAATTATACCCCGCTGCAAACACGCAGGGCAACTCCTCAAGCGTTTCCACCGGGGTGATCGAGGCGATTGTGCCCGGACGGCAGAACAAAAGCTGGGCAGAGACCCAGGCGTTTAGATCGGGACGCTTGATCGTTTGCATGGGTTTGGGCGATAAGGTTTCGCCTGCGGCAAGCCGGATCACCGCCTCCAGTATATCAAAGCCTGTCAGCAACGGAATGAACACATCCTCAAACGCGCCGCCGATTCTGGCAGCGGCTTCGTTGACGATCACGCCCCTGTCACCGATCAGAAACTGAATGTACACGGGTCCCTGGGTGATGCCCAGCGCCTGTGCCACCAGCGTAGCCATGGCTTCAATCTCCTCCGTGCGTTCCGCATGGATGCTGGGGTAGCGGTGCGCCGTGCATACCCCGATATGGGGGGGGTTGTTTAGCAGCTGCCGGTCCGTCAGCGTCAGGGTGAACAGGCGGCCATCCACTGCGAACGCCGACAGCGTTACCTCATCAGAGGGATAAAAGCTCTCGACCAACGCCGCCTCCTCGCGGGAAAAGGACAGCGTTTCCGCAAGTCGCGCAAACGCCTGCGAAGCGGTTTGCACTTTGAATATCCCGCGCTGCCCCTGCGAATCCAACGGCTTGAGCACCAGCGGCGGCCACAGGCCCGATAGCACAGCTTCGGTATCGCCCGGCTTTACCAAGGCGTGGGGCGCGTTGGGAATGCCGTATTGCCGAAACGCGAATTTCATCGCGCGTTTGTTGGTGGCTTTAAATGCCGTATCTACGTCGATCGGCGAGGGCAGGCCCAGTGCCTGCGCGACCTTCGCGGCCGTGTATACCGGCTGATCCGAACCCACGGTGAACACGCCTGCCACCTTGTACCTGCGCGCGATATCGATGCAGCCCTGCACGTCGAAGGTGCTCACCCGCTCGTGCGCGTCGCAGATGGCAGCTGCGGGCGGGTGTTGCAGATAATCGGCGAGGACCACCGTATGGCCGAGCAATTTCGCCTTTTTGGCGGCGCGCAACTGGCTTTGCGATCCTCCCAGCAGCAGCAGTTTACCCACGCTTCATCTCTCCGCTTCTCCATGAATTGCCCATGTCCCGATCCTGTGATACAATGTTGCTACACAGGAGGAAGCGTATGCATCACATGGATTGTCTGGGCGATATCTGCCCCCTGCCGCTGATGAAGCTCATCCAGTGCAGGGAAACGCTGGACAAGGGCGAAAACGTGCTACTGGTGACCGACCACAGCTGCACGTGCGAATCCATCCTATCATACTGCCAAAAGCAGAAAATTCATACGCAGATCGCGGAACCCATTCCGGGAGTCTGGGAGATTACGATGAGCATGAAGCCGGACGCCACTTAGCAAATCGTCGTCGGTACAATATTTTCGAAATAGCGTTTGACCGTCGCCATTTGAAAATTGCAGTTTTCCTTGCGTGCGTTGTAGATGATCGATAAATCATACCGCAGAGTAAGATCCCGGATCTCCACAATCTTGAGCTGCTTGTGGTAGATCTCTTTTTTTACGGCCATGTACGGTAAGAACGCAAGGCCGTTTTGCCCCACGACCATCGATTTGACGCCTTCGGTGTAATCCAGATTGTACGAAACGTTAAAGTCGCCCAGGGAGAACCCCAGGGATTTCAGCTGCTGCTCGATCATATTGTAGGATGAATAATTCTCGTCCAGCATGATCAGGGGATAGGCTTTCAGCTCTTCCAGCGTCAGGCTGTCCTTCACCTGATACTCCTTGGCCGCGACCAGAACGATCTGGTCGGAAATGATATTGCGGCAGTACAGGTTCGGCTCGTTGGCCTCTCCGACGATGAATCCGATATCCGCCTGGTTTCCCTGCACGTGGCGGATGACCTCATGGGACGACATCGAAGCGAGCGTAAACGTAAAGCCCGGGAAATGTTCCTTGGCCTTGACCAGCGTACAGGGAATGGCATAGTTGGCCGCGACGTGGGTTGCGATCACGCGGCAGGTTTCGTTGTTATTGCGGAGATTTTCAAGCTCTTCTAAAAACTGGTTATAGGTAAAAATCAGCTGCGTGGCATAGCGCTGCATTAAGTGGCCGGCGTCCGTCAGCTGAATGCCCCGGTTGCTGCGCTCAAACAACCGGCAACCCAGGACTTCCTCGATTTTCTGCATTTGCAGGCTCAGCGCAGGCTGTGAGATATGCGATATATCCGCAACCTTGGATATGCTTTTTTCCTTTGCGATTTTCAAGAACAGCTCCAAATGTTCCAATTGCATACCTGTTGCTCCTTCCGGCGGCGGTAAAACGATTGAAAGATGAACGTGATTCATTACATTATAACACTCCGGCAGGTATGCGGCAACGTTTGTGGTATCACGCCGGCGCTGTGCATACGGGAAACGGCATCAGCATTCGTTATAGAAGATTGTTATAATATTGTCAAATACAACACAAGGAACTTCAATGCTCCGCCGCAAAACACCCATGCTATAATATCTAGCAGTGATGTCGGCTGTTTTTACGCTGCCGGCCATATTGAGGAGGTGCCGGGATGGCGGAAACCGCGAACGCGCCGGTGCGGAGATCCATACCCCGAACAACGACGAGAAAGAAGAAAAAAAGCCAGCTGCCCATCGCAATGATCGTGTTATTGCTGATGATCGCGGCCGGTATTTTGCTGTCCGCATTCAAAGACTCCAGCACCGGGATGTTTTTGATGTTCGGCGGGGTGTTCGGTTTTATCCTGCAAAAATCCCGGTTCTGCTTTACCGCCAGCCTGCGCGATCCCTGCATCACGGGCAGCACGTCGCTGACCAAGGCGGTGCTGGTTGCCTTTGCGCTGACGACCATCGGCTTTACCGCTATCAAGTACAACGCTTTCGCCTCCGGGCAGGCCATCCCCGGCATGAGCTACGTACAGCCTATCAGCCTGGCAACGGTCGCTGGCGGCGTGATGTTTGGCGTCGGCATGGTGATTGCGGGGGGCTGTGCGTCCGGCACGCTGATGCGTGTGGGCGAGGGCTTCCACATGCAGGTGCTGGCGCTCGTGTTTTTTGTCATCGGCTCGCTTTGGGGCGCTAAAGATATGGGCTGGTGGAACCTGAACGTAATCGCCGATTCCCCCCGGGTGTTCCTGCCAGATGTGTTCGGCTGGCTGGGGGCGGTTGTCATCCAGCTGCTGATCATCGGCTGCCTGTACGTGGCGGCAGACCTGTGGGAACGAAAAAAACTGGGCATCAAAGACGAGGAATAGTATTATCCTCACGGTTAATGCTTCCGAATAATTAATTTCTAGGAGGATCCCGCAATGGCAGAATATGAATTGGATTGTATGGGCGAAGCTTGCCCCTTGCCCCTGATGAAGGCCGAGAAGAAAATCAAGGACCTGGCTTCCGGCGACGTGCTGATCGTGCACATTGACCACAGCTGCGCCATGAAGAACGTTCCCGAATGGGCGCGCTCGCAGGGCCACAACGTGGAAGTCGACGAAGTGGACGACGGCGAATGGGATGTTATCATCGAAAAGGCGTAAGATTCCGCGTCTGCCAGGGTTCACGGCGAATCCTACCGCAGAAAGAAAGGTAGTGTCACTTTGAAAAAAGTATGGGAGAACATCAGTAAAAATAGATACTACAAAATGGTGTTCAAAAATCCATTTACGTACATCACCGGAGCTGTGCTTCTCTCCATTACGCAGATCGCCTTGTTCGCATATTCGGGCAATCCCTGGGGCGTGTCGGGTACGCTAGCAAACTGGGGTGCCTGGATTTATGAACTGTTTGGCGGAAGCGTAGAGAAGTGGTATTACTTTTCGTCTTCCGGGGCCCAGGCTACGCTCAACGCCGGGATACTGAACCACAGTGGAACCATGCTCAACGTTGGCATCGTCGGCGGTGCGCTGTTGGCAACGCTGCTGGCTTCGCAGTTTAAATGGAAGAAGATCAAATCCGTCAAGCAGATCGTCGCGGCGGTGCTGGGCGGCCTGCTGATGGGCTACGGCGCACGTCTGGCAGGCGGCTGCAACATCGGCGCGCTGTTCTCCGGCATCGCGTCGCTGTCCCTGTCGGGCTGGGTGTTTGCGGTCTTCCTGCTGGCAGGCGCGTGGATCGGAAGCAAACTGCTGGCGAAATTCTTTATGTAGGCGTCATATCGTTTCCTTGCCAACCCACCCGGATCAGGAAAACCGTGATGCGGATGAAGACGCTCACGGTTTCTCCATGAAATGGGGAAGTCGTGGGCGGCGGCAAGAGCGCAAACGATGTGTGGTCAATAGATGAAAAGGACAAAGAGGAATGGAAAAGAAGATTGAGAATTACGACGTCGTCATCATCGGCGGCGGCGCGGCTGGCATGACCGCGGGCATCTATTGCGGTCGCGCAAGGCTGAAAACCCTGATTATCGAAAAAGCGCTAGTCGGCGGTTTGGCGACCTATACAAACGAGATCGAAAACTATCCGGGCTTTCCGGAAGGCAGCACCGGCCTGGGCCTGATGGAGCTGTTCCACAAGCAGGCGAAGAAGTTCGACGTGAAGTTCAAGCTGACAGACGTGCGCAGCGTGAAACTGGAAGGTGACGACAAGATCGTGGAAACCTTCCGCAACGAATATCACTGCAAAGTCGTGATCATTGCTTCCGGTGGTAAACCCCGCCTGACCGGTGCCAAAGGCGAGGACAAATACCTGTACGATAAGGGCATTTCTTTCTGCGCCACCTGCGACGCGGCGGCCAATACCGATAAAACGGTCATGGTTATCGGTAGCGGTGACGCGGCTATCGAGGAGGGCATGTTCCTCACCAAGTTCGCCAAAAAAGTCATCGTTTCCGTCCTTCACGACGAAGGCATCATGGACTGCAACGAAATCGCCAAGGGCGAGTGCATGCGCAACGAAAAGATGGAGCTCCTGTGGAACACAACCGTGGAGGAGTTCAAGGGCAGCGAGCGGCTGACGCACGTGGCGCTGAAGAACTCCAAAACCGGCGAAATCACGGACGTTCCCGTGGATACCTGCTTCATCTTCATTGGCTATGTGCCCAACACCGAAATGTTCAAGGGCATGATCGACATGACTCGCGGCGGCTATGTGATCACCAACGAGCGCATGGAAACCAGGATTCCCGGCGTGTTCTGCGCGGGCGACGTGCGCGACAAGTTCCTAAAGCAGGTCGCCACCGCCGTCGGCGATGGTGCGATCGCAGGGTACGCGGCTGAAAAATACATCGCCGAAAGCGAAACCTTCGAGCACCAGATCATGGGGCACGACCGCCGGATCGTTTACGTTTACAATGCGGCCAATGCCGACGACCGCAAAATGCTTGCGGAAATGGAAAAGTACGGCCAGTGCTGCTGCGACCTGATGCTTAAAAAGGTGGACGTCTACAAGTCCAACGGTATCGCACAGCGTCTAGGTGTGGATCAGGTTCCCTGCGTCGCCTACATCCGGGACAACAAGGTGATCGGATGCGTGTCTTGCGGCGAGATCAATGCCGAAAATATCGATAAGCTCGTGGAGCAATAAGACATCCGAAAGCATAAATATAAAAACGGAAAACGGAGAGGCGTTCATGCACTTCTCCGTTTTTTGCATCCCGTTGCACTTTTTGGCGGATGTGGCTAGAATGGGGGTGAATGGAAGAGAAGTCGTTTCCAGTACAACTGGCGGTCGCTGTTGGCCACAGAAAAAAGAACCCATATGAGCATTGAACAACTTACCCGCATGCGCGAGGGCAAAGGCTTTATCGCCGCGATGGACCAGAGCGGCGGCATTACGCACTGGGCGCTCAAGCTTTTCGGCGTCCAGAAGGACACCTACCATCCCGAAGAGGAAATGAATGCTAACGGCATCGCCGGCTGGTTTCCCGTTGATCAAAGCTACGGAAGCTGTGGCGAAAACGATGAAACACTCTTAATCAACTGTATTTATCAGACAATAGGGCACTAGCCCTCTTTTTCTATAACTCTGTACGCGCTTGCCAATGGCTATTCCTCTGAGAAATGTTTCGATAATCTTCTAATGCCTTTTGTAATATATGCCTATCATCGAAGCAGTGATATGGAAGTGAAACATTACTCCATCCTTGATGCAAGAAAAATTTCAAATAGTTATTGACATATGCCCATAATAGGATTATCATGAGTTATGGGCATAAGTCATTAACCGACTCGCAAACCTAATTGAAAAGGAGATTGATTTTCATGAAAATTGCAGTATCCGCAACAGGGAATTCAATGGACAGCCAGATGGATCAGCGGTTCGGACGGGCGGCAAGCTTCATTATAGTTCAAACAGAAACGATGGAATTTGAAGCACTGGATAACAACGCGTCGGCGTCAGCGGGCGGTGCCGGGATCTCGGCTGCTCAGATGATTGCAGACAAGGATGTCAAGGCGGTTATCACCGGAAATGTTGGACCCAACGCTATGAACGTGCTCAAAGCCGCAAGTATAGAAATATACAAAGGGCTCAACGCTACCGTAAAAGAGAATGTCGAACAATACAACAAAGGGACGCTTGAAAAAATCCAAACCACAGTACCGTCACACTTTGGCATGGGATTGAAATCATGAAGATAGCGGTACTCAGCGGGAAAGGCGGCACCGGGAAAACGACAGTGGCTGCAAGCCTTGCTGTTGCGCTGAGCAACAGCCAATATATTGATTGCGATGTTGAGGAACCCAACGGCGCGCTGTTTATTAGGCCTGAAATCAACGAAACAATTCCCGTCAATGTTCTGGTACCCAAAGTCGATGAAGCGAAATGCGATGGGTGCGGTGCCTGCGCAAAAGCTTGCCGTTTCAATGCCCTTGCAGTCGTTAAGAAGAAGGTGCTCCTATTTCCTGCGGTGTGTCATCACTGCGGCGCGTGTGCAATTGCATGTCCGCAAAAAGCGATCACAGAAGCGCAAAGAGAAATCGGTGTTGTGGAAGCCGATAAAGACGGACGTTTTTTACAGGGCAGGCTCAATATCGGAGAGCCAATCACAATACCGATCATACACAAACTGAAGCAATGTATGCGAAAGGACGCTATCAATATTCTTGATTGTTCTCCGGGTGCGTCCTGTACGGTCGTGCAGACTATTGACGGCTGCGATTATTGTATCTTGGTGACCGAACCGACACCTTTTGGTCTGCATGATCTGAAGATTGCTGTTGCGCTGGTAAGAAAAATGAGCATACCTTTCGGCGTTGTACTGAATAAAGCAATGGATGAGGATCAAAGCATTCAAACCTATTGTATGCAGGAGAAAATACCCGTGTTGATGGAGATACCGTTTTTACGTGAGATCGCTGAAAACTATTCAAAAGGTTTTCTGCCAGTGCAGATGGATGCGGAATGGGGCAATCAATTCATGCAGATGTTTTCCAGGATCAATGGAGGTGAAGCGCTGTGAAGCAGGTCGTATTCATCAGCGGCAAAGGCGGAACGGGGAAAAGTACGATCGTCGCTTCGCTGAGCCTTCTCGTAAAGAATAAGATCATGGCGGACTGCGATGTGGACGCGCCTAACCTGCATCTGCTGATCAAGGGCGAACGGTTGCAAAGCAATGATTACTGTGGCGCTGAGTGTGCAGTCATCGATGCGGCCAAGTGTGTTGCTTGCGGCATTTGCAGGGAGACATGCCGGTTTGATGCGATTTCAGACGATTTAAAGGTTATTCCAATGAAATGTGAGGGATGCGGGGCTTGTAAACTTGTTTGTCCGCAGGAAGCAATTTCACTGATGGATGTGAAAATCGGAAAAACCTATGTGGATTACACAGACCGCGGCATATTCTCCCATGCGCTTCTGGATATCGGCGCGGAAGGTTCCGGAAAACTGGTAACGGAGGTTAAGGAAAATCTATTCGCCTTTATCAACGGAGAAGAATGGGCGCTGATCGACGGCTCTCCGGGCATCGGATGTTCTGTTATTGCATCCATCACAGGTGCTGATGCGATTGTTGCGGTATGCGAGCCTACGAAATCCGGGCAAAGCGATTTGGAAAGAGTGCTCGGCGTAGCAAGACATTTCGGGATTCTAGCATTTGTATGTATCAATAAGTATGACTTAAATCTCGAAATCACCGAAGAGATCCAGGCGTTTTGCGAGAGAAATAAGTTCCCTCTGATCGGTAAATTGCCTTTCGAACCTGCCATTGTCAAAGCGCTGCAGATGCTGCAAACTCCAGTTGAAGCCGGTATTGAAAATATCGTTACAGAGATTGAGCATATATGGAAAAAACTGAAAACGCAGCTCGGAACGAAATAAAAAAAACAGTAGGAGGTAAACACATGTATATCGCGATTGCATCAGATGGAGACTATGTATCTCCACACTTTGGGAGATGCCAGACGTATACGCTTGTCGATATTGTCGATGGCGTAATGAAGTCCAAAAAGGAGGTCGAAAACCCTGGGCACGAGCCAGGTGCAATTCCCCGGTTTTTACACAGGTACGGTGCTAACCGCATTGTATGCGGGGGCATGGGTGCAAGAGCGATTGGGTTTTTTCAAGAACTCGGGATAGAAATACTGACTGGTGTGTCAGGAAAGATTGATGCTGTTATAGATGAACTGGTAAAAGGAACGCTTACCGGAAGTGAAAGTGCTTGTACACCGGGCGCAGGACGTGGGTATGGTATTGAAAAAACAGAGTGTGACCATGCCCATGAAGATATATAAAGGAGGTTGAACATGATGCCAAGAGGAGATGGAACAGGCCCTATGGGTCAAGGACCGGTCGGCGGAGGCAATGCAGGCAGGGGGGGTAGAAGCGGCCGAATGGGAGGCGGTATGGCTGCAGGCCCCGGAGGAGTTTGCATTTGTCTAAAATGCGGGGAGAAAGTATCGCATCAGGTGGGAGCGCCTTGCACCGCGATGTCTAGTCCAAAATGCGGAGCAAAGATGGTCAGAGGTTAGTAACTGCAAAACGGTAAGTGTTGCGCAAAACCAGCACGATCTGTCCAAAACAAACGTAGGGCGGGAGCATATTCCGCTCAAAAAAACAAAGGAGGAAACGATTATGCCAAGAGGAGACGGAACAGGACCTTTGGGAATGGGTCCGATGACGGGACGAGCCAGAGGCTACTGTGCGGGATTTGCAGCGCCCGGATATACTGCAAACTTCGGGTTTGGTATGGGACGCGGACGTGGCTTCAGAAGAATTTACTGTGCAACAGGTATACCGGGTTGGGCACGCTATGGTGTTAATCCAAATGGATTTGCAGCAAATGCCTTTTCGGGTGCGCTGCCTGGCGTGGACGAAAAGGAAGCGTTGCAAAAGCAAGCTGCTTTTTTGGAAAGTCAATTAGCACAGATTCACGAACGATTGAAAGGCTTTGAAGAAGCCGAGTAATGTGCGAAAGCAAAAGAAAAGGAGACAGGCCCCCCTATCTCCTTTTCGCATATAGGGAAAGATGCCAATAACGCCGTGGTCTTTCGTAACACATTCAATATACTCTGAGAATGGAAATTGAAGGGGACACAATTATGCTGGTATTTGGGCCTGTGCCATCTCGGCGGTTGGGGCAAAGTTTGGGCATCAATCATATCCCGCCCAAAGCATGCCCTTATTCGTGTGTGTATTGTCAAATCGGCCGGACAAACCATATGAGCATAAAAAGATGCGAATTTTATATGCCTGAAGAAATATTCGCTCAAACCAAGCAGAAGCTGTCCGATATAGATGGGAAACGTGTGGATTATCTGACCTTTGTTCCGGATGGCGAACCGACTTTGGATATCCATTTAGGGCAGCATATTGATATTTTAAAGCCGTTTGGGATAAAAATCGCGGTCATCACAAACGCATCGCTGTTATGGATGGATGACGTGAAAGAGGATTTGCTGAAAGCCGACTGGGTATCTGTGAAAATTGACGCGGTCAATCAGGATATCTGGCAAAAGATCGACAGACCGCATGGCTCCCTTAAATTGGATGTGATTTTACAGGGTATGATGGATTTTGCACGAGAATATAAAGGAACGCTTGTTACAGAAACGATGCTGGTTCATGGGTTTAATGACCATAAGACACATATCAGTGAAATCGCGGAATGTATCAGTCGCATTCAGCCCGAAAAAGCCTATTTTCTGGTTCCAACAAGACCGCCAGCAGAAGCAAACGTTTATAAACCAACGGAAGAGTCGTTGCGAAATGCATACGATATTTTTCGCCAAAACGGGTTAACGGTGGAATGTATAGCAGGGGATGAAGGCGACAATTTCTATTTTTCAGATGATTTTGCTAATGATTTATTGAGCATTACAGCTGTTCATCCGGTGAAAGAAGATGTTGTGTTTGATTTACTGAGAAGGCGGGGTTTGGACGGATCGGTTATCGATCAGCTTGTCAGCAAACAGATGATCAGTTCGTACGAATATGAAGGAAAGCGGTTTTATAAAAGAAACCTGTAAATAATGATAAGGCTGGGATCGGTATGGAGATATTTCTTGAGTGCTTACCTTGCATACTGCGGCAGGCATTCCAAGCATCACGGATGTCAACGGATAATGCTGTACTGCAAACGATTATTATGGATGAAGCAATAGGCTTCTTAAGCCAATACAAATCCTTTAGGAATTCGCCTGAGGTCGCCAGAGAAATGCATCGGATTGTAAAAGAGCAGACAGGGAATGTTGATCCTTATTGTCAGATCAAGCGAAAAGATTTGCAGATGGCGCTTAGCCTCTGTTAAAAGCAGTGACTATTTACAAAAAGAAAAGCAGCCCGTTTTTATTGAGTGTTGAAGGCCGGCGCATTTGGAAATGCACTTGATTCCGCCATATGTTTCGGTTACGATATAGAAGGAAGTATGGATGAGAAACTGGATAAGTCTCTTGCTATTTGCGACGCGGATACTTTGTAACAGTGATTTAAAACGACCATAAGCTTTTTGAATGTGGTACAGCCAAAAAGCAGCGTATGCTTTGCTCAAAATGAGTGATAAGTGAGGTTTCATATGGCAAGACCAACGAAGTGGCGGCAGATTGAGCATATTCCAACCGTTGAGAACTTTATACCATCGAATCAGCAGAGTACCCAATTTGATGAAAACATATTGAAGCTGGAGGAGCTGGAAGCCATCCGCCTAAAGGATCTGGAAGGCTTGGAGCAGGAAGAGTGTGCGGAAAAAATGCAGGTGTCCCGGCCAACTTTCCAGCGGATACTGCTTTTAGCACGAGAGAAGGTAGCGGATAGTCTGATTCATGGAAAGGCGATTCGTATTGAGGGCGGAAATTTTACGCGCAATATATGTCCGGCCCGATGTCTTGACTGCGGTCATGAATGGACGGAGAGTTTTGAGAACATGGAACAGATCGGAGCCGGAGACTATACATGCCCAAAGTGTGGTTCAAAGAATATCGTTTGCGGCCGTGGTAAAAGAGGCGAATTTTGTAAGGGCTATTGCCGCCGCCACGGAAGATATTGATCATTAAGTATACTGAATTATAATTGACATATGCACATTGGAATGATACCATAGTTATGGTCTTATGTTCATAATGCGCAGAAAAGTGTTGATGTATGTTTGAGGGGTTCGAAAATACCAGACAAATCAATAAATAAAGAAAATTATACTGCTGAGTGTTGGTATTCTATCTATAGTGGCCATAACAGAATCAAGATGCAGCCTGATGCCAGGCAATTGTCTGATGATCGCTGCTTGGCTATCAAAGGAAGCGCCTTACAGATTGAAAAATGCCTTCCATACGCATTCTGGCGGCATGGAGGATGAAGCCCTTCTTGAAGAAGTTTGTCGTACGCAAATTTCTTGTATTTTGGATAATGAGTTGTTGATTAAGGAGAAACCTTCGTGATACATACGTTTTCTATGAACCATCTGAATTTTGTGGTCGACGAAAACAGCGGGAGCATTCATGTTGTGGACGATGTCGGGTTTGACATTATCCGAGATAAACAGGAGCTGCCTTGTGTAGACGACGTCGTAAAGTCATTATGTAATCAATACAAAAAAGCGGATATTCTTGATGCCTTCACGGAAATAGAGCTGTTGATCAAAGAGGGTTCACTGTTCACGCCTGAAAGCAAGCTCAAAGCCGCCGCGGCATTGAAACCTGAACATTCTGGAATCAAGGCTCTTTGCCTGCATGTTTCGCATGACTGCAATTTACGGTGCGAATATTGCTTTGCGAGCAAGGGGGATTATCAGACCGGTCGAAAATTGATGCCAGAAGACGTTGCGCTGAAAGCCACGGATTATCTTGTTGAGCAATCCGGACACAGACATACTATTGAGATAGATTTCTTTGGTGGAGAGCCGCTGCTTAATTTTGAAACTGTAAAAGCTGTCGTTGCGTATGGCAGGGAATTGGAACATCATACAGGCAAGCGTTTCTACTTTACGATAACGACAAACGCAAGAAGGCTTGTAGCAAGTGCTGGGCAAAACTTTTTTGTTCGGGTGGTTGCCACGCCAATGCTTGGTTTACAAATGGAGATCTGACAATGCCCAATGAAATGTCTTGTGTCCTGCAAAAGAAACGAATTGAATGCGCCATCATGATTCAGTACTTGCTTAAAGCTGAATGTAATGTAACAAATGCAATACAGAAGTAGAGGACGAAACTATATGGGATGCTTTGACTTTTCCGATATTGTGCTTGACCATTTTATGAATCCAAGAAATATTGGCGGCATGGATGATGCAAACGGTTTTGGAGCCATTGGTGAACCCAGTTGTGGGGATGCATTAATGATATATATCCAGGTAAACGATAATGTGATTACAGATATCAGCTTTTTAGTCCATGGCTGTGTTGCGGCGATCGCAACAAGTAGTATGACAACAGTACTTGCCAAAGGGAAAACCTTAGATGAAGCATATCAAATTACAGAAGAAAATATTACTGATGCTATGGGAGGATTACCCGATCATAAGCTTCATTGTTCTTTGCTTGGCCCTAAAGCGCTGAAGAAAGCGATTGACAACTACAGGCAAAATGAGAAACATATCGGTTGGGGGTGTAACAGTGTCTGAGAAATGTACTGAGCATGGTAGTGAATCCAATAAAAAATGTCCGGAATGTTTGCTGAAAAACAAACACGAGCCTAATTCGATTAAGAACGTCATCGGTGTCGTAAGCGGTAAAGGTGGTGTTGGCAAATCGCTCATCACGTCTATGACGGCGGTGATGCTGCGCCGAAAAGGATATCGTGTCGGTGTCTTGGATGCAGATATTACGGGACCTTCCATACCGAAAATCTTTGGTGCAGAAGATCTTAAGCCGGATAATATGGAAATGGGGCTTTTCCCTATCCGCACGAAAAGTTATATTAAACTAATGTCTATAAACCTGCTACTAAATAGAAAAGACGACCCTGTAATCTGGCGGGGCCCTCTAATTGCGAAAACGGTCATACACTTTTGGACGGATGTAGTCTGGGGGAATCTAGATTATTTGCTGATCGATATGCCGCCGGGTACTGGTGATGTCCCTCTTACCATATTTCAATCAATTCCCCTCAACGGTATTATCATTGTCACTTCTCCTCAGGATCTTGTCTCGCTGATCGTCAGGAAAGCATATAGAATGGCAAAGGTCATGAATGTCCCGGTACTGGGATTCGTTGAAAACATGAGCTATGCAGTTTGTCCAAAGTGTGGTGATCATATTGATATCTTTGGAAAAAGTAAAGCAACAAGGGTTGCCCGAGAAATGGGTATCCCCTTACTTGGTAAAGTGCCGGTTGACCCGGAACTTGCTGCTTTATGTGACAAGGGTGAGATTGAGATGATGCGAAAAAACTATCTTTGCGTTGTTGGGGAATTATTGGGCAACCTATGTGCCGGGGGGGAAGATCATGAGTGAGCTGATGCTTAAAATTGAGACTGCAATAGCCATAAGGTATGCCGAAACGGATCAAATGGGAATTGCCCATCACTCCAATTATCCGGTGTGGTTCGAAATCGGCAGAACGGATTTCTTCAGACAGATAGGGTTTCCTTATTCCGAAATTGAATGCAATGGAATTCTTTTGCCGCTTACAGATATGAGTTGCAAATTCATAAAGCCGGCCAGGTTTGAGGATCCCATCGTAATTCAGACGTATATCAATCGCTTTATGCATGTCAGGGTGGGATTTCATTATGATGTGTATCATAAAGAATCCGGAACCATGATCGCTACCGGTGAAACCAACCACGGGTGGACAGACCGTCAGTTTCATCCGATTGGCATTAAAACTCGCTTCCCTGCGCTGTATGAAGCGTTGCGGTTCAGCGTAAAAAATGAGTATTGACATTGCAATGCAATATGCATTCCGACCTTTATTATAGACCATCATACTTACATTGAAAGGGACAACATGAGAAAGATAGGAATTATCATATGCGCACGGTACCAAAGCTGCGGCGGTGGGAAATGCTTGAGAGCGTTAAGGGAAAGGGCGGGCGGATTCTCGATATATTCTCCTGAAGAAGAAGTCGAGTTGGTTGGATACTCCTATTGCGGCGGTTGTCCGGGTGGGAATATTGAATACGTTCCGGAAGAAATGATCAAAAACGGAGCGGAAGCCATTCATCTTGCAACCGGATTCGTGGTGGGGTACCCACCTTGTCCCTATATCAATGCATTCAAATCTTTGATCGAATCAAAACACCATATTAAAGTTGTTGTGGGAACACATCCGATCCCTATGAAGTATTTCGTTGCGCACAAAAATCTGCCTTTCTGGGATGAAACCAAAATGGATAGCGTTGCACCTGAACTCTTTCGCGACCCCGAGCCGGTCATGAAAGCCTACGATTAGTGAAAGGAAAACACAATGACAAAAAAAGCATCAAATTTCAGGTCTTGCCTCCAGCCAACCACAAAGATTCTCGTTTCCTGCAGGGGGCTGAACGGAGAAAACAATGCGCTTGCGGTCGGCTACTGCTGCAATTGCAGCTATGATCCGCCAATGGTGATGGTGGGGATTGTCCCTTCGCGTTATTCATATAAGCTGATCAAGGAATCAGGATGCTTCGTTGCCAACCTTGTTGGTAAAGACAACAAAGAGCTGTTTGACTATCTTGGATCCCATAGCGGCAGAGATGGGGATAAGCTCAAAGCAATCGGAGCCAAATTGGGGGAAGCAAGAAAAATCAATGCGCCCATACTCGATGATTGTCCTGTCAATATTGAATGTACGATCGTTGATTCCCTCATCACCGGCTCGCACCATATGTTTGTTGGCAAGGTAGAATATGTCCACGCTACTGAAGCCTTGGTAAAAGAAAATGGCGACTTGGATTTTGTCACAATGGATTTTCTATAAGTCTGAAGTTCCGATTGGACTGTGACAACAGGTCGAATGATAGCACCTGTTACTAAATATTTGCCCCCGAGTTCATGGCAGTCAGCCAAAGGGAGGGGACATCTCGTTGCCTAAGCTGCTAGAATGAGAGCGCAATGGTCTGACATACAGCTCCAAGGGCTGTTACGCCCGTAGAAAAGTCAGTCAGCAATCCCCTCATTCGCAGCGTTCGATTTGTGCAGGTAGAGCCGTCGGGGAACCGATACGTTCGCGTCAGCAAACAGATAGGAATCGGCAATGGGAGAAGATGGATTTGTCCATTGCAAATCTGTTGACAGGAGCGAGTCTTCATGAACGCGATAGGCATCGACGTTTCCAAAGGAAAGAGCATGGTTTCCATACTCCGTCCGCTGGGAGTCACCGTGGCGCAACCCTTCGAGGTTGCGCCACGCAGTTCTTGCGCTAAACAAGCTGACAGACTATATCGGCGGCTTGGACGATGAGAGCAAGGTCATCATGGAGCATACAGGCCGTTATTACGAACCAATCGCCAACGTCATCCATGAACGGGGTCTGTTCGTCAGCGTGGTTAATCCGTTGCTGATTCGGGAATATGGCGGCAATTCTTTGCGCCGGGTCAAGACGGACAAGGCCGATGCCCGGAAGATCGCCAAATACGGGCTTAACAATTGGGCTGAACTGCGCGAATATACTCCCATGAATACGATTCGCTACGAACTCAAGACCCTGAACCGACAGCTCCAGTTGGCTTCCAAGAATAAAACTGCCTTTGCCAACAATTTAATCGCCCTGCTGGATCAATCGTTTCCTGGCGTTCGAGGCTGGTTTGGCAGTCCCGTGCACAAGGACGGCAGCCAGAAGTGGGTAGACTTCGCCATGACCTTTTGGCACATGGACTGCGTGCGCTGTACCAGTCAAGCCGCCTTCGCGGAGCTATACCGAAATAGTGTAAACGCAAGGGCTACAACTTCGACACAGTCAAAGCCGAGCAGATTCACCGGGAAACGAAAAACATGACCGCGCTGGTTCCCAAGTCTGACACCACAAAGCTGCTGGTTCAGGAAAACGCAACACAATTGACAAGCATTTCCCGCATGGCAGAAGTCATTCGTGCCGAGATGAACCATCTGGCTGCCCAACTGCCGGAGTATCCGGTGGTGATGAGCATGTACGGCGTTGGGGAATCGTTGGGGCCTCAGCTCATGGCAGAGATTGGGGAGACATCCAGCGCTTTGCGGGGAAACAATCTCTGGTCGCCTTTGCCGGCGTAGACCCTATGCCCAATCAGTCGGGCGCGAAAGATATCCGCAGCAACCGTTCGTCCAAGCGTGGTTCACCTTACCTGCGCAAGACATTGTTCGTCATTATGACCGTCCTGTTGCAGAAAGCTCCCGCGGACGTTCCTGTCTACCAATTTCTTCACCGCAAATGCGCGGAGGGAAAACCCTAATATGTTTTCATGACTGCCGGAGCCAACATGTTTCTTCGCATCTACTATAGCAGGGTTCGTGACTATCTCGCTTCGCTGGACACAGCTTGCACTCCCTCATCGGTCGATCCGGAGTGATTGACAGAGGTTGCCTTGCAACCTCTTGGCTGCTTTGAAGTACTGACAGCATGCCCTGTCAAGGACGCCGCAGGCGCGGCGTTAGCCGTCTATCCTGACTGGACATGACGGCTGTGCTACTCATTCCTTATGGTCAGCGATTCTGCGGTGGCCTGTTTTCAGTTCAATTCTCCTCGTCCCCTTTTTCCTGCCGTCAAGCTATTTTGGGGCTTGACTTTTTATTTGCAGGCTTCTCTTAACAATCCTTGACTTGGCACTCATTAACATAGCAATATGTAATAGCGTTTTGCGTGGCTTGGTGTAAAGGAAAATACAACGCCAAAAATGGCACATTTACAGGCGTTGTGGTGCCTGATAAACTACTACCATACAGCTATAACTCGTGGTGTCCGCCGGACATCAAGGAACACCTGAGCGAGATGTGCGACAACTATACCAACAAGGGGCGCAAGCATATCCGGCCACAGTACCGCGATACGCTGATCGCCCTGGACGAACATCCGCCTCCTGCACGATGTAGGACACGGAAAAAGGCGGCGGCCAGTGCCGGAACGTAGGCAACAAAGGAGGTATCAGAATGGCTGACAGCAGCGGGAAAGGAAAACAAGACGAGACTTCCCGGTTCATGAAGCGCATGATCGTGCTGAGCGCGCGCACGCTGATCTGCATCCTGATCGCCGCGTACGTGGGCTACTGGTTTGGCAAGGACATGGATACCTGGCTGATGGTCGGGTGCGGCGCGTTCAGCCTGGAACTTGGGTACAACGCATGGATCAAACTGAAGGAACGCAAACAAACGTCCGGCGGGAAAACGGCGGACGAAACCAAGCTTACCAAAAAGGTGAACGGATGAAAGGAAGGAACCCTATGAAAAAGGTAATGGTGATCCTGTTTCTCATGCTGCTGATGACGCTGTGCATCGGTAGTTTTGCTATGGCGGCGGATATTGTTGATTGGGACGCGCTGATCGCAAGCGGCGATGCCGCGGCAACCGAAAGCATGGTGACGGACCTTGCATTGGCGGCGGAGGATGGCGGTGTTACTGTGCTGCCAGATTGGGGCAAGGTATTCTCGGATATCATGACGGGCGCGGCGACCGCACTGGTACTATTCCTCTGTACGACGATTGTATATGTGATCCTGAGAATTGTGATTCCCCTGCTCCCCGTGCTGGTCCAGTGGCTGAAAGATAAGAATATCCTGTGGATGGCTAAGATACTGGTCACCGCTGCCGAAAGCGCGCTGGGACGGTTTGTTGGGAGCCAAAAGTTTGAACAGGTCGTGGCATGGTTTGAGAAGCGCCATATCACGGTCACTGACGAAGTGAAACAGATGATCTACAATGCCTGGTGGCAGCTGAACAACCAGATGATTAACATGGGTTTGAAAGAGGACCCGGCAAGGGAAACGGGCGGAAGTACAAGCGATCCGTTTGAAGGTAGTGATGCGCCGATATCGATTGAAGAAACCTAATCAATCGCAGCGAATAATAGATACACCCGGTAAGTTGTTTGACTGTCTGGTGTATCTAGATTTATTCATAAAAACGTCGAATTTCTTGATGGCTTAAAGGATGGTGCGCCTCAAGGAAATCACATATGATTTTATCAAATGTCACAGCAACAATCCTTGCATCTATTAGCTTATATTGATCTGGTCTATTCCTTTGGAATTCCATAAGTATTTCTTCATTTCTATTAAGAATCCCAAGAAAATCCATGTCATAGAAATCGTTCTTGTTTATCAACTCATTTTTCTTAAGCCATAGATCAATTATTTGCATTATATATTCAATTTGAATTTCAGAATAATTCTTATTGCGTAAATCATGTCCCAAGTATCATTCTACCGTCAATAAACCCTTCAGTTTTACATAATCCATCATGTGTAAACTCACGCGAAAAACTGAGTATAAAATAGGGTGAATATAGGAAGGAAAAATTTACCGTGGTGATTAACACTACCCACCATTATGTCAAACTCGCGGGCATGCGCAGGAATAACGCCCCCGGTGATCCGGGAGCGTCGCAAGGGTTTGAGAATGTTTGTGCGCCGTATAGGCTGGGATCATTCCATACTTGCTATAAACTCATCAATGGTCATTTCTACCGCAGGCGTTGGCGTTGCTTCCAGGTCCATTGCCTTTTGAGCACCCGCGTTGATCTTCGGCAGGCCGGTATCCGCCGGACCGGACAGGAAGTAATCAGCACGGCTCATGACGTCTGCATAGCTTTTCTCGCCCTCGAAAGAATCTATAACGTCCTGTTCTTCCGGGGCCATATCAGCATACGCCTTTTTCCCATAGCACGGCGGCAGCCAGTTTTTATCCTTCGCTGCGTACAGGTTGAACTTATGCAGCACATCGAGATCCGTAAATTCTACATGGCAAGTCCCCTTTTTGTAAAACGTGACCATGAAGTATTTCAAATGGATTTTCTTGGTTTGCTGGTCACGTTCTGCACGTTCCAGGGCGCCGGACACAAAATCATACTGGGTCATTCTGCCGCTGAGATAATCAAAAACCTTTTCAATATCGCGGAGCTTATCAATCGTTCCGTAGCGCGGCTGGAATCTGCCATCATAATCCGAAAAAGCATTGTAGCAAGGTATAATCACGCGCTTATTAACAGCAAAGGCATCGTTGGTTTTCCAGCCGTTGAAGTAATGCCTATTCTTTGACATTTCATCCCAATGGTATTTGACTGTCCAATCGTCAAACAGATCAATGATCGTTTTGTGGATGCCCTCAATGACCTTCTTTTCGATGTTAATGCGGATCGTCATGATATTGAAGAACGTAAAATCATAATCGCGCAGATCGTTGACCTTGCCCATGAGTTCCGTTTGCAGATTGCTGGTCAGTTTGCGCGTGAACTTCGGATTTTGAAACAATGCGGACCAATACTTTTTACGCACGCTGCGTATAAATTCGTTTTCCGTGGCATCGCCATAGGAATGATCGTCAACTTTCAGTTTGAGCATATCGCTTGGGTAACTGTCTTTATCAATGGCATTTTTCAAGTACGGCAGCAATGCCCTATATTCGCGGATCAGCTTGCATCCGGCTGCTGCTTCAAAGTTGAACCGGTCTATGATGGCATCTATAAAGTCTTCTTTGATTACGTCCGTATCCTCTGCCTGGGGCTGCTGCTGGCGCTGGCTTCGATCCGCACGCAGGCCGTCCAGGATGCTGCTGTCGCTTTCATCGTCGCGCGGGATTGACACCTTGACGATGGCAACCTCTACGCCTGTTTTACGCTCTGCATCCGCAAACGCGCCGTCATGGAAGGTAATCTCCGCGCCGTACTCAGTGAGCTTGTTTACAAGCGATTTACGGGCGTATGTGTGCGGGTTTTTGATCGTCTGGGCGTTAAGTATACAGGCTATATAGCCGCCTTTCTGCTGGATGCTAAGCGCTTTCAAAAGATGCTCAGCGCCGCGGTCAAACGGCGGATTCATGATAATGGCATCATACACTTTGTAGGTGCTGAAGGTTAGAAAATCGT
>DAIOVG010000018.1:0-25828 GCA_036759125.1 Candidatus Limiplasma sp.
TCTCCTCGATGAACGAGCCCGGAATGCGGTCGGAAAATACCTCCAGCACGTGGCGTACCGAATCGATCCAGTCGTTGTTGAGCGTCACGGTCATGGTCCAGCCGCACTGCGAGCAATTCTTCGTCCACAAGCCGTGCGAGGCGATCAGGTGCAAGTTGAGTCCCTTGAACCATTCATCCATCGTCCAGCGGTCTCTGCCGGAGATGATGACGACGGTGTTTTTTGCATCCGCCGCGAGTTTTGCAAGCAGCTGGCGCAGCTCCTGCGTGGGCCTGGCGCGCTCCGGTGTGGGCGCGAATCCGACCAGCGTACCGTCGTAATCCAGGAACAAAACGCGGTTTTTGGTTTGCTGGTAGGCCGTCTGGATGACGCTGGAATCCTTATCAATATTCAGATACGGGGTTTTCTCACGGGACACGTTCACCGTATGCGAAAGTGCGTTGAGAAAATCACGCGCCCAGAAATCCACATTATAGCGGCGCAGGCGGTGGTGCATAATCCTGTTGCGCGCCGTCTTTTCCTCAACCGGCATCTCCAGCGCCGTTTTGATGCCCTCGGCGATGCCGTCGCGGTTGGTAGCGTTGACGATCACCGCCTCGCCAAGCTCCCCGGCCGCGCCGGCCGTTTCACTGATAACGACCATGCCCTGATAATCGGTACGGGAGGCGATATACTCCTTGGCCACGAGGTTCATGCCGTCTCTAAGCGGCGTAACCAGCAGCACGTCCGATTGCCGGTAAAAGCCGATGAGCTCGTCCTGGGTGAACGGGCGGTAGAAAAACCAGATCGGAATCCAGTTGATCGTGGCGTACCGGCCGTTGATCTGCCCGACCAGCTCGTTGACCTCACGGCGAAGCTCGTCGTATGAGTCGACCGCCTCTCTGGAGGGCGCTACGATCAGCTGCAGGCGCACCTTTTCCCGGTATTCGGGATAGCGTTCCAAAAACCGGTCGAACGCCAGAAGGCGCTCCGGAATGCCCTTGGTGTAATCCAGCCTGTCGATGGACAGTATCGTATGCAATCCGCTTCCTCCGCCCGTTAGGCCTTTGCCCTTGGGCGGCGCTTTGAGCTTGACGGTGTGAAAGTAATCGTAATTGATCCCCATGGGGAAGGTATCTGCCTGCACAAAGCGGTCTTCGGTCTGGATCAGGTTCAGGTTATGGCTATAGCCCAGAATGCGCTGCACGCTGCTGAGGAAATGGCGCACATACCCGTAGGTGTGGAAGCCGATCAGATCCGCGCCCAGCAGCCCGTGCAGGATGTCCTCCCGCCAGATCAGCTGCCGGAACACCTCATACGACGGGAACGGAATGTGCAGGAAAAAACCCACCTGCGTATCCGGGTGCGCGTCCTTGATCAGCTTTGGCAAAAGCATCAGCTGGTAGTCGTGAATCCAAACGACGTCGCCTGGTTCGATCATCGGTTCGACGGCTTCGAAGAACTTCCGGTTCACCGTTTGGTAGGCTTCCCAGGCTCTGGAGTCGTACTGGGTTTTTTCGCTGAAGTAGTGGAACAGGGGCCAGATCGTTTCGTTGGAGAAGCCGTGGTAGTACAGCTCGTAATCCTGCCGCGAAAGAAATACGGGCAGGCAATGATAGGTATTGCGGAGGGTTTTTTGGATGTTGGTTTTTTCGTGCTCCGTCGTATCCTCTTCCAGCAGGCCGGGCCAGCCGACCCAGATGCTGTTGGCCTGTTCGTGGTAGCTTTTCAGCCCTGTCGCCAGACCCCCGATGCTTTTTTGGTATGTAAACCTGCTTTTCCCGCGTGAGATCGTAACAGGCAAACGATTGGAAATGAAAATGATTTTGCTCATGGTTGCTCCTTGTTTGTCCGGGAGTGCAAAGGAGTTGCTGTCCTTATATTATCCGTAATTCGGGGACCGATGTCAAATCCGGCGACGTGGCTTTGGTGCTTTTCAGGCAAAAAAACACGCCGCATTGCAATGCGGCGGGCAGAGATTTTGTGGCTGCTTAGGGGAATTCCCGCGGAAGCTGGGAGATGGTCCAGATTGCACCGTCGGTCTTCATCACAACCGAGCCCAGGCCTGTGAAAACGCCTTCGAAATGAATGCGTCTGAGCTGCTTGAGAAAATCCTGCACCTTGTCGCCCCAGGGCCAGGCGGTGACGAAAATCGCCTGCATGTCGGCCGCGCGGATCAGCTCGACTGTCAGCGTGTCAATGCCATGGTGCGGCGCTTTGAGGATATCGCCCTGGAACGCCTCAGGGCCATAGCTTTCGATCATTTCCCTGAACGCGGTTGCGCTGGCGTCGGCCGTGAGGAGTATCGTACGGTCGCCCAGCACCGCCTGGATGACCAGCGACCGATAGTTGATATTGTCGCTGGCGTTATAGCGGCGGAAATGCAGGGACGCCGCGCCCAGCTGCATGGTCTGGTCGATATTCAGCTGCTCTATTGGGATGTTCAGCGCCGCCATTTCCTTGTGCAGGGTTTTGCTGTATCCGTTGGTGTCCTCCGGGAAGCATACATACAGGACGTCCGCCGGGAACTGGGAGAGAATATAGGGGAAAGCGCTCAAATGATCATCATGGGGATGGGTGTTGATGGCCGCAGTGAAGTGGTCGATCCCCAGCTGGCGAATCACGCGCGCAGCAATATCATGCGGGCCGGGATCACCGCAGTCCAGCAGAATGGCGTCATCGCCGCACTGCAGCACAATGCAGTCTTTCGCGCCGATGTGTATGGCGATCACCGTCAGGATCGGGACGCCCTGCTTTAGCGGCGGCGGTGCGATGAAAAACGGATCAGCAGGCGTACGCTCCCAAAACAGCAGATCCTCGTATGCAAGCGGAACAACGATGTTCTGGCCGGGCTTCACAAAGGGAACGGCTGCGAATGCAGAAGTATAGGGGATGGACCACAGGATGAGCAAGGTGAGCAACAGGCAAAGAAACCGCGGTACTTTGTGCATAAAAACTCCATCACGGTCAGTAATATTTTGCAGTCCAACAGGAAGGCAGGCGCCGTATGCCTGCCTACCATCGCAATCTATTGGGCATTATATCATTTTATTTACAATGATTACACAAAGAAAATCTTAAATCTGTGTGAAGAATTGGACTTTTAGATACGCCGGTCAGTCCATTGCCAGCGATACATACGGCGCGCCGCCGGAAAGCGAGGGCTCTGCCATCAGCCAGCGGAGCATCCCGAAGGGTTTCACGACGGCATCCGGCACCGAGCCTCGCATCAGGCGGACGGTATAGCGTTCAAACTGTAGCGCGCTGTGTAAAACCGAAAGCGCGGAAAGCACGTCGCCCGCCACAAGCGCCAGTTCGCGTACCAGCACGGCATCTTCGGCTTGCTCCCAGGCGGCGCAGCCCTGCCCGCCTGCCCAGGAAAGCCGCAGCACGCCGCCGGGCCTGGCAAAGGTCGTCATGGCGTAGGCAACGGCGGCCGCATCCCAACACACATACAGGCTGCTGCTTTGAAACGCGGAATTTCTTATTTTTGTATAGTCTTCAGCGCTGCAATCCATGTGCCCGGCACGCTGGGGAAGCGGCGGAAGCTCTGCGGCGGATACGGTCAGCTCGTCAAGATAAAAATATGGCTGATATCCGCGTTTTTCATAAAACGAAAACAGCTCCGCGCCGCCGGGCACCAGCACAGATGCGCTGATGCATTGATGCCGCATATGCTCGTGCGCGGCATGGAGCAGCGCGGTGCTGATACCCTGCCCCCGGTAGGATGTCCGTGTCGCCACCGCGTACAGGTAGCGGGCAGGGTATCGCTGTCCGTCGCTGGCTTTCAGGATCACCGGAAGCATGCTCAGCATTCCGGTGATGATACCGTTTTGCACATCGACCAGCATATTCGCATCCGTGTGCCTGTGCAGAAAATAAGCGTTGATCGCCTCTTTGGGGTCGCCGAAGGCTTCCTCCCAAAGGGTATGAAGCTGCGGGTGATCGGCGGGCTGCGCAAATCGAATCATGATTTACAATGGCTCCTTGAGGGTCGCCAGATACTTGTCCACCAGCCGCACGGGGTGATAGGAGAGCTTTGCGTTGCGCAGGCCTTTCACACCGGCGTCCTCCTCCCGGTTGATGAAGCTGTATTGCATGCAGTTGTGCTGCACGAACTGCTGGTTAATCATCTGGTACGCGCCCTGTACATCGGAGAAGGCCTTCTCGAAATGCACCAAAAAGGTATCCTCGTTGAGCGGATCGCCGATGGAAAAGGCGACCACACCGGCCTCCGTGCGGATTAGCCCGCCGGACAGCCCCAGCGCGTCATAATGGCGGATGGCCGATTCCACCGCGCAGTACTCGTTGCTGATGGCTAAATCCTCGGCACAGCCGTTTTGAATGCACCAGAGGTGGTTCATTTTCCGGACGTCTTCAAAATTATCCTCGCCGATCACTTCGTAACGCCACTCCGGGTGATTTTCCAGGAAGCGGTTGATATGATTGCGCTTGGAGCTGTACTGCTTGCCTTTGAGCGTTGCCAGCGCCTGGGTATCATAAATATAATCCGCGCCGTCGCGGCAGGATTCAAACACGAATTTTCCGGGGAACAGCGTTTCGAGCGTTTCCCTGGTGTCGGGCAGCATGGTGTTGAAAATCAGGGGGTGCCCCAGTGCGTTGGCATCGTCGGCCAGCGCCCGGATGACCGGTTCCAGGGGACCCTGCCCGGCCGGGAACATATAGGCAGGCTTTCCGGGGTTGGCCCGCAGAAGAAAATAATCGTCCATGTGCGCGATTTGGTGGCAGTAGCTGTTGCGCCACACATAGGCGGTCGTAAAATTATACTCAAGCGAAGCTCTTGGACCCATGCGGAGCAGGGGGTCGATCCATTGTTTGTCTTCCAGTGTGACGTCGCGGAATTGTAAATGCAAGCGCCGAGGACCTCTTTTCCAATAAATTGCACGGTATGCCCTGAAAACAAGGCATACCGTGATTATAACAAATTGTTACCAATACGCAAACGATATACCGCGGAAATCTGTGAAGGATTTACTCGCCTGCGGAGAATGTGACGCGCGTGGCCTGGTTGCCAACGATAATAAAGGTTTTGCCGCGCTGCAGTGCCATTTCGTCGCCGTTCATGTCTACAAACACGATGCGGCTTTCAAGCGTCGGGTGAATCCAGCCGCCGGCAATGTACTTGCCGCCGATGAAGAATTCTGCCGGGCCTTCGCCGACCATATCCGGCAGCAGCACGTAGTTGCCGGAGAAGCGGTAGTTGACCCGCATCACGATGATGTTTTGATAGACGAGCGCCGTATCCGGATCGCTGTAATCCGAGAAAACCCCGGTATCCACCATGCGGGCGTAGCCGTTCTTGGTCGCGTCGTACAGGTAGCGCGCCCAGCTGGCGGGGTTGCCCTCGTTGTTTTCGATCCTGCTGGCGAAATGGGCAACTTCAATATCAGTCGCTGCTACGCCCTCGGTAGGCAGTTCATCGGTAAACAGGAAGGGCTTCTGGGTGAATTGCTGATCGCCTCCCAGCATCTGATCGCGGATATCCTGGAGGTTGGCCATGGTGTTATAGTATGTGCCCTTACCGTCCACCGTGCTTTCAAAGGACTGCTGCGCACCGATCAGGTTGAACGAAAGGCCCTTTTGGTAGAGATCGAACTTCCGCATACTGCGGTTGATGTTCAGCTCGTCCGATACGTTTTCGGTCGGACCTCCTGCGTACACCAGTGCCGCGCCGTAAATCTCCCGCAGTTCGATAAACGGCACGCGGGCGGAACGCAGGCTGCCCGCCTGCAGGGGAATGGTATCGGCAAACAGGCCGATCAGCTTGGTTGCCCCGGCGCCCGCGTTTGGCATCTGGAAGATGATATCCGCCTGCGCGACGCCCACCAGCGGGCGGGCGTTTTGTGCGTTGTCGAACACCAGCATGATGGGTACGTAGAGGTTTTCGAAGGACAATCCGGTGGTGGAGCTTTCGCCTGCGATAACGGGGTTGTCGGCGTAGCTTTTATGGAATGGTATCTTGCGCGCGGCTGTGCCGTCGAGCACTGTTGGTTCCGCCAGGGCGAAGGTAAAGCCCGTCAGGGCGAGGATGAGCGCCATTACGAGAACTCGTTTGAAGATTTTCATGGTAGCCTCCTATGAACGATTCATGGTTACAATACGCTTATGGTAACAAAATATTACAGCAAAGTAAATAGGGTTTCGGCGCAGTGCTCCGGCAAACTCAAAACCGGCGATAGGTCGAAATTATATGCCTGCGGTTTGGATTGCCGCTTTGTGGCGGCAGATGGTACATGGTATACTGTTTTCACAAAGGCAAACCATGAATACGGAAAAGCGGTGAATGGGCATGATGCGGAGTATCGACAGGCAGGCAAGGCTTGCGCTTGTGCAGATCGGCAGGCGGATGTACAGCCAGGGATACGTGGCGTCCAACGACGGCAACCTGAGCGTGCGCGTGCGGCAAAACGAAGTATGGGCGACTCCAACGGGGGTATCCAAGGGCTTTATGAGGGGGAAGGACATGGTGCTGTTGAAGCTCGACGGCACGGTGCTATCGCAGGGTAAACTGGCCCCGTCCAGCGAGATCAAAATGCACCTGCGTATATACCGGGAAAACCCGGAGGTTATGGGCGTGTGCCATGCGCACCCCATGATGAGCACAGCCTTTGCCGTGGCGGGGATGGCGCTGGATGAGCCCATTTATCCCGAAGCGATGGTCAACCTGGGCGTCGTCCCCTGTGTGCCCTATGAAACGCCCGGCTCCGTGGGTGTGCCGGATTCGATTGCGCCTTACGCCAAAAGCCACTGTGCGGTGCTGCTGGAAAACCATGGCCCGGTTACCTGGGGCCGATCGCTGGAGGAAGCCTGGCACAGGCTGGAGGCCGTGGAGCACTACGCGCAGATCACATTTAACGCCTGTTACGGAATCGGCAGAGCGAACCGGCTGAACCGGCGGCAGATCGACGAGCTTGCGGCCATCCGGCAAAAGCTCGGATTTCAGGCCGGGCCGTTTCCGGCTCCGTTAGGCGTGGAAAGCCGGGAGGACGCGCGATGAACGATATTCTGCCCTTTGAGACTGTTACCTTGGATGATGAGAACAGCGCGCTGGTGCTGATCGACCAGACCCGGCTGCCAAACGATGTGGTCATGCTGCGGCTGCAAGCGCTTGAGGATATCCGCGAGGCCATCCGCAGCCTGCAGGTGCGCGGCGCGCCCGCCATCGGGGTTGCCGCGGCGTTTGGGCTGTATCTGGCCGCCAAGCAAAGCAAGGCGACAACCTTTGCCGATTTTGCCGCCGAGCTGAAAAGCGCCAGCGATACCCTGAACACCGCGCGGCCGACGGCGGTGAACCTTTCCTGGGCGCTGCGCCGCATGGAAGCCGCCGCGCACAGGCATCAGCAGGAACCGGTTGCGCGGATTCAGGAGATTTTATATCAGGAATGCATGGAGATCTATACCGAAGATATCGCCATGTGCAGGCAGATCGGCGAGCACGGGCTGACACTGCTCAAGGACGGCGACGGGATACTGACCCACTGCAACGCCGGGCGGCTGGCGACCTCAAAATACGGCACGGCGCTTGCGCCCGTTCATCTGGGGCAGGAGCGGGGCATGCGCTTCAAGGTCTATGCCGATGAAACCCGGCCGCTGCTGCAGGGCGCGCGGCTGACTGCGTTCGAGCTGATGCAAAGCGGTGTGGATGTGACGGTACTCTGCGACAATATGGCCTCCCAGGTAATGAAAAACGGTTGGGTGCAGGCTGTTCTTGTCGGCTGCGACCGTGTGGCGAGAAACGGCGACGTGTGCAACAAAATCGGCACATCCGCTCTGGCGATCCTCGCAAAGCATTACGGGATTCCGTTCTATGTGCTTGGGCCGAGCTCCACGCTGGATTTCAGTATCGAAACCGGGGACGAGATCGTCATCGAGCAGCGCGGGGCGGAGGAAGTCACGCAGCTGTGGTATCAAAGGCCAATGGCTCCGCCAGGCGTAAGTGTCTACAATCCGGCGTTTGACATAACCCCGCATGAGCTGATAACCGCCATCGTAACCGAAAAGGGAATCATCCGCCCGCCGTACGCCGACACGCTTTCCTGTATGGAAGCATAAGGCTTGACGGTCTGCCCAAAAGCAAGGGCGTTCCTGAATTCATTTGCTTTTCAGCACGCAATCCTGTATACTGTCTGTACAATCAGTACGACAATTGAGTATGCACAACAGCGGAGGAAGTGCGGCCATGGATGCGAAACATGCGATGATTACGATCGGGCGCGAGTATGGCAGCGGCGGGAGCGACATTGGCAAAGCGCTCGCGGAAACACTGGGCATTCCGTTTTACGACAAGGAGATCCTCTCCATTGCCGCGCAGGATAGCGGTATCTGCGAGGCGTTGTTTGAAAACCACGACGAAAAGCCGGTTCCCAGCTACCTGTATACGCTGGCCAGAGGCGCTGGCGATTTCACACAGCCGTTGACGGCCGAAATGCCGCTCAACCACCGCATCTTTATGGCGCAGTTCAAGGCCATTACACAGGTGGCATCCAAAGGCCCGTGTGTGATTGTGGGCCGCTGCGCCGATTATGTGCTCAAGGACCAGCCCCATATGATCAGCATCTTTCTGTACGCGGATCTGGCGGCGCGCATCGAGCGCACCATGAAGAAACAGAGCATTGACCGGGAAGCCGCCAAGGACCTTGTTCACAAGCGCGACAAACAGCGCCAGGGCTATTACAATTTCTTTGCGGATGGCAACTGGGGGCATCGTTCCAACTACCAGCTGATGTTCAACACCACGGGGCTTACCCCGCAGGCTGCCGCCAATACGATTATCACGTTTATTGAAAATCGAACCATAGGGTAAGGCCTACGGAGTTCCTTGCGGATAGAGAAGCGCTGTGAATTCGCCCAGAGCGATGTCCAGCGCTTCTTTGCTGATGTAATGAACGGCAACGCCGTCCACGGCGAGTACGTCGTTGAACGCGTCCATGGTGTAGGCGGCCAGCGTGCGGCTTTTGCCCTGTGTGGTTTCCAGCGTCATACGCCAAAGCGGCGTGCCGCCAGGCGCGTCGGCCTTGGGTAAAGGACCGGACACGGACAGCTGCCACAGCCGCGCCACCAGCGCTTCAAAGGCCTCCGCGGTGATGGGCTCGCCATTGCAGGTAGCCTCAGTGGTATAAACAATGTTGCCGTATTCGTCGGTCAGCAGATCGTTGTTGGGGAGCACGGTCTCCAGATACTGCGCCTGAAAGAGCAGCGCTCCCTCGCTCGTCCGGATCGCAATGCTTTGCAGTGCGTCTCCGTTCATATCGGCAGGGTTTTTGGTGGCATAACCCGCCGCGTTGGCGTCCAGAAACGCGCTGACCAGGAACTCGGACACCTGGTAGCAGTTGCCCTCGAACGCGCAATAGCGGAAGAAATCGCCGTCCGCGCTGCCAAGCGTCAGCGTATAGGCGGTCGCCTCCAGATTGGATGTTTGCAGGGCGCCGTTGCTTCCGACTGTGGTGTATCTCCCGCCGCGCTGTTCAATGGTCACCACGGCCTGTGGCGTATCCAAACCGTACAGGGCGAGGGTATCGTCGGTCACGGGGCCAAGCCGCACACCCAAACGGAAGCTTTCCACCGCGGTCAGAAGCGATTTGGCCGTCTGCGAGCTCATGGGGTAGGCGTAGGGGCTTTGCATTGTACCGTACACCGTGCCCTCAGCACTCTTCTCCAGGCTGCAAAGTATCGGTGCGCCGTCGCCCTGCTGGATGGTTACGCGTTCGACTAGCGACGCAATAATTCCCGGCTGCGTAACCATGCGCAGTCTGTCGGCGGTCATGCCAAAGGTTTCGACAACGCCTGAGTTGCAAAGGTATACGGCATTGTCGCCCGACCACATGTAGTAGCGGTAGGTGGTGTCCAGCATCATGGAGCCAAGTTGAATTGTAACTTCCCTGCCGTCTGAAAAGGCGGCTGTCGCCGTGATCTGCGGCGGATTCAGCCCCATATCGGAAAGCTGATCTGCAATTTCACCGGCATCCGCGGCGATGGTATCCTCCACGTAAATCGTGGTCGCGTATTTGATGAAATTTTCCGATGCCGCCGCATCAATGGGCTCCAGCGATCCGTCGGCGGACTGCAGCGAAAGGATGCCATCCTGATTGACAAGGGTATACGGCGCTTGGCCAAGATGCGTAACGGTGATGGTCTCCAGGGTTGCTTCGTCAATCTTTGCGACCGTTCGGTAGGTCGGGGCATAGGTAGCCTTGGGCGTTTCCCTGGCAGGAACGGCTTTCTTGATCTGCGGAAGCAGCAGTACAAAGGCCGCCGCCAAAAGCAGCACGGCGACCAGCGACAGCAGCGGAAGAAAGCGACGGAAGCCTTTTGGTTCGAATCGGCTCAAACTCCGGAATCCTCCTTATCGGTTTCTGCGCGGCAGCAAAACGTAGAGTGCACATAGCAGGATCAGCACCGGCAGCGCCGCAAGCAGCGCGATGGCCGGAGCGGCGCTTTGCACAGTCAGCCCCGGATGCAGCGCCGTTTTGGCGATGATATCCAGTGAGATTTGCTTTTGGGGCAGCAGCTCGCTCATCAGCTGGATAATAAACTGCTGGTTGAATGTGCGCTGGTAAATGTATTCGTCGGTGAACACCGTGGAGTTGCCGATGGCAAACATCCGGCTGATGCTGCCGTCGGCGTGCATACGCGCCGAAAGGATGGCAAGGGCCTGCTCGCCCTGCGGATCGCCCTCCTGGTAGTCAATCGATCCGTCGTTATCCGTCAGGCTCCGTATATAGGCGTTGGGGCCGGACTTGAGCACCACGGCGGCCGACAGGGATGTGTCCGTCGTTTCCGGGGTTTCAAACGCGCTCGCGCCAACCAGCAAAAGGACATCCATGCCGTTTTGGATCAGCGGCGCGGTCATATCCATGGCGTTGAAATACGGCAGCAGGTAGATGCGCTCGCCGTAGTAGCTGCCCTTGTCCTCCTCCGACGCGACCACAATGCCCGGAAGGGGCACCACGCCGTAGCTGCGCAGGAGCGCCTGGTAGTTTTGCAGGTCCAGCGTGTCGGTATAATCGCGGATGATGAAGAAATTGCCGCCGGACTGGGCATATGCCTTCAGGGTTTCAATCTCGCCGGAGGTGAAATCCTTGTACGGATCGGCGATCAGCAGAAGGCTGATGCCGTCCAGCGTATCACCGGAGAGGAGGTCGACGGTTTTCACATCAAAGTTGTTATCCTGCAGAAAGCTGATCAGGGTGGCGAGCGTCTCTGTGGACAACTCTCCGTGCCCCTGCGTGATGCCGATCACGGGCACCTCTGCCTGCGATACGTAAAGGATGGCCTCGGTGACGCTCTTTTCATAGGCGAGCCCGGCGATTTCAAACGCGCCTGTGGCAAGGTTGTACCCCTGCGTAATGAAATCCTCATAAGTCAGTATCTTGTAGCGTCCCGTAGCCCCGCAGCTGACAACAACGCTGTCAGCTGTTACGGAGGACTGCATATCGCCCTCAAACAGCGTCACAAAGCCCGGATTTCGGGTCAGGTCGATGGCCTCTACGGTGATCCTGTCGGAAATCTGCTGGTAGCGCATCAGCACTTCGTAGAGCTGCGAATCCATGTCGTTTTGATACAGAAGGTAGAGCGTTACGGGCTCCTGCAGGGTGGACAGCGCCGTTTGCGTCTCTTCGCCGGTATAGGTATAGCCGTTGAAGGAATAGTCCCGTTTCCACCCGTAGGTGGTTTCCAGGCTTTTGATGCCGATATTGACAAGAACGCCGATGGCGATGAGGATACCCATCACCAAAGCGCTGTACGCGCCGAAGCGCCATTTCGGCCTACGCAGGAACTGTATCAGTTTCTTTCTCATGCCGCGCCTCCCGTGGAAAAGCGGCGCGCGTCCAAAAGCCGCATGGTCGCGATCACAAATAATGCGATGAAGGTTGCGAAAAACGTAATGCTCGCAAAGCTCAGCTGGCCCAGAATGAACGGCTCATACCGGTCGTACAGGCTGATAAAGCGCAGCGCGCTCTGGATGGCCGGCACGGGGATGGCGTCGGCGATCAGGTCCATCATCCACAGCACGAGGTTTCCCGCAAAGGCCAGAAACGCGGCGGAGGCCTGGCTCATGGCAAAGCTGGTCAGGAACATATCAATCGCCAGAAAGCTCAGGGCTTGCAGCGTGAAGCCCAGATACCCTACAAACCACTCCCCGGCATATACCGTGCCATAGACGGCCATGATCAGCGTGCAGACGTTGGTGAGCAGTACGGCGATCATCATCACCGCGGCGGCCGCCAGAAATTTTCCAAGCACGATGGACGGCAGGGGAACGGGGCTGGATAACAACAGCTTTTCGGATTGCTTGCGGGATTCCTCGCTTAACAGCCGCATCGTCACAAGCGGCGATAAAAGCATGGTCAGCAGCGTAAGCTGCGACAGGAACAGCAATAGCTCTCCCGAGAGCGTCGCGATGTTGTTCAGATAGAAGATCACGCCGGAAAGCGCGACAAACACGCCTAGAAATACATATCCTGTCGGCGTGCGGAAATAGCTTAAAAATTCTCGCCTGAAAACGGTTTTCAACCCCAAGCCTCCTATTCGGCGATCGCCTGCAGGAAGATCTGCTCCAGATCATCCTCATGGCGGGTCATACGCAGGATGGGCGCGCCCAGCGCGCTGCAAAGCGTGAACACCTGCTTTTCCGGCATCGCGGTTTTCCCAAACGTCAGCGATACCGCAATCACGCCCGGATCGGATGAGGGCAGCGCCTGCAGGGACTGCAAATCATCCAGATGCTGCAAGGCGGGGGTGAGCTTCTTGGGCTCGCCCTGTATGCGGCAGTGCACGGTAGCGCTGCCGCCGCCGATGTTGCTCAGGTCGGCGTCAAGCTTGACCTCGCCCTTGTGGAGGATCACCACCCGATCGCACAGCTGCCGTACCTCCGGCAGGATATGCGAGGAGAATATGATGGTATGCTCTGTGCTTAAGCTCTGAATCAGCGTGCGGATCTCGGTAATCTGCTTGGGGTCGAGGCCGACGGTCGGCTCGTCCAGCACGAGCACATCCGGATTGCCGCACAGCGCCTGGGCAAGCCCCACGCGCTGCCGGTAGCCTTTGCTCAGGTGCGATAAGAGCCTCAGCCGCATCTCCGTAAGCCCCGTAGAGCGCATAATGCCGCGTACGTGATCGGGGATCTCCGCACGGGGCACCTGTTTCAGCGCTGCCGCAAAGCGCAGGTATTCCTCCACTGTCATTTCGTCATACAGCGGAGGATGCTCCGGCATATAGCCAAGCGTTCGTTTGGCCTGCGACGGGTTTAGCAGCGGATCGCTGCCGTTGATTTTCACGCTGCCGGCCGTAGGCGCGAGGCAGCCTGTGATGATATTCAAAAGTGTGGTTTTTCCCGCGCCGTTCTGGCCGAGCAAACCAAGCACACGGCCCTTATGCGCCGTCAGGCTCACGCCGCGAAGCGCTTCCACGCGGCCATAGCGCTTGCTTACGTTCAGAACTTCGACCAAAAGCCGTCCCTCCCGAGGACTTAATTTCTATTCAATTATAGCAGACAATGCGCGGCAGAATATGAATGGTTTGTGAACAAGTGCGTAAGCAAAGTAAATCCTGTCAGCCTTCCAGGGCTTTCATCCCGTCAGCGACGCTCTGTTCGCAGGCGCGCATGGCGAGAATGGTCTTCTCAAACAGCGTATCCATGTCCCAGCCCAGCATCTCCGCGCCGCGGCTGATGATCTCGCGCGAGCAGCCCGCCGCAAAGCGCAGGTCCTTGAACTTCTTCCGCACGCTTGCAACCTCCATATCCGAAACGCTCTTGGACGGACGCATGCGCGCCGCCGCGCCGATCAGGCCGGTGAGCTCGTCGGTGGCGAAGAGAACCTTGTCCATCAGGTGCTCGGGAGGAATATCGGCGCAGATGCCGTAGCCGTGGGAACAGATGGATTTGATCATATCGTCGCCAACGCCTGCGGCGCGCAGCAGCTCCGGCGCCTTTTGGCAGTGCGCATCGGGGTAAAGCTCGAAGTCAATATCATGCAGAAGCCCGACCGTCGCCCAGTAATCCGCATCGTCGCCAAATCCAAGGTCGGTTGCGAACCAGCGCATCACGCCTTCTACCGTCAGCGCGTGGAAGAGGTGAAAGGGTTCTTTGTTGTACTTTTGTAAAAGCGCAAGCGCTTCATTGCGGGTCAGGTTGCTTTGCATGGGAGTTCCTCCTTGTGTCACATCAAATCTGTCCTCTATCATAGCACGAAACGCCCCGTGAAAAAAGCTTGCAAACTCATTTGCCGTCAAGCGTTGCGCCATCAGCCGGCAAATGTTACAATATCCCGGTAAATATTCGCGGAATGCAAGAAACGGGGAAGGTGAACCGTTTATATGACGGAGCGCTCTGAGACCCTTGGCGGCGCGGAGCAGAACTCCGCCCCGGCGAGCATCGAAACGCTGTACGCGCAGTATGCCGATGACGTACTTCGTGTTTGTTATTTCTACCTGGGCGACCGCTACCAGGCGGAGGAAGTTTGCCAGGATACCTTTGTACGGCTGTTAACCAGCGGCACCCAGCTGACGCCGGGGCACGAAAAAGCGTGGCTTTTAAAGGTCGCGCTCAACCGATGCCGCGATTTGTGGCGAAGCGGATGGACCAAGCGCGTGGTGCTGGGAAGCCCACTGTTTGAGACAATTCCCGCGGAGGACACCCAGGGGAAACGCGATGACGAGGAAGCGATGATGACCGCCGTGCACCGCCTGCCGCCGCCATTTCGCGAGGTAATCATGCTGTTTTACTACCAGAACTTCGGCATCAGCGAAATCGCGGACATCCTGTCGCTGCCGGAGGGAACCATATCCAGTCGTCTGTCCCGCGCACGGACGAAACTTAAAGATTTTTTGGAAGGAGGAGATGCGTGATGAGCCATTTGGAGAATTTGAAAGACGTTGCAGACCGCAATCTTGGTGGGCTGAAGGCTGATGCGCGCATGCTCCATGAGATTTTGAACGCCGCCAAAGCCAAACCTGAACGCAGGGTGAAATGGCGGCCCATGCTTGCGGCAAGCGCCGCGGCGCTGGTGCTGCTGGTCGCCGGGGCAATCGGGCTTCCGCACCTGCTGCGCTATAACGGCGATATCAGCGTCGTATCCCAGTCCGCAGGCGGCGATGGTGCTCCAACTGGCATAACGCTTACGGCCGATGTACCGCCGGGCAGCGTGAACATTTCAGAGTCGACCCGTAATGCGCCGGGCTACCATAACCTGTTCGCCGCCGAGCAGAACGCAAACTTCCCGCTGGTCAAAATCGGGGAGAAAACCTACCGTATGCTCACCAGCGCCGTTACGGCCAGCCAGAGCCAGCTGGGCAATTCCCTGGGGATGGTCACCGACTATACATCCGAACCGGCCATTGCCTCCGGCGGAGTGGTCAGCAACACGGTTGAGGCAGGGCAGCCCGTATATGCCGTCAAGGGTATGGACGCCGCATTGATCGCGGCCGACGTACAGGGCACGCTGCGTGTGTTCCAGCGCGTGGGCTTCGCGGGCACGGCTATCACCGGCGGCGAAACGCTTCGGGACGTGCTCATCGGCAGCGCCAGCGTTTCCTCCATTGAGCTGTCCGGCGTGGGCAGGGTGAGCGGCAGCGCTGTGCAGGAGCTGATGAACACGCTTTTCCAATATGCGCAGTATGAAAGCGCCGCGGAAATCCGTTCCGCAAAGCAAAGCGTGCTGTTCTCGCTGGATAACGGCCTGACGGTGCAAATGAACGCCGGAAACGGCACCCTGAGCGCCTGCGGCAGCTGGAGCTGCCCGGAGTTCTTTGAGGCCTTTGAGGATGCGGTATCGGACTGAACCCTATGCAAATCAACACGTTGAGCCGTATGCGGAAGCATGCGGCTTTTTGTTTACAATTTTGTGCTTGACAAGATATCAAGCGTACTATATGATGCAGGTGTACTAGAACGACTAACACACTCTAGCAGAAAGGAATACGCCATGTTTCAAATAGACCGAATGGGCAGAAAACCGATTTATGAGCAGATCATCGAACAAACCGAGATGATGATCGTTTCAGGCGTATTGAAACCGGGAGATCAGCTGCCAAGCGTACGCGCCCTTTCGCAGATGCTCTCCGCCAACCCCAACACGCTGCAAAAAGCGTATGCCGACCTGGAGAGGGACGGCATCACGTTCAGCGCGCCGGGGAACGGCCGGTTTATCGGCAATAATGCCAAAGCCCTGATTCAGGAACGCATGCTTGCACTGCTTGCGGACGTGGAGCATCTCTCGGCAAAGATGCACGCCGCGGGCATTGATAAGGCCAAGGTGATCGCCGCGGTGGATCAAGGCTATATGCATCCCATGCCGCATACAGCACAGACCAAGAAAGGACAAACCCTATGATTACAGCAAACAATGTAACCAAACGCTTCCAAGATATCGTAGCGCTGGATCATTTAAGCTGCCATATCCCCGATAGCTGCGTGTACGGGCTTGTAGGCGCGAACGGAGCGGGGAAATCGACCTTCCTGCGCCTGCTCAGCGGCGTGTACAAGCCAGATGAAGGAAGCGTCCTGATGAACCAGCAGCATGTCTTTGAAAACAAAGAGGCAAAAAAGCGCAGCGTGTTCATCGCCGACGAGTTCTGGGCGCTGCCCCGCGCCGATATGAAGCGCATGTCCGCGCTCTACGCTTCGGTCTACGAGGCCTACGATCCCAAAAAGTTCCTTGCCCTGGCAGACGAGTTCGGCCTGCCGGTGGACAGGCCCCTGAACACCTTCTCCAAGGGCATGCGCCGCCAGGCGGCGATCATCCAGGCCCTGTCTACAGGCGCGGACGTATACCTGTTCGATGAAACGTTTGACGGGCTGGACCCTGTTATGCGCAGCCTGGTGAAGAAAAAGCTTTATGATGAGGTATTCGACCGGGGCGCAACGGTGATCGTCACCAGCCATTCCCTGCGGGAGCTGGAGGACACCTGCGACCAGCTTGCGCTGCTGTACAAGGGCGGCATCGTGCTGGAAAGCGATGTCAACGAACTGAAAACCTCCATTATCAAGATGCAGATCGCGTTTGCGGAGCAATACGACAAGGATAAGTTCGAAGGCTTGGATATCGTATCGTTTGCGAAGCTCGGCAGCGTATCGACCCTGATTGTGCGCGGAGAAAAAATGGAATGCCAGAAGAAGCTGGAAGCCATGGATCCGCTGCTCCTGGAAATGGTGCCCATCACGCTGGAGGAGATTTTCGTCTATGAGATGGAAGCCCTCGGATACGTGTTTGACAAGGGGGATAGCGAACAATGAAACTCTATAAGGAAATGCTCAGAAAGCTGGCGATCGTCGGTCTTCCGCTGATGGCGGTTGTGCTCGTGTATACGCTGATCCGGGGCGGTGCGGACTGCTTTGGCAAGTACTATATTCTGCAGTCAAGCTCGGCCGTCTCCCAGATTCCCGCGCTTCGTTATTACGTGTTCTCCGGCCTGCTGTTCGCGCTGTACGGGTTCTCGTTCCAGTTCTCGCGCTCCGGCAGCGATGTGTACCACAGCCTGCCTGTCAAGCGCACGGAGATGTATACGGCGGTTTTCCTGGCAACGGCAACCTGGATGGGCGCGACCATCCTGCTCAGCGAGATCGAAATGCTCCTGATCTACCTCGTCAGCGGCTGTCCGTTTGTGCCGGTGTATATTCCGCTGTCGGCGCTGTACTACTTCGTGGCCTCCATGCTTGTGTATGCGGCGGCGGCGCTGGGCTGCGCGCTGTCGGGTACGGTCATCACGGCGGCTGCCTCCACCGGTATCATTCTGTTTCTCCCCAGGCTGATGCAGTTTATGTTCGCCAGGGGCATCGTGGAGCGTGTGCCGATCATTGGCTGGCTTGACCTCGGCCCCTGGCTGGACCCCAGCACAAACGCCGCCACGGGCATCCTGACGATGATGGTACGCAACGTGTTCAACGGCCGGCTGATTACCCTGCCGCACGCGCTGTACTCGCTTGTGCCCACGGTGGTAATGCTTGGCGCCGGGCTGTGGCTGTTCCGCCGCCGGCCCAGCGAATTTGCCCATAAGAACGGCGGATACCCTGCCTGGACCATTGCCACCGGGGTGCTGCTCGCCTTTGCGGTGATGCTGCCGGTTACCATGAACTATCAGCGGCTGTTTTCCGTATACGGCGCATTCCTTATAGCGGCGGCGCTGGGCGTGTATGTGCTTTACCAGCTGCTTGCATCCAGTAAGCTCAAAAAGGCGATGCTTACGCTGCCGTACTTCCTGCTTGCGGTGCTTGCGGTGCTCGGGTTCAATGCGGTCATGATTCCAGCGCGGACAACATGCTCAATACAACGCCCTCCGCAAGCGAGATCGCTTCGGTAGAGTTTCCGGGGTATGATCGCGCCACGGGCGAACCGGCGTACGCGACCCTGTTAACCCAGGATGTCGCCTTTACCGATGAACAAACGAAGGCATATGTTGCCGATGCGCTGGCGGATGCCGTTGCAAAGCTGCAGCCGGACAGCCAGTATGATTATTACAGCTATAGCGAGTTTGGCACGGTGGAGCCGATCATCATTCATTTAGCAAACGGCGGCACCATTCGCCGGACGATCGAGTTTGACGATATCGACGAGCTGAACAAGCTTCGCGCAAAGAACAGCGATTTTGCACAGGCGATTGCCGCGTTCCCTCCGCTCAACAGCATTCAGTATCTGTGGATGCGGCCGGACTTCACCCCGGAAGAAAGCCAGGCCATCCTCGAATCCTTCATTGCGGAATCCGCGGAAAACGACCTGCTGAGCGCTTCCTACTACCGCAACCGCAGGATTGATATTCTTCCCACCACCGGGCATTACCTGATACGGGGAGACCAGCAGATCATCTCCAGCATCTATCTCGCCGGATATGTTGGCAACAAGCGGTATGCCGACTCCTACTCGATACGCCTGGATACCCCCAAAACCGCGAGCCTGCTGATGCGCACGCATAACAGCTATGCCAAGGGCGACGCCGTCAGCGCATTGCAGGATACGATCAAGGCGTTTGATGACAATGGTGTTTCATTGGATGAAAACCTGAACTTCTCCATTGACGCATATAATTATCTGGGTACCGAAGGCTACGCTACGCAAAACAACGTCAACTTCTATGTGAACCAGTACACCATGAGGAGCGAGTATCAGTACGATGCCGTGCAGCTGGAGTACATGCACCTGTTCGCCCAAGCGCTGACCAATACGGAGCTGACCGACGAACCCACAGGCCTGTTCCTAAGCCTCAGCTGGAGCTATCGCAAAGCGGATAGCGCCGACGGGGAAAACGAGTACGATAGCCCCGACATGTTCCTGCGCTTTACGGATGAAGAAAGCGAGACGGCATTCATCAAGCTGTTGGATGATTGGAACGCGATGCAGCAAAGCTTCTGATCACCAACCAAACACACTTCATACAGGCCCGCCACGGGATTGCCCGGGCGGGCCTGTGCCCGTGAACGGGGGTTTTGGAAAAATATCCTTACGTTCCGGGCCGGAAAGCGTTGACAGCGGAAAGGGGCTATTGTATAATATCTTTCGTTGCTGTAGCAACAAAAGCGTCTTTCGCTTGAGCGTTCGCATCGCAGAACAGGCGTCGACTGTATCGGGCGGATAAGCTGCGGGCGTGGCGGAATGGCAGACGCGCTGGATTTAGGTTCCAGTGCCCAAAAGGCGTAAGAGTTCAAATCTCTTCGTCCGCACCAATTCTGGTTTATGTGGAGCATGCGGTAGTAGCTCAGTGGTAGAGTGCCACCTTGCCAAGGTGGATGTCGCGAGTCCGAATCTCGTCTACCGCTCCACTTTTTTTCTTTCTGTGCGGCTTGCCGCGGCCGGAGCTCATCTGTGCGGGTGTAGCTCAATGGCAGAGCTCCAGCCTTCCAAGCTGGCTACGTGGGTTCGATTCCCATCACCCGCTCCAATCGTCGCTGTGGACTGTATAGGTCCGCAGCGATGTTTCTTTTATTATATTTTAATCCTGCGGTTTGGGTTTCGCCAGGCAAACGGGAACCGGATGTCATCAATAGAAACGGCCGCCTATGCAAAAGCATAGGCGGCCGTTTGATTATCCGATGATACAAATTTTTGCAGCGTTTATAGGAACGCGTCGGGGTTGAGGGGCTTTAAATCATCGGTAACGAACAGGCCGTCCTTGCGGACCAGCTCGCCGTCCAGCCAAATTTCTCCGCCGCCGTATTCCGCCCGCTGGATGTTGACAATATCCCAGTGGATCGCCGACTTGTTGCCGTTGCTGGCATCGTCGTAGCTGGAGCCGGGGGTGAAGTGGAAGGAGCCTGCGATTTTTTCATCAAACAGCGTATCGCGTATCGGCGTCATGACAAACGGGTTGACGCCGAAGGAGAACTCGCCGATATAGCGCGCGCCCTCATCGGTATCCAGAATCTGGTTGAGCCCCTCGGTATCGTTGCAGGTAGCCTCCACAATTTTGCCGTCCCTGAAGGTAAAGCGGATCTCGGTATACACCTTGCCAAGGTACAGGCTGTCGGTGTTGTATTGCAGCGTTCCGTTCACCGAGGTCTTCACTGGGGCGGTATACACTTCGCCGTCGGGAATATTCAGCTTGCCGTCGCAAATGATGGTGGGAATGCCCTTGATGGAAAAGCGAAGGTCGGTGCCGGGGCCGACGATATGCACCTGATCGGCCCTGTCCATGCGGTCTTTCAGGGCTTCCATCGCCTTGGAAAGCTTCGCGTAATCCAGGTTGCAGACGCTGAAGTAGTAATCCTCAAACGCTTCCAGGCTCATCTGCGCGCTCTGGGCCATGGCGTTGTTGGGGTAGCGGAGCACACACCAACGCGTGTCGGGAATGCGGATTTTCCCGTGTACGAGATTGGAATACTCCTTGTTGTACAGGGCCATCTGCGCTGCGTTCACGGCGGACAGCTCATAGCCGTTATCGGCGGCGCGGATGCCCAGATACGCCTGCATTTGCGACATCAGGTCGGCATCGTTCTTCGCCTCGATTGCATACTGCGCGGAGGTCGCTCCCTGCATCATCCGGCGGCGCACCTGCATATCGCGGTGACGCACGAACGGGACGCCGCCCGCCTTGTACACCGCGTCCAGAAGCGCCAGGGCAAACTCCGGCATATCGCCGAACAGTTCGATCAGGATGTTTTCACCAGGTTTGAGGGCGCAGGAGTAGTTGATGAGCTGGTCACTGAGCTGTTGTAGTCTGGGGTCTTTCATGGTCTTGTATCTCCTTTTTGTGAAATAACGTTTGCAGCCGTCTGGCCGCCGGGTGCTCAAGCCCGTAGGTAAACGCCATGGCCGTGAGAATGGCCAGCGAATAGCTTGCCAGCGTGTAGATGATCTGCATGGAGAAATCGGAGTGCAGGGACTCAGGGAAGAACGGGCGTATGAACCTGGCGGCAATCACCTGATGCCAGATGTACAGGTTCAGCGAGATCACCGATAGAAACCGCATCAGTCTGTTATCCAATAGCCTTTGCAGCACACGCGGTAAAAACGCGGCAGAAAGCATGGCCGCGAGCATGGTGAGGGCAAACGGCAGCCGGACAAGCCACTGCGACTGCCGCAGCGCGTTGATGCCCCGAACTCCGTAGGAGGACTGAAAACGGATACTATGCAGCAGCACATAAACGGACAGAAGCAGCATGGGAACGGATATGGCGGTGAGCCACGTTTTTGCCGGTTTGGCTTCGGCCAGGCGGCGCAGGCGGATGTAAAGGATTGCGCCCAGCATTCCCAGCGCGTAAACGTCCAAAAACGAGGGCAGCTGGTTGACAAGCATCGCAAGATCGGTTTGTGCAAGCCCCAGAGTAGCGCGGAAGATGAACCCCGCCGCCGCCATGAGCATCAGCGTCAGGGCGGGCTTTTTACGCATCCAACGCACGATGAGTGGGAACAAGAGGTAAAACTGCACCTCGATGGCGATGGTCCACAGAACGCCATTGAGCGGGGTGTAGAGATAGGTGCTCTTGAAGAACGTGAAGGTGAACGTCAGATGCGCCGCGAGATCCGTGACCGCAGCCCCGGCATTTCGGTAAGCGCCGTCCAGCACCGAGACCAGGAACATGATCAGCACGGATGCCAGGTATGAGGGTACGATGCGCATAACCCGCTTTTGGTAAAACGTCCGGGTATCGGGCGCCAATGTGCCGTACTCCGCGGCCTGCGCATGGGGGAGGTACAGCAGGAAGCCGCTTAGCAGCAGCATCCCGTCGACAAACAGGTAGCTGGAGCGCGTCAGGTAGTCAAAATGATAGCTCGTTCCCAGAATGGTGATCTGCTGGGCAAGCCAGCTCTGCTGCCAGACATGGTAATTGCACACAAACAACACCATCAGCGCCCTGAACCCGTACAGGACCCCGATGGTGAGCTTGTCGCTATGGCGTGCCTGCTGGGTCATTTTGCACACCTTCAGGCGTTACGCGCGTAAAATCATACACCGTTTGGGCGTCATCTACAGGGGAAAGCGAAAGCTGTGTGTCGGTCAGCATGAGTATCGTATAGGCGGCGGCTACGTTTCCGGGCGAATCACCTGTAAGCAGGGTGATGCCGTCCACATTGAAGAAGCCCGCAATGTTGAAAAGCGTATAGCTGTTGTCGTCTGCAAACTCGGCGGTTCCATGCTCGCCATTCCAGGAGCCAAGCAGCAGTGCAAAGTACGTTGCGCTCAGGTAATCGGCAGAGCCTGCGCGGTCTGCAAGCGCCAGGAAGAGCACCGCTGCGGTTTGCAGCTCGCCCGCTTGCTGCAGCCGCACCGCCTCGGGGAAGACGAAATCCCCTACGAGCTGTCGGGCAGGTGTATTGTCCGGCAAGGCTTTGAGAAGCGCGATGGCGGACTCCGTATCGCCCGAGGCTTTGAACGAAAGACCCCACTGGTAGATCGCCTGCTCCAGCAGCTGTTCACTGTCCTCATAAGCGCCTACGATGGCAAACGCTTCGACAGCCTTGCCATAATCCTTCGCGTCCATCGCGGCGGTGCCTTCCTGGTAACGCAGGGTGTTAACGGTATCGCGGCTGTCCTGATAATCGCCGAGCGCTTCAAACAGCGCAATGGCCTCGTCCGGTTTTCCTGCGGCGAGGGCTGTCTGTGCCTGTGCGTAGCGTGCCTGCAGTATTTGATCGGCGCTGTCCTGATAGGTTTCGATGGCTGTAAACAGCGCGATGGCCGTATCCAGCTCTCCGGCATCCAGGGAGGCCTTCGCCTGCGCGTAACGTGCCTGGTTGGCCTTGTCCTCACTGTCGGAATAGGGTGCCAGCGCGGCAAACAGCGCAATGGCCGTATCGTAGTCCTTTTGTTCAAGCGCTGCCTGGGCAAGGCTGTAGCGCGCCTGTAAGGCCTTGTCGGCGCTGTCTTCATAGGTACCCAGCGCGTCAAACAGGAGCGCCGCCTGCTTATAATCCTGCGCGGTGAAGGCGGCATCCGCCTGCGCGTAACGCGCCTGCTGCGCCATGTCCGCGCTGTCTTCATAGGTGTCCAGCGCAAGGAACTGCTCTGCCGCCTGCGCGTACTCTCCGGCGTCCAGCGCGGCCTTGGCCAGATTGTACTGGGCGCTGTTTTGCTTGTTCAGGCTGTCCTCGTAACCATCCAATGCGGCGTACAGGTCGGCCGCCGTTTGATAATCTCCGGATGCAAACGCGGTCTCGGCCTCATTGTATCGTATGGTCAGGATGCGATCAGCTGCGTCCTCATAATCGCCTGCGAGCGCAAACTCCGCCACGGCGGTTTCGGTTTCGCCTTGCGCGAGGGCTTCCTCTGCCAGGCTATAGTGGTACGCCTGCACCTTTTTAGCGGCTTCCTCATGCAGGGGAATGGTTTCGTACAGGGCGATGGCTGCCGCGGTGTTGCCGGTCAGCTCTTCCACCAGGCCCTGCTGGTATACGCTTTCCCAGTAGCGCGTTTCTGAATCCAGATAGGGGATGACGCTCTGAAACAGCTCGGCGGCCTTGGCGAAATCCTGGTTGTTGAAATCGTCGATCGCCAGGAAGTATAGGCTGCCGTTGGCGCGGTATTGCGCGTCCTCATAGTCTCCGGCTTTCAGGAACAGTTTTCCGGCTTCCTCGTAGCTGCCCTCATCCTGCTTTTGAATACCCCACAGGTAATAGGTCTCCTGCAGCTTGGTGCCCGGATCAACAGTGACCTTTGCGGACTCGAATTTCTGCGCCGCCAGCTCGTAGTTTTTCTGTTCAAAGGCGGTCAGCCCGATTTGATAATCGCACGCGTCAACCTGCGCTTTGGAATCGCGGTAGTCGTCCAGATCAATGAACAACAGCCGCGCTTCCTCCACGTTGCCGCCCTCGAACAGCGCCGTAGCCTGCTGGTACAGGCTTTCCTGCACCATGCTGTCGCTGTCCTGATACCCGGACAGGGCGGCAAACCGGGAAGCGGCCAGTGCAAACTGGCCGTCCGCAAAGCTGTTTTGCGCAATGGTGTACTGCGCCAAAAGCACCTTGTCCGCGCTGTCCTTATAATCTCCAAGGGTTTGAAACAGTGCGGCGGCCGCGTCATATTCCTTTTGATCGAACAGGCTTCCGGCCTTGCGGTAGTCGCTCTCCTTGACCAAATCGGCGGAATCGCGGTAGTCGGCCAGGGCGATAAACGCATCCCGTGCCGTGTCGTATTCGCCGTCGGCAAGCAGGGTGCTTGCCTGATAATAATGATAGGCGGGCAGTGCCCAGAAGACGGCCGCCGCGGCGAGACCCGCAAGCAGCACAAGGGCTGTGACCGTACTGATCATCACCCGTCGCCTGCGCGCGTCTCTCCGGCGCAGAGCCTCCTGCTGCTGGGATACGCGCCCGGCCTCCTCCCGTGCGGATTGGGCGACGGAGTTGAGCTTCTGTTCGTGGGCGGCGATAAGGTTCTCCACGTTTTCGGGCGTGTAGGAGGCAAACACAGTATCGCGGCGGCGCTTGCAGCGGCAGCAATGGTCCGCTTTCAGATCGTTGGGTCTTCCGCACACGCACAGCCACACCTGCTCCTGCAGCTGCGGGTAGCCAACGGCGTCCTCGCCGGCGACAAAACGAAGCTGGTCCAGCTTCCGGCCGCCGGGCATGGCGTTGGTTTCGTACTCTACCACGGGCGCGTTACCGCGCCGCCAAACCGTAGCGTCCGCAAACCAGACCTTTTCAATCACCAGATCGACGCTCTGCACGTTACCCCACTCAGTCGGGAGCATGGATACCGTAAACGGCATGCCCGGCGGGGCGTCGGTTACAGGCAGGCGATCCGTCTGCTTGAGTAAAACGAACTCCTTGTTGCCGTAGCTCGTCAGGGTAATTTGCACCGATACGACGTGTTTTGTGCTGATGTTATTGAGCACGAAGCTGCATTGCGGGGTATGCTCGTCCGGTAAAGTGTATTTCCACAGCTCTACCGGACAAGTCAGATCGATTTTCACGATGATTCCTCCCGGATGTCTTTGCGGTGAAGCGATAGATTGTCAACAGGATATGATAAGATCATGCACCCTATATTTTACACCAGCGGGCACAATCTGTATAGTGCCATATGCACCCGGCGGGGATTTGTGATATACTCTGAAAGCCAAAGAACGAAAGGGTGCACGATCATGATCCTGATTTCCGTGGAAAACGTCAAGAAAAGCTTCGGCATCGACCAGGTCCTGCGCGAAGTGACGTTTTCCGTACAGAAAGGCGAAAAAATGGGGCTGATCGGCTCCAACGGCAGCGGCAAAACCACGCTGATGCGCATCCTGACCGGCGAGCAGAACGCCGATGAGGGCGCCGTGCACATGAACCGGGGATTGAAGCTTGGGTATCTGGCACAGATTGACGATATCGCACCGGAAGATACGGTATGGCAGGCTATGCTGCGTGTGTTCGACCGCGTGATCGCCCTGGAAAACCGTATGCGGGATATGGAACACAGG
>DAIOVG010000019.1:0-25458 GCA_036759125.1 Candidatus Limiplasma sp.
CCCGGACAAAATCAACGAGGTGAGCGTAAAAACGCCCAACCTGTGCAAGCTGGCCCCCGCGGGAAAACACCATATGCAGGACCTGCACCAGGCAGGCGGCATTCAGGCGGTGATGGCGGAGCTGAGCAAGCAAAGCTTTATCCAAACCGATTGCATGACTGTGACCGGAAAAACCGTTGGTGAAAACATCAAGAACGCCAGAGTGCTTGACGATACGGTTATCCGTCCGCTCGAAAACCCCTATTCACCCTTCGGCGGGCTTGCGATTTTGTTTGGGAATATCTGCCCCAACGGCGCGGTGGTCAAGCAAAGCGCAGTCGCCAAGGAAATGCTGACGCATACCTGCAGGGCCAGGGTGTTCAACGGTGAAGAAGCGGCTGTGAAGGCCATCTATGCCAAGCAAATCGTACCCGGCGACGTGGTGGTGATCCGCTACGAGGGTCCCGCTGGCGGCCCCGGCATGCGTGAAATGCTCACGCCCACCTCGGCCATCGCGGGCATGAAGCTCGATCAGCAGGTGGCGCTGATTACCGACGGACGCTTCTCCGGCGCAACCCGCGGCGCAGCCATCGGGCATATCTCGCCCGAGGCGGCCTCCGGCGGTGCCATCGCGCTGGTGGAGGAAGGCGATTTGATCGAGATCGATATTCCCAACAAGATACTCAATCTGAAAGTATCCCAGGAAGAGCTTGACCGCAGAAAAGCGAACTTTGTCGCCCCCAAACGCAAGGAACTGACCGGATACCTGAAGCGCTATGCGGCGCTGGTATCCTCCGCCGATCAAGGCGCGGTGTGGAAGGATGGTGTATGATGCCCGATCCGGTAAGAATTTTTGATACGACGCTACGCGATGGTGAACAGGCCCCAGGCTGCAGCATGGACTTGTCTGAGAAGCTTGAGATTGCCCACGCGCTGGAGCGCATGAAGGTGGATGTAATCGAAGCGGGCTTTGCCATCGCCTCCAAGGGCGATTTCGAATCCGTACAGGCGATTTCCAAGGCGGTGAAAGACTGTACCATTGCCAGCCTTTCCCGTGCCGTGAAAAAGGATATCGACGCGGCCTGGGACGCTGTAAGACAAGCCAAATCACCGCTGATCCATACGTTTTTGGCGACCTCGCCCACACATATGCAGTACAAGCTGCGCATGTCGGAGGATGATGTTCTGGCTGCCATCACAGAAATGGTTTCCTATGCGCGCAACCTCTGCCCGCAGGTGGAGTTCTCCGCCGAGGACGCGCTGCGTTCCGAGCCGGCATTCCTGGCCAAGGCTGTGGATGCCGCCATCCGCGCGGGCGCTATGGTGATCAACATCCCCGATACTGTCGGCTATGCCACGCCCAACGAGATGGCCTATATCATCAAATACCTGAAGCAAAACGTTGAGAATATCGACAATATCACGCTTTCCGTGCACTGTCATAACGATCTGGGATTGGCTGTTGCCAACTCCCTTGCGGCGGTTACCGCCGGTGCGCGGCAGATGGAATGCACCATCAACGGCATCGGTGAGCGCGCTGGCAACGCGGCGCTTGAAGAGCTGGTCATGTCCATGCACACCCGTCCGGACCTCTATCCCCAGCAGTGCAATATCGACACCACACGCATCGCGCCTACAAGCCGCCTGGTGTACAGCATCCTGGGCGTGAACGCGCCGATCAACAAGGCCATCGTCGGGCAGAATGCCTTCGCGCACGAAGCGGGCATCCACCAGCACGGCGTGATGGCCAACCGCGCCACGTATGAGATCATGACGCCCGAATCCATAGGCCTGCGCCAAAACCAGATGGTGCTTGGCAAGCATTCCGGCCATCATGCTATTGAGGAACGGCTGAACACACTTGGGTATACGCTTAGCAAGGATGAGTTCATCAAGCTCTATGAGCAGTTCAAGGCGCTGTGCGACCGCAAGAAGTTCATTACCGACAAGGATCTGGAAGCGCTGGCGCTGCACCGGCATACCCACTCGTCCATGCCCAACAACTACCAGCTGGAACGCTTCACGGTCAACTCCGGCAACCATTCCACCTCCAACGCCGTGGTTTCGGTCACCCATAACGGCGAAAGAACGGAAGAGGTCGCGCTGGGCGACGGGCCGATCGACGCCGCATTTAACGCGGTGGATAAGCTGATTCCCGCGCCGGAGCATTCGCTGGAGGATTATGCCATCCAGACGATTTCCGAAGGCAAGGACGCGCAGGGCGAAGCCATCGTGAAGATTCGCTGCGGCGATCAGGTGGTTACCGGACGCGGGCTTTCCACAGACATTCTGGAGGCCAGTATTCTTGCCTATATCAACGGCATGAATAAGCTATAAGGGGGCGCCATGAAACGGATCGAGATCTTCGACAGCATGCTTCGCGACGGGGCGCAGGGCGAGGGCGTTGCCTTTTCCGTAGTCGATAAGCTAAACATCGTCAAAGCGCTGGACGTGTTTGGTGTGGACTATATCGAGGCTGGCAACCCTGGCTCCAACCCCAAGGATATCGAGTTTTTTGAGCAGGTGCACAGCCTGAAGCTCAAGCACGCGAAGCTCTGCGCCTTTGGCTCTACCTGCCGCAAGGGCAGCACACCGGAGGAAGACCAGAATGTGCAGTCCCTGATGGACGCCAAGACCGACGTGGTTGTGATTTTCGGCAAATCCTGGGATTTACATGTGCTCAAGGTGCTCAACACCACGCTGAAGGAAAACCTGCGCCTGGTGAAGGATACCATCGCGTTTTTCAAAGCAAAGGGCAAGGAAGTCATCTTCGACGCAGAGCACTTCTTTGATGGCTACAAGGAAAATGCTGATTTTGCAATGCAGGTGTTAAAAGCCGCCGCCGAAGCGGGCGCGGATTGCCTGGTACTGTGCGATACCAACGGGGGAACCACGCCCCAGCGCATCGGCGAGGTCGTCGGCGAAGTCTGCAAAACTATTCCCGGAAAACGGATCGGCATTCATTGCCATAACGATATCGGCTGCGCCGTGGCGTCCAGCATGAGCGCGGTTTCGGCCGGCGCGGTGCAGGTGCAGGGTACGTTTATCGGCATTGGCGAACGCTGCGGTAACGCAGACCTGTCCACGATTATTGCCAACCTGAAACTTAAAATGGGGTTTGAATGCGCCGGGAACCTGGAAATGCTCCGGGATACGGCCGCCAAGCTTTCCGAGCTCTGCAATATGCGCCTGCCCCGCAACGAGCCTTATGTGGGCGACAGCGCGTTTGCGCACAAGGGCGGTATGCATATCGACGGCGTTTCCAAAGTCAGCCGCTCGTTTGAGCATGTCCCGCCCGAAAGCGTAGGCAATTCCCGCCGTTTCCTGATGAGCGAGGTATCGGGCCGCACCACGGTACTGGCCAAGATCGCGTCCATTGCGCCGCAGCTGAAAAAGGATTCGCCCGAAGTAACCCGCATCGTGGAAAAAACCAAGGAACTCGAGCATGAGGGGTATCAGTTCGAAAGCGCCGACGCGAGCTTTGAGCTTATGGCGCTGAAAATTCTGGGCTGTTTCCACCCGCATTTCAGCCTGGGGATGTACCGCACCAGCGGCGAGTTCCCACACCCCGATGAAAGCCAGAGCGCGTCGGCCATGCTTTCCGTACAGGTCGGCGACGTGCTGGAGATGACCGCCGCCATGGGAAACGGCCCTGTGCACGCATTGGATACGGCGCTGCGCAAGGCGCTGAGCGTGTTCTACCCGCAGCTCAACGACGTACGTCTGGTGGACTACAAGGTGCGGGTGCTGACCGGCAAAGCCGCGACCGCATCCCGCGTCCGCGTGCTGATTGAAAGCTCCGACGGCGAAATGGACTGGACCACTACGGGCGTCAACACCGATATCATCGCCGCCAGCTGGGAAGCCCTGGCGGATTCGATTGAATATTATCTGCATCATAAGGAGGGTACTGCCAAATGTCCATGACGATGACCCAAAAGATACTGGCTGCGCACTGCGGCAAGGACGCGGTGCAAGCCGGGGATATGATCGTAGCAAGCTGCGATCTGGTATTGGGCAACGATATCACCGCACCGGTAGCGGTTAACGAGTTCCGCAAATGCGGCTGCGGCCGTGTGTTCGACGGTGAAAAGATCGCCCTGGTGATGGATCACTTCACCCCCAACAAAGACATCAAGGCTGCCGAGCAGGTGAAAAAGGTACGTGATTTCGCAACCGAGAAAAGTGTCAAGAACTTTTTCGATGTCGGCGAGGTCGGCGTAGAACACGCGCTGCTGCCGGAACGCGGCATGGTGACTGCGGGCGATCTGGTGATCGGCGCGGACAGCCACACCTGCACCTACGGCGCGCTGGGCGCGTTTTCTTCGGGCGTGGGGTCCACCGATATGGCTGCGGCCATGGCAAGCGGCAAGGTTTGGCTGCGCGTACCCGAAGCGATTTCCGTCGTTCTGACCGGCAAACCCAACGCCGATATATCCGGCAAGGACGTGATCCTGCACCTGATCAAGATGATCGGCGTGGATGGAGCCCTGTACCAGTCGCTGGAGTTCTCCGGCGAGGGTGTGAAGGAGCTGACGGTGGACGACCGCCTGTGCATCTGCAACATGGCAATTGAGGCTGGCGGCAAGAACGGCATCTTCCCCGTAGACGAGCAGACGCTTGCCTATCTCAAGGAGCACGGCGCGAAAGAGCCGAAGGTGTACGCGGCGGACGCGGATGCGGTCTATGCCCGCACCATTGAAATGGATTTGTCCAAGCTCAAGCCCATTGTTGCCTTCCCGCACCTGCCGGAAAACGGCAAAACCTTTGACGAAATCGGCGACGTGAAGATCGACCAGGTCGTTATCGGGTCCTGCACCAACGGCAGGCTGTCCGATCTGCGCGACGCCGCCAAGGTGTTCAAGGGCCGCAAGGTTGCCCAGGGGGTGCGCGTAATCGTGATCCCCGCGACCCAGAAAATCTGGATGGACGCGATGCATGAAGGCCTGTTCGACATTTTTGTCAACGCGGGCTGCGCCGTATCCACACCCACCTGCGGGCCTTGTCTAGGCGGCCATATGGGCATCCTTGCCAAGGGCGAGCGCTGCGTGGCGACCACCAACCGTAACTTTGTCGGCCGTATGGGCGACACGGAAAGCGAAGTGTACCTGTCCAGCGCGGCTGTCGCTGCGGCATCCGCCGTGATGGGGAAACTTGCCACGCCGGACATGCTGGGCTAAGGGAGGAAAGAGCATATGAAACTGAACGGAAACGCCATCTGCTATGGGGATAATGTCGATACCGACGTCATCATCCCCGCCCGGTATTTAAACACCTCGGATCCTGCGGAGCTTGCCAGGCACTGCATGGAAGACATCGACAAGGAATTCCTCAGTAAAATTCAGCCGGGCGATATCATCGCCGCCGGTTCGAACTTCGGCTGCGGTTCCTCGCGTGAGCACGCTCCGCTTGCCATTAAGGCGGCGGGCATCAGCTGCGTGGTCGCCAAGAGCTTTGCGCGTATCTTCTACCGCAACGCCATCAACATCGGCCTGCCGATCATCGTCTGCGACGCGGAAATCCGCACGGGCGACAAGCTGAGCGTGGATTTGTCCGCCGGCGTGCTCGTGAACGAAACCACGGGCGTCACCGCGACCTTCCCGTCCTTCCCGCCGTTTTTACAGGGCATCATTGAAGCGGGCGGGCTGATGCAGGCGATGAAGGAGGGCGTATTCGAATGAATTACAATCTCGTCCTCATCCCCGGCGACGGTATCGGGCCGGAGATCGTGAAAAGCGCAGCCGAGGTGCTTACGGTCATCGGTGAGAAATACGGCCATACCTTCAATATGACCGAGATGGACGCGGGTGGCTGCGCCATCGACAAGACCGGCGAACCGCTGCCCGCCGATACTTTGAAAGCCGCGCTGGCAAGCGACAGCGTGCTTCTGGGCGCGGTCGGCGGCGCGAAATGGGAAACCCTGCCCGGGCACCTGCGCCCTGAGCGGGCACTGCTGGGCTTGCGCAAGGAAATGGGCCTGTTTGCAAACCTCCGCCCGGTGAAACTCCAGCAGGTGCTGGCGTCCGCCTCTCCGCTTCGGCAGGATATTACGGCCCGTGGGGTCGACGTGCTGATCGTGCGCGAGCTGACCGGCGGCCTGTATTTCGGCGAGCGCGGCAGGGGAGAGGGCGATATGGGGCCCTATGCCTACGATACTGAGAAATATTCGGTGGAAGAGATCCGCCGCATCGGCGTGGTTGCCTTCGAGGCCGCCAAGAAGCGCAGAAATAAGATTTGCAGCGTGGATAAGGCCAACGTGCTGGAATCCTCCCGCCTGTGGCGCGAGGTGATGCATGAGCTCGCTAAGGACTATCCTGATGTGGAATACTCCGATATGCTGGTGGATAACGCCGCCATGCAGCTGATCAAGGATCCGTCACAGTTTGACGTGATGGTGACCAGCAACCTGTTTGGCGATATCCTGTCGGACGAAGCATCCCAGCTGACCGGCTCCATCGGGCTGCTGGCCTCCGCGTCGCTTGGCAAGAGCACCTGCGGCATGTACGAACCCATTCACGGCTCCGCGCCGGATATCGCGGGCAAGGGGATTGCCAACCCCATCGCGACCATCCTGTCGGCGGCGATGATGCTGCGGATGTCGTTTGATCTTTCGGAGGAAGCCGATGCGATCGAGGCCGCCATCGAATCGGTTCTCGCACAGGGCTACCGCACGGGTGATATTGCCGCGGGTATGCCGTCTGTCGGCACCCAGGAAATTACCGACAAGATCATCGAAGCGCTGAAGGCCTGAGCGCTTCAATTCTTTCATGACAGGGGTTTTACATTTTCCCCAACAGTGTTACAATAAGATATCACAGGATCAGATCATGAGATGCTAGCTAGCATCTCATGTTTCTGTATTGAACTGCCTAACGGAGGGTGAACCATGACCGATCAGACCATGCAAAGGAAACCCGTTATTTATTCCGGTATTCAGCCGTCCGGCGTGCTGACGATTGGCAACTACATCGGCGCGATTCGCAACTTTAAGCTGCTGGAAAACGAATACGAGTGTTTCTATGCGATTGTCGATATGCACGCCATCACCCTGCGGCAGAACGCCGCAGATCTGCGCAGGCGTACACTGGAGCTTGCGGCGCTGTATATCGCATCGGGGCTCGATCCCGACAAGAATATGATCTATTGCCAGAGCCATGTGCCCGCACATGCGGAGCTGGCCTGGATTTTGAATTGCTTTACCTATATGGGCGAGCTGCAGCGCATGACCCAGTTCAAGGAGAAATCCGCCAAGAACGAGGCCAATATCAACGCGGGTTTGTTCACCTACCCGGTGCTGATGGCCGCAGATATCCTTCTATACCAGTCCAATCTCGTTCCTGTCGGTTCGGACCAGAAGCAGCACCTGGAGCTGACGCGCGATCTGGCAATCCGTTTCAATAACATCTACGGCGATGTGTTCACCGTGCCCGAAGCCTATATCGGCAAAATCGGCAGCCGTGTCATGAGCCTGCAGGAGCCCACGAGCAAGATGAGCAAGTCCGACACGGAAGACACCTACATCAGCATGCTGGACAGGCCCGACGACATCCGCCGCAAGATCAAGCGCGCCGTCACTGATTCCGAAGCGGTTATCCGCTTCGACCCGGAAAACAAGCCCGGCGTAAGCAACCTGCTGTCCATTGCGGCGGCGCTGACCGGCAAGACGATTGAATCGGTGGTCGAAGAGCTTTCCGGCAAGGGCTACGGCGACCTGAAAAACACGGTAGCCGAGGTCGTGATCGAAGCGCTGCGCCCCATCCAGAGTGAGTTTGACCGCCTGATGGCCGATAAAGCATACGTGCAGGGCGTTTTAAGCCGCAACGCGGAAATCGTGGCAAAGCGCGCGGCGCGCACGCTGAACAAGGTGAAGAAGAAGGTCGGCTACACCCAACCGGACGTGAAGTAGGGATGAAACACATGATCAGGGGATGGATATTTGACCTGGACGGCGTGATCGTGGATACCGCGAAGTATCACTTTGCCGCATGGAAAGAGCTGGCGGATACGCTCGGTATTCCCTTTACCAAGCAGGATAACGAACGCCTCAAGGGCGTCAGCCGTGTGCGCTCTCTGGAAATCGTTCTGGAGATCGGCGGCTTGACCCTTTCGGACGATGAGAAAACGAAATACGCCACCTGGAAAAACGACCGCTATCTGGAATTTATCAACCAGCTTCGCGAAGATGAAATCCTACCCGGCGTGAAGGCATTTATTATGGAAGCCCGCAAGGCCGGTTACCGCGTGGGACTTGGCAGCGCGAGCAAGAATACGGACCTGGTTTTGGAAAAGCTGAAGATTACCGATTTGTTTGACGCGGTGATCGACGGCAACAAGGTACAAAAGGCAAAGCCAGATCCTGAGGTGTTTTTAAAGTGCGCCCAGGAGCTTAACGTTCCGGCGGGGGAATGCGTGGTGTTTGAGGATGCCGAAGCAGGTGTACAGGCCGCAAAAAACGCGGGCATGCTGGCCGTTGGCATCGGCAGCCGTGAAAATCTGCCGCTGGCGGACTACAACATGCCCGGATTCGCTGGCGTTACCCTGGAAGCGCTCCTTGCGCACATACAACCATAACGCGTTACATATGGATAATTCTTGTGGCCACGCGGGTTAAAAACGCGCGGTCGTGCTCTACCAGCAGGATCGTAGGCTGGAAGGCCAGTAACAGCTCTTCCAGCTGTACACGGCTGTAGACATCAATATAGTTCAGGGGTTCGTCCCAAACAAAAAGATGCGCTTTTTCGCACAGGCTGCGGGCTAAAAGCAGCTTCTTTTTTTGTCCCTCGGAGTACTGGGCGATGTCCTTGTCAAACTGCTGCCGCCCGAAATCCATATTGCGGAGTATAGCCTTGAACAGCGTTTCATCGGCAGACGTCTGGGCGATGAAATGGTTCAGTTCGCCGTGCAGATGCTCGGTCGACTGCGGAACATAGCTGATCTTCAGGCCGCTGGCGATGCTTACGCTTCCCTGCAGCGCGTTGGAAAGGCTACAGATGGTTTTCAATACGCTCGACTTTCCGCAGCCGTTTGGCCCTGCAAGCGCGATGCACTCACCACGTTCCACCGTAAACGAAAGCTGATCGCAGACCGTGCGCTCGCCGTAGCGTACGGAGGCGTCCCGCACTTCAATCAGCCGTTGTTTCGGATGTTCGAGCGGTTTCAGCTTCAATAATCCGATGCGTTCGGTATCCTTGAGCAGCGTTTCTTTCTCCTGAATGTCGCGTTTAATCCTTGCCCGTGTGGCTAAGGAACGCTTCATCATCGCCGCCGCCCGCGCGCCGACATATCCCCGATCCACAGCAGCGACTTCGCTTGGGTGTACGTTAAATTTACCCTTCTCTGCTTTGTTGGCAAAATCTGCCTGTCTGCGCGCGGATTTTTGGAGTGTGACAATTTCCTTTTTCAATTGCTCGTTGCGGGCTTGCTCGGCTTCGTTTTTGCGGCGAAGGTCCAGCTCCCAGCTGTCGTAATCTCCGCGCTGCACCGTAACGGTGGAACGGTTGAGCGACAGGGTATGGGTGATGCAGCGGTTGAGGAAGTGCCTGTCATGGCTGACCAGCAGGAATCCTCGTTTTTTAGCCAGATACTCCGCGACCATCTCGCGGCCTTCCAGATCCAGATGGTTGGTGGGTTCGTCGATCAACGGATAGCTGTCGTCCCGGGCGAAGAGCGCCGCCAATTGCAGCTTGGTCTGCTCGCCGCGGCTAAGCGTGGCATAGGGGCGGGAGAGCAGCTCGTCCGTCAATCCCAGCGGGTAGGCTTCCGCCATCACACGCCACTGGGGTTCCAGCGGCGCAAACGAAAGCATGGTATCCATGGCAATCTGCGTGGGATCGGGGACGGCGAATGGGAACAGCGCCGGGCGTAGCGGCAGGATGATCGTTCCCTGCGCCGAAAGCTCCCCGGACAGTATGCGCAGCAGCGTGGTTTTCCCGCGTCCGTTGCGCCCGATCAGACCCAGATGCCAGTCGGTATCCGCCTGAAAGGAGAGGTTGTCAAATACGTTGTCGTAGCTGCCTTCATAGGCAAAGCTTATAGAATTCATTTGTAAAAGAGCCATCAGATCACCTCATTGGAAAGGCAAGGGACGGCAAAGAAAAACAGAGCCTTACGGCTGCGCAATCCCGCCATACGAAAACAAGCCAAGCTTTGTTGCTGACTGGTCTCGTGTCCCTAAAGGTTTAGGGCGGCAGGGTTATTTGCGCATCCTTTCAACTCCGTTTCTATATTCAGGTTGAGATTATCCTAGCACGCAATACGTGCGCTTGTCAATTCCTACCGTACCGAAAAGCGGAAGCTGGTTTCGGTTATGTATTCCTCGCCGGGCCGGAGGACAACGCTGGGAAAGTTGGCGTGGTGGATCGCATCCGGGTAGCCCTGCGTTTCCAGGCACAATCCGGCGTATGGGTGATACTGCACGCCGCCTTTGCCAGTTTGGTTAAGGCCCTGTCCGGTATAGACCTGCACGCCGGGCAAATCGGTAAACACCTGCATTTCACGCCCGGTTTTGGGCGAGTAAAGGGTTGCGATCCGCTTATTCTGTCCGGGTTTCCCCGCGCAAAAGTTGAAATCCACACCGCCGGCGTTTTTCATGGCCGCGTCGGGGTGATCCAACACGTCGCCCACTCTGGTCGGCGTTTGAAAGCCGTATACTACGTCCGCCGCAGGGATCAGCGTCCCGGTGGGGATCAGGCCGTTGTCTACCTCGGTGACCGCATCCGCAAATACCTGCAAAACAAGATCCTTTACATCGCCCGCATCATGGCCGTCTAGGTTAAAATAGCTGTGGTTGGTCAGGTTGACAAGGGTGGGTTTGTCCGTCACCGCGTGATAGCGGATGGAAAATACATTGTCGTCGCTCAATGTGTAGTCCGCTGTGACCTGCAGCGTTCCGGGGAATCCCTGATCGCCGTCGGGGCTTGTCAGCGTGAAGCGGAGTCCGTTTTGGATTTCCGCAACCGAGAACATCCTTCGATCAAAGCCTTCCGGGCCGCCATGCAGGTTGTTCTTGCCGTTGTTGGCTTGTAAGGGATAGGTGTTTCCGTCCAAATCGAAGCTCGCGTCGCCGATGCGGTTGCCAAAGCGCCCGATTAACGCGCCAAGGTAGCCGCCGTTTTGCATATAGCCTTCGGCGGTGTCATAGCCCAGCACAACGTCGCCCAGCTTGCCGTTTTGATCCGGCATCAGGATGCGGGTCACCGTGGCGCCGAGATCCATCACCGATACGGATGCGCCAGGCGCGTTTGTGATCGTATATTCCGTAACAGGATTGTTATGGGGGTCCATTCCATACGCGTTCATCGTGATTTGCATGATAGTCCTCCGGGAAAAATTTCCTCCAGTATAGCGCACTGCCGCAGGCGGGTCAAGGCTGCCTTGACGAATGATGGGTGAAAGGATACAATGTTTACGTTTATACTGACTAATGAAAGGGAGAATATTTTGTTTGGACGACGGCATGATGGTCGCCGTGTGCGTCATTTGGATCCCATCATAGAGGCTACGCCCTATGTGATGCCAATGCGCTGCGATGCGATGGTTTACCTGAGCCATGACCTGGATTACGAACCGATGATGCGTTACATCGCCCAAAAGGCCAGAGACGAGAAGATTAAAATCACATTTCTGCAGTTGCTGATCGCAGCTTATGTCCGCGCCATTTCGCAGGTTCCGGAAATTAACCGCTTCATTATTAATAAGCAATATTTTAACCGCACCGAGCTTACCTGCGCGTTGGTCGTACTGATGGATACCGAGGATGGAAGCATCAAGGAAAACACGATCAAAGTCCGTTTTGATCCCAGCGACACCATTTATGATGTACAGGCGCGTGTGAACAAGAAGGTTGAGGAAAACCGTAAAAACGAAATGCCGGGCGGGGCGATCAGGATCGCGCGTTTCGTGCTGAAGGTACCCGGTTTGACCTCCTGTATCGTGTGGCTTCTGCGGTTTTTGGACCGCTATGGTATCATGCCGGGCGTATTGATCGACGAGCTGCCCTTCCATGTCGGCCTGTGGCTGACAAACAACGCATCCATCGGCCTCAAGAGCGTATATCATCATATCTATAATTTCGGCAATACCAGCATGTTTTTCGGCCTTGGCACCCCAAACCGGGGCTATACCATCAACGCCAAAGGCGAACCTGTGCGTTACGCCAGAATTCCTGTTGGTATAACGGTTGACGAGCGCGTTTGCGCCGGCGCGACCTTTGCCAAGATGTTCACCATTATGAACCAATGCCTGAAAAACCCTGAGCTTTTAGAAATCCCGCCGGAAAAGGTGTACTACAACGAAGGCGCAGAATACCACGAGCCCAAACCGGAACTGGAAGCCAAGGTGGTATAACGCGGCAGAGCGCTGGAAGAAACTTCTAAAATGTTACATTTGTTGTGAGTTAGTCATAATTTACATCATCTTGTTTACAAAAAAGAAATATATGTTATAATGGTGGTCTTCCTACTGTACCCGGATGAGGATATCCGAAGGAGATCACGCATGAATTCAGGCCGTTCGAAATATACCTCTACGCCTACCTATGGTATGCAGAAAAGGGGCTTCGGCAAACGCCAGGCAGCGCCCAATCCGGACTTGGATTTCACCCAGAAGCCAAAGCCGGATTTTGACGCGCCTATCAGTAGATCTGGCGATCCGTTCAGTATGCCGCAGAGCATGTACTACAGCCCCATGCCGCCGCAAAATACCGCATCGTTTCAGGCGTATGCCCCGCAAAACACAGGCTTTGGCAATATGCCATATCCGGTGGAGCCATCAGGTGTACAGGGCAGTTATACCCTGAATGTGCCGGGCTATTCGGTTCCGTACACCGGAGCGCCGCTGCCTCCCCTGGCCAACGCTGCCCAGGGACAGAGTCCTCTTCCTGTCAATGGCAGAGCGCAGGGCTACGTACCGCCGTCCGTCATGCAGGCGGAACCGGTCATCCCCACGATGCAGCAAGCCGTTCCCCAGCAGTCAATGGGCTACCCGCCTTACGGACAGCCATTGTATGCCATGCAGCAGCCCGCAGGGCAGCCAGGCGGCGCAACAAACGGTTTTCCCGCATACGGCGGAGGCGGGGGAGGCATGCCGCCGGAACAGCCGCCCATCAAGCGGCCTAAGCAGCCCTTTCAAATCGATAATTGGCTGAAAATGCTTTTGTATATCATTCTACCGCTAATCTTTGTGGTTTGCATCGCGCTGCGGGACGAGGGTTTTGATCTGCTGCGGTATTTGTTTATGACTGCCAGCGCGGCATCCGTCGGGATGCTCTGGTACAGGCAGCTGTTCAGCTCGTCTGTACGAACCGGCGTCACCATCGGCTATGGCCTGATGTGCATTGTGCTGATTGTGATGATGCTTTCTGGCGCGAGCAGCGATATGGTGAAGAGCAACAACAATATTACGCCGCAGCCTACGCCATCGATCACCGAGGAACCGTCGGCAGAAGCCCTGGGATACTCGCCGGATCAGGCGCCCCAGACCACGGAACCTGTAGAGCTTACCCCGGCTGAGACCGAAGCAGGTCTCCGGCTTGCCGCCTTTATGGACAATTGGGGCAAAAACGACATTGAAACGATGCTTACCTATGTGATGCTCTCCTGGCGCTCCGGGAAAGCCGATCCGGCGAACGCCTTGTTCAACCTCGTCGCCAACCGCACGCCTATAGAGTACACCATTGAAGCCATCTCCGGCTCTGCCGGTGATACATCGCGCGCTATTACCATGAGCGCAACCATCGACAAAAATAACGGCAACGACCCCGTGCGCTATCGCTTCAACATCCTTATGAGCCTTGAGGACGGGGACTGGTACGTGGATCCCAATACTCTTTCGACAAATGAAACCACACCGACGGAAACGCCGCTTCCGGACAATATCGACGCGCTGTATACTCCCGCGCCCCGTACAACCGTAACGCCTGTGCCGCCCGCAAGCACCCTGCTTTACTATAATGCAAGCGGCGGCAAGTATTACCACGCCGATCCCAATTGTGATTCGGTCAACTCAAAATACCTGCCGATGGCGTCCTTTACGTACGGAGAGGTGAATACGGCCCCATACAGTTCGCTGATACCATGCCTGCAATGCAACGCGCCAACCCGCTAACCCTGTAATGTAAGTGAAATCAAAAGGCCCCGCCTGGTACCAGGCGGGGCCTTTACTTGCGCATCAGATGTTCAGCTGATACTGCCGGTAGGTGCGGTAATGCCTTGCGCCTGCGCGCTCAAGCGAAATTGCGCTTTGCAGATTGGTTTCATCGACGGCCGAAAGCTCAAAGGCCTGAATCCCTAGCTGCTTGGCGCGTTTGTACATCTCCAGTATCATGGCTGCGTTGACAGCCTTGTTGTGGAAGTCCGGCGCGACAAACACCATGGAGCAGCGGGCGGAGCGGACCTTATGGAAGATTCTTGCCACCCAGCCAAAGGGGAACAGTCTGCCGTTGATGGCCTTGGCAAGCCGCGAGTAATCCGAAAACGCCACTGCAACGCCAACCATGCGGTCCCCGGCGTAGGCAATTACGGGCAGATCGGCCTTGGTGTAACGCAATAGCGATTTTAACTCGTAGAGTATATCATCGATCGTCGGCGGTGTGACGTCCGAATCGGGGGGGAGGGCCTTGGCGATCATGTTGGCCACATCGCGTGCAAGCTCTTCCTGGTTGTCCGGCCTGATGTCCGCCGGTACCACGCGGAACCCGAAGCGGTTCTGCGCCATATCCGAAAGCCGCTGGTACATCTCCGCGGGGAACTCGCTCATCTTGAGAAGATACGCGTTATGGTCGCGGTACTTTTCAAACCCGTACTCTGTAAAAAAATGATGGTAGTACGGCGGATTGTAGGGGTTGAACAGGGAGTTAAGACTGTCAAAGCCTTCGTAGAGCAGCCCCTCGGTGTAGTCGTCAAAGCCGGGTTCGCTGGGGCCGATGATGACGGTTACGCCCTGTTGCTTCAAAAAATGTACTGCCGCGTCCAAAACAGCGCGCGCGTACTCCATGTTATTTTCGCTTTCAAACAGGGCGATATAGCCGCGCTGCTGCTGCAGGCGCTCGTTCACGCGCTCGTCCACCCCGGCGAGCACCCGCGCCACGGGGCGTTCGTCATCATACGCCAAAAACAGCGCGTGCGGGCCATTGCGCCAGGGATTATGCACCCCGATCAGGTGATGAACCTCCATGCGCTTCATCGGCGGGACCCAATAGGGATCCTTGCGGTACAGCCGTTTGGGCAGCGACAGGAACGGACGGACTCCCTCCGGTGTTTTTGGAAGCGTTTCTACATGAATCATATCGATCTCCCCCTATCAACAAAGTGGGATGACGCTTGGGTCAAACCAGGATGGTATCGATGTGCTTGAGCAGTTCGTCCCGGCCTGTTTGGTCTTCCGCTGAAAACAAGATGACCTCCCAGGGTTGTTTTTGCATAATACGGCAGATAGGCGCGAGATGTTTCATCCGCGCACCCCGGCTGATTTTATCCGCCTTGGTGGCGATGACCGTAAAGGGAATGCCCATGCTGCGGTAAAAGGCCGCCATGGAGGCATCGTCGTCCGTTGGCTCATGGCGTATATCAACAAGCTGCAATACGTGCTTCAGCAGGGTGCTTTCGCGGAAGTATGTTTCCATCATGTCGCCCCAGCGCTTTTTTTCCTGCCGGTTTACCTTGGCAAAGCCATAGCCGGGCAGATCGACGAGGTGGAACGAGTCGTTGATGAGAAATACGTTGATCAAACGGGTTTTACCGGGCGTAGCGGAGGTTTTGCATAACTTTTTGCTGCGGCAGAGCGTGTTGATCAGCGAGCTTTTACCAACGTTGCTGCGGCCCACCACCGCCAGTTGCGGCAGGGTGATGGGCGCAGCCTCGTTGTAATCGGCCATACTGGTCACAAATACGGCGCTCTTAATCTCCATGCGTTATGCCCTTGGGTAGGTGGTATGATCGCCCTTGGACAGCGCCGCCAGAGCAGGGAACTCGCACAGAGAGGGCTTGCACATCGGCACGGCCGTCAGCGCGTGGGGGAGTACATCGGTCATTCGTTCAACCGGGACGATGTTGAGCTTGTGCAGTACAACGTCCGGAACGTTTTCCAGATCCTTGAGGTTGCCCTTGGGGATCAGGACGGTTTTCAGGTTCGCGCGGTTTGCTGCCAGCAGCTTTTCCTTTAACCCGCCGATGGGCAGCACCCGGCCGCGCAGGGTGATTTCACCCGTCATTGCCACGTCCTGCCGGACAGGAATGGCGAGGATCGCGCTGGTAAGCGCGGTGGTCATGGCGATACCCGCCGAGGGACCGTCCTTGGGTACGGCGCCCTCGGGAACGTGGAAGTGGATATCGTGTTCTTTGAAGAAACTCGTTGAGAGGCCCCAGGCTTCCGAATTGGTACGCACCCAGGACAGGGCGGCTTTTGCGCTTTCCTGCATCACGTCGCCGAGCTTGCCGGTCAGCTGCAGCGCGCCGTTACCCTGCATGATGGAGCATTCCACAGCCAGGGTTTCGCCGCCGACCGAGGTGACGGCCAGGCCGTTGACAATGCCGACGAGGTTCTCCTTTTCCAGGTCTTCGCGCGTAAACCGCGGCGCGCCCAGATAGCTTCTGAGTTTTGCAGCGGTAACGGTGATGGAATCGGCGGACGAATCCAAAATTTCCACGGCAGCTTTGCGCACAATGCGCGCCACCTGTCGTTCCAGCGTACGGACGCCCGCTTCACGGGTGTAGCCGTCGATCAGCTTGAGGATTACGGGATTGGACATCGTAACGCCGTTTACAGGAAGCCCATGCTCCTTCACCTGCTTTGGCAGCAGGTGCTTGGAGGCGATTTTGAGCTTTTCCAGCTCAGTATAGCTGGGAACTTCGATAATCTCCAGCCTGTCCAAAAGCGCCGGGGGAATGGAATCAACCGTGTTGGCCGTGGTGATGAACATCACGCGGCTTAAATCCACCGGGAGCTCCATGTAATGGTCGCGGAACGCGTAGTTCTGTTCGCCGTCGAGAACCTCCAGCATCGCCGCTGCGGGATTGCCGCGGAAATCGCTGGACATCTTATCGATTTCGTCAAACAGGAATACGGGGTTCATGCTGCCGGCCTGTTTCAGCCCGGCGATAATGCGGCCGGGGATTGCGCCCACATAGGTGCGCCGGTGGCCGCGGATCTCCGCTTCATCGCGTACGCCGCCAAGGGACATCTGCACGAATTTACGGCCGACGGACTGCGCTACCGCGCGGACAATGCTGGTTTTCCCGACGCCGGGAGGGCCGACAAAGCAGAGGATGGGACCCTTCATATCCTTTTTCATGCGAAGCACCGCAAGGTACTCGATGATGCGATCCTTTACGTCCTTAAGGCCGTAGTGATCGTGGTCGAGAATCTTGCGCGCGTGCTTGAGGTTGAGATTGTCTTCGGTGATCGTGCCCCAGGGGATATCCAAAATCCATTCCACATAGGTACGGCTGATGTTCACCTCGGGTGTGCCGGGCATCATATGCGAAAGCCTGTCCAGCTCGCGTTCGGCCTTTTGGCGGGCTTCATCGTTGAGCGGGGTTTTTTCCAGCCGCTCGCGCAGCTCTTCCACGTCGGTCTGGTCCTTGTCGCCCAGCTCCGTCTGGATGGCTTTGATCTGCTCACGCAGGTAGAAATCCTTCTGGTTTTTCTCGATTTGCTGCTTGATGCGCGCCTGGATGTTTTTCTCCAGCTCGCTGAGCTCGGTTTCCCGCAGAAGGATGGTGCAGAGCTTTTCCAAACGCTTTTGCACGTTGGTGATCTCCAAAAGCTCCTGGCGGGCCGAGAATTGTGTGATCGCGTTCGCGGCGATCACATCTGCCAGCTGATCGGGCTTGTGGATGGACATGACGTTTTGCAGGGTTTCCTGGGACACGCGCATGCTCTGCGAACAGTATTCCTCGAAGATCGCGTGCGTGGTGCGAATCAGCGCCTGCATCTCGTCGGTGTCCTTGGGTCTGCGGTTGGATACGACGGTCAGCTCGGCCAGGAGAAACGGTTCGTCCTGTACGATCGCTTTGAGTTTCGCGCGCTTTTCACCGGCGACCAGCACGCGAAGGCTGTCGCCCGGCAGATTGAGCACCTGTTTGACTTTTGCAATGGTGCCTACGGTGTATAAATCATCCAGCGCGGGGTTGTCCACGTCAGCGTCACGCTGCGCGACCAAAAAGATGCGCTGGTCTTCAAGCATCGCTTTTTCCAGTGCGGATACGCTCTTGGCGCGTCCCACATCAAAATGCAGCACCATATGCGGAAAGACCATTGTCCCTCTGAGCGGAAGCACTGGGAGGCGAGTCAATGGCTTTTTACGCTTGGCCTGTTCCATAGTTTCCTCCTTAGTATGGTTCAACCGGCGTGGCTTTTCTTTTTCGCCGTTTCCGGATGATGTACGGTTCTGGGTTTGCGAACGGGCTCGTCGCTTTGAATCAGCTTGGGCTTCTCCATGCCTTCCACGCTTTTGGCGGTAATCAGGCACTGTGCGATGTCGGAGCGGCTGGGCAGGTCGAACATCGTATCCAGCATCAGCTTTTCGATAATCGAACGCAGCCCGCGCGCGCCGGATTTGCGCTCCATGGATTGCTTTGCAATCATCTTCAGGGCTTCCGGCTCGAACAGAAGTTCAACGCCGTCCAAATCCATCAGATATACATATTGCTTGACCAGCGCGTTTCGGGGCTCGGTCAGGATGCGGATGAGCTCATCCTCGTCCAGCTGGTTTAAGGAAACCACGATAGGAAGACGGCCGACAAATTCCGGGATCAAACCGAATTTGATCAGGTCCTCTGGACGCGCGTCCTTGAACAGCCTTGAGGTGTTCTTTTCGGCGGCTGTTTTCACTTCAGCGCCAAAGCCCATCGCCTTCTTGCCGATGCGCTGCTCAATGATGGGCTCCAGCCCGTCAAACGCGCCGCCGCAGATGAACAGTATGTTGGTGGTATCGATCTGCAAAAACTCCTGATGGGGGTGCTTGCGCCCGCCCTGCGGGGGTACGTTTGCGACCGTGCCTTCGAGAATTTTGAGCAGTGTCTGCTGTACGCCCTCGCCGCTGACGTCGCGGGTGATGGAGGGGTTTTCAGACTTGCGGGCAATTTTGTCGATCTCATCGATATAGATGATCCCGCGCTGCGCGGCCGTGATATCGTAATCCGCGTTCTGGATCAGGCGAAGCAGAATGTTTTCCACGTCTTCGCCCACGTATCCGGCCTCGGTCAGGCTGGTGGCGTCGGCGATGGCAAACGGCACCTGCAAAATCTTGGCCAGGGTCTGCGCCAGAAAAGTTTTCCCGCAGCCGGTCGGCCCAAGCATGAGGATGTTACTTTTCTGCAGTTCCAGGTCGCCAGCGGGCGGGGGAGAATCAATGCGCTTGTAGTGGTTGTACACCGCCACGCTCAGGGTGCGCTTGGCATCCTCCTGGCCGATAACATACTGGTCCAGGATCTCCTTAAGCTCTTTGGGGCGTGGAAGCTCGACCGCTGAGAGCTCTTCCAGTGACTGATAATCATCCTGAATGATCTCGTTGCACAGCGCGATACACTCGTCGCAGATCTGCGCGTTAGGCCCGGCGACCAGGCGGTGTACCTGCTCGGAGGTCTTGTTGCAGAAGCTGCAGCGCTTGAGCTTGGGGAGATTGGGATTCATCGTATCGGACATAGGCTACTCCTTTTTGCCGTTGCGGGGCTCATAGATCTCGTCGATGATCCCGTATTTCAATGCCTCCTTGGCATCCATGAAGAAATCGCGATCGGCATCCTTTTCCACGCGGGAAAGGGGCTGCCCGGTCATATCGGCGATGAGCTTGTTCATCTTGTGCTTGGTCCTTAGCAGCCATTCCGCGCGGATCTGCACATCCGACGCCTGGCCGGATGCGCCGCCAAGCGGCTGATGAATCATGACTTCCGAATTGGGAAGCGCCAGGCGCTTGCCTTTTTCCCCGGCCATCAGCAGGAAGGCGCCCATGGAGGCGGCCATGCCGATGCAAACCGTGCGCACGGCGGGTTTGATGTAGTTCATCGTGTCGTAAATCGCCATTCCGGCGGTTACGCTGCCGCCGGGGCTGTTGATGTACAGGGAGATATCCGCGTCGGGATTATCCATTTCCAAAAACAGCATCTGCGCGACGACGAGGTTGGCAACGTCGTCGGTAATCTCGCCGCCCAGAAAGACAATACGATCTTTCAAAAGGCGGGAATAAATGTCAAACGAACGCTCGCCGCGGTTGGTTTGTTCGATGACCATGGGGACTAAATAGCTCATTGTGTTCACTCCTGTGTCAATGGGGGAAAGGGTGATTTATTCTTCGGCCTGGGCTTTTTTGGCTGCCGGTTTCTTGGCGGCGGCCTTTTTGGGGGCGGCTTTCTTGGGCTCGGTCTCATCCTTGTCCGCATCCGCTTTCTTGGCCGGTTCTTTCTTTTCTTTCTCGTCAGTTACTTTGGCGCTGTTCCACAGCATGTCCAAAGCGGCATTGGTCTTGGCGCGGTCCTCAAAGTAGTGAAGCTGGTTTTCGTTGAGCTCCTTTTTGAGGTCTTCCAGCGTCTTGCCCATCGCATCGCCGTAATCCTTGAGCATCTCATCGACCTTCTCAGGATCGGCTTCAACGTTTTCTACCTTGATGATCTCGGCAAGCACCAGCTCGGTTTTCAGGTTATTGCGCGCTTCCGAACGGTACATATCACGCATCTGGGCTTCGGTCTGGCCGGTGAGCTCCATGTAGCGGGCAAGGTTCAGGCCCTGCTGCTGCAAGCGCCAGTCCATTTCCTTAAGCTGATCGTTGAGCTTATCCTCCACCATAGGATCGGGAATGTCGATCTCGGCATTCTCTGTGACCTTCTGCACCAGAGCCTGCTTGGCCTGCGAGGTTGCCTGCTCATCGGCAGTTTCCTGCAGCTTCTTTTTCAGGTCCTCGGTATAATCCTTCAGCGTTTCGAACTCGCTGACATCTGCGGCGAAATCGTCGTCGAGCGCAGGCAGCTCTTCGTTCTTGATGCCGTTGATCTTAATATGGAAAACTGCGTCCTTGCCTTTGAGCTCTTCGGCGTGGTATTCGGCGGGGAAGGTGACGGTGATGTCTTTTTCTTCGCCGATCGCCATGCCGACAACCTGCTCTTCAAAGCCTGGGATAAAGGACTTGGAGCCGATCACAAGCCGCTGGCCTTCGGCGGTGCCGCCGGCGAACTTCACGCCGTCCACAGAGCCGGAGTAGTCAAGGTTCACCTCGTCGCCCTCGACCACAGCGCGGTCGGTGATATCAACGGAGCGCGCCATCTGCTTTTGTTCCTGCTTGAGGCGGGCGTCAACCTCTTCCTGGGTTACGGTATGCATCGTGCGGGCGACTTCCACACCCTTGTATTCGCCGAGCTTGATCTCGGGATAGACGAACACCTCACAGGTGAATTTCACATCCTGGCCGGGTTGAATCTCTTCCACGTCTACCTTTGGGCGGTCGACGGGATGGAGATCTTCCTTCTGCACCGCGTCCAGATACGCGTCCGGGAACAGAAGTTCCAGCGCGTCATCATAGAATACCGTTACGCCGTACAGGCGTTCAATCAGCTTGCGGGGTGCCTTGCCCTTGCGGAATCCCTGCACCTGAAAGTGTCCGCGATGTTGAATATAGGCCTTCTGCACCGCTTCCTCGAAGACCGGGGCCGGCGCCGTGAACGAAATCTTGACTTTGTTGCCCGTGAGTTTCTCTAGTGAATACTGCATTTTCTTCCTCCGTCTTGGGGTTATTCTGGCATCGGCACGCAACGAAAATTCAAACGAGCCGTACCACTCAGTATACCATCAGAATGCGTGAACTGCAAGCTTTCAGCGCAGTTTGAGATGTAAAACCACCAGGGTTTTCCACCACCGGCGCGAAGCAATACTTTTCAACCATAAGTTTGTGTAGTATAATGGAATTTGAAACCATTCTGATGGCAGAACTTTGGAAGGGCGGGACAGCGCTTGCGCAGCATGACGGGTTTCGGCAGCGGTCACCAAAGCCGCGATGGCCGCGATATCGTTTTGGAACTGAAATCGGTCAACCACCGGTATCTGGATTTGAATTTCAGGCTGCCAAAGCCCCTGATCTTTGCGGAAGACCCGCTGCGCCAATGGATACGGGAAAGCGCTGTCAAGCGCGGACACCTTGAGGTAACCATCGTATACCGCAACGCAAGGGCGGATGCCAGGATCATCACCCTGGACAGGGAGCTGCTGGAGCTGACCGCCCGGGAAACCCGCGAGGCGGCCGGGGCGCTGAATATGAGCAGCCCCACACTGTACGAGCTGATCAAGCTCAGCGACGCGCTGACGGTTACGCAGGCGGATGAAGACGCCGACGAGGTGCTTGCACTTCTGCAGGAAACTTTCCGGGAGGCGCTTGCCGCCTTGCAGATCATGCGGGAGCGGGAAGGCAAGGCGCTGCAGGCGGATCTGACGGCAAATCTCCAGGCCGTAAAATTTGCGGCGGAGCAGATCGCAGCCATTGCCCCGGCCGTGCCACAGGAATACCGCGAACGCCTGCAAACGCGCTTGAACGAGTGGAATGCAGACATCGCCGATCCGGTCCGCATCGCGCAGGAAGTCGCGCTTTTGGCGGACAAGTGCGCCATCGACGAGGAGCTCTCCCGGCTGCAAAGCCATTTTCTACAGTTTGAGGCCTGCTTTGCCCAGGACGGCGAAACGGGTCGCAGGATGGACTTTCTGCTCCAGGAGATGAACCGCGAGATCAACACCATCGGCTCCAAAGCATCGCACGCGGAAATCACCAGATGTGTCGTGGATATGAAAAGCGTGCTGGAAAAGCTTCGTGAGCAGGTACAGAACGTTGAGTGAGGGCACGAGCGGATGCGTCTGATCAACATTGGTTTTGGGAACATGATAAGCGTAGATCGTATCGCCGCCGTGGTAAACCCCGACAGCGCGCCGGTCAAGCGCTTAATCCAGGAAGCGCGGGATGAAAAGCGCCTGCTGGACGCCACCCAGGGAAGGCGCACGCGCGCAGTCATCCTGATGAGCTCCAACCAAATCGTGCTTTCGGCCATCCAGCCGGAAACCATCGCAAGCCGCGCGTACAACAAAGATGCGGAGGAGAGGCAGGACTGATATGGGCATCACCATCAAACGCAAGGGAATGCTGTTAATCATCTCCGGTCCGTCCGGTGCGGGGAAAGGCACGCTATGCAAGAGGTTGCTTGCGACCGACAAGAGCTTTGTGTTTTCGTGCAGCGTTACCACACGGGGCCCGCGCGAGGGCGAGGTTGACGGAGTGGATTACCGATTTATCGACGAGGCTGAGTTCCAGCGGATGGTCCAAAATGACGAACTGCTGGAATATGCAACCGTTCATGGGCACCACTACGGCACCCCCAGAAGCGAGATCGACAGTAAGCTGGAGCAATACCAGAACGTGCTTTTGGATATCGATTCGCAGGGCGCTATGAACGTGATGCGCAACACCAGGGAGTATGTCAGCGTGTTCGTCATCGCGCCAAGCTTTGAGGAACTTCGCAAACGCCTGGAGAAACGCAATGCCGAGCGCCCCGAGGAGATCCAGCGCCGTCTCAACAACGCCTACGGCGAATTTGAAAAGGTTGGCCAATACGATTATGTAATCGTTAACGACGATGTGGACCGTGCGTTCTGCGAGCTTCAAAGCATCGTAGACGCCGAAAAACATAAAACCGTACGCTTTTTACCGGTGATAGAGCAAGAGTAGGAGGAACAACAGGTATGGCAATTATCAAACCGACGATCGTCGAGCTTTGCGAAAAGGCGGACAGCCGCTACACGCTGGTGGTTGAAGCCAGCAAACGCGCAAGGCAGCTTTTGGGCGGCGCGCAGCCGCTGATCGACGACAAGGAAATGAAACCCCTGCACGTCGCAGTGGACGAAATCAACCGCGGACTTTTAACCTACGTGCGCACGGACGGCGAATAACATGGCTAAGAACGTCGTCGTCGGGGTTACGGGCGGTATCGCCGCATACAAAGCCGTAATACTGGTTTCAAAACTCAAGAAGCTCGGCTTGCATGTCGATGTGATCATGACGAAAAACGCCATGGAGTTTGTCACGCCCTTAAGCTTTGAAACCATCAGCCAAAATCCCGTGACGACCGACACCTTTGCACGCGAGCGCAGCTGGGAAGTGGAGCACATATCCCTGGCGCGCAAAGCCGATCTGTTCGTTGTCGCCCCGGCGACGGCCAACATCATCGCCAAGCTGGCACAGGGAATCGCCGACGATATGCTGACGACCACCTTGCTGGCCACCAAGGCACCGATTCTCATGGCTCCGGCCATGAATACCGTGATGTGGCAGGCGGAAATCACGCAAAAGAACGTCCAGACCCTCCAGGACCGCGGCGTGATGATGATCACGCCCGACAGCGGCCTGCTGGCCTGCGGCGAGGTGGGGGAAGGCCGCATGGCCGAACCCGAACATATCGCCGATGAGGTACAGCGGCTTTTATCCCTGCAAAACGACCTGACTGGCTTGCGCGTACTGGTTACGGCGGGCGCAACGCGGGAAAAGCTCGACCCGGTTCGCTTCATCTCCAACCCATCCACAGGCAAAATGGGGTACGCGCTTGCGGAGGCGGCCAAAGAACGCGGCGCGGAGGTCCTGCTGATCTCCGGGCCGACTGCGCTGTCTGCTCCGGCGGGTGTGGAGCTTAAATCCATCCAGACAACGCAGGACCTGTACACTGAGATGCTTGCAAACGCGCCGCAGTATGATATTGTCGTGCAGGCGGCAGCACCGTCGGATTACCGGTTCATGGAGCAAAGCGAGCAGAAGATCAAGAAGAGCGCTCATGATATCACACTGACTATGGTTCCAACGCCAGACGTCGCCAAGGCGGTGGGCGAGCGTAAAACAAGCACCCAGGTGCTGGTCGGTTTTGCCGCCGAGACGGGAGGCCTGGTTGAGAACGCGCGCAAGAAGCTGGTGTCCAAGAATCTGGATATCGTCGTCGCCAACGATGTTACAAAACCCGGCGCGGGCTTTGGTACGGATACCAACATTGCCACGCTCATCACCAGGGATACGGAAGCATCCCTTGCGCAAATGAGCAAACGCGCGCTGGCAGACCGTGTTTTGGACTCCGCGCTGGCGATTTTCAAGACCCGCAGCGACGAATAAATCATACCGGATTTGATTCGTTTGAAAATTGCGAAATTTGAAGATTTATTCCTTGACAAAACGTGGGAAGCGGGTTAAGATATTATCCGTCGCCGCCCTCGAAAAGCGGCACTGGAGCATCAGGTACACAGTCCTGGGAGCATAGCTCAGTTGGGAGAGCACTTGCCTTACAAGCAAGGGGTCACAGGTTCGAGCCCTGTTGTTCCCACCATCCTTATGGTTTATGGCCAAGTAGTTCAGTTGGTTAGAATGCCAGCCTGTCACGCTGGAGGTCGAGGGTTCGAGCCCCTTCTTGGTCGCCATTTTCGCCTTGGTAGCTCAGTCGGTAGAGCAGTAGACTGAAAATCTACGTGTCGGTGGTT
>DAIOVG010000020.1:0-25020 GCA_036759125.1 Candidatus Limiplasma sp.
TCCAAGATCGCGGATATAATCCAGCTTTTTTATGATTCCCTTCAGGTCGCCGATCCCGTCTCCGTTGGAGTCCATAAAGCTGCGTGGATAAACCTGATACACAACCGATTGCTTCCACCAATCCGCCATAGCCATTCCCTCATTCGGTTTTTACTATTTAATGGAGCCTTCCACCATGCCTTTGATAATATAGCGCTGTGCGAAGATGAACAGTACGATAATCGGCAGCATTGCAAGCAGCGTCGAGGTCAGGATTAAATCCCATTGTTTGAGATATGAGCCCGCAAACGATGTTACGGCCAGCGGAATTGTTTGTACCCTGCCGTTGGACCCCAGCACCAATAACGGCAGCAGGAAGTCGTTCCAGATCCAGATGCCGTTTAAAATCAGCACGGTAATAAACGCGGGCTGTAAAAGCGGCAGCACAACGCTGAAAAACGTACGCGCCTGGCTGCAGCCGTCGATGGTCGCGGCTTCCTCAAGCTCCAGCGGAACGTTCTTGATAAAGCCGTGCAGGATGAATATCGACATGGAGCAACCAAACCCCAGATACGCAAACACAATGCCCTGGTACGAACCAAGCAGCGGGATGCGCAGGAAATCACCAACGATTTTGAACCACCGCACCAGCGGGAACATGACGACCTGAAACGGGATGACCATGGCTGCGACAAATACCATGAAGATGACCGTGGACCACTTCTTTTTGTTGCGTACCAGCGCCCAGGCGCACATCGCCGAGAAGATGGAAATCACAGCCAGCGACAGCACCGTGATGATCAGCGAATCAAAGAACGCGCCGATATAATCCGTGGTGGGGTTTTCAAAGATCAGCTTGATGTTTTGAAAGATCTGCGCCCAGTTCTGCGGCAGTGCGATCGGGTCGAAGATGATCTCTTTGGCGGTTTTGGCGGAGTTGAGCAGCACCATCAGGAACGGAATCATGAACAGCAGGAATAAAAGTATGCCCCCGATCTCCAGAATGATCGGCCAGGCGCGGCTTTTTTTGCCGCCCACCAGCCCGGCGGGTGAAATGGATTTTGTATGCTGCAGGTTCATGCTTCCACCTCCCTGCGCTTATTGATATAAACCTGTATCAACGAAAAGACGACCAGGATGATGAAGAACACAACGGCTTTCGCCTGCGCCTCCGCCATTCTGTTCAGCCCGTTGGCGGTGGAATAGATATCCATCGCCAGCAGCTGGCTGGAGCGAATCGCCTTGCCCATAAAGCGCAGCGCCGGTCCACCGTTGGTCAGGGAGAAGTTCAGGTCGAATTGCTTGAACGATGTCGTCAGCGTTAAAAAGATGGTGATCGTGAAGGCGTTGGCCATCATCGGCATCAAAATCTTCCGGATGCGCGTAAAATAGTTCGCGCCGTCAACGCTTGCGGCTTCCATGATGCTTTCGGAAATCGACTGGATGGCCGCGACATAGATCATCATAATGTAGCCCGCGTATTGCCAGGTGTTCACAAAGGACATCGCCCAGATGACTGTGGCGGGCTTGGAGATCAGCGAGCTCGATAAAAACCCGATGCCAAGATTGGATCCCAGGGTGTAGATGACATTGTTGAACAGAAACTGCCAGATATATCCCAGCACTATGCCGCCGATCAGGTTCGGGACAAAAAACCCTGCGCGGTACAGGTTGCGCAGGCGCACCTTACTGGTTGCCAACAGCGACAAAAGAAACCCGACCAGATTGACAAACACGATATTGATCGCTGTGTACATCAAAGTGATGAGGAACGAATAAATAAACTGCGGCTGGCTGAACATACCCTGAAAATTAATGAAGCCAACCCAGGAAATCACCGGATTTACGCCGTTCCAGTCCGTCATGGAATAATAGATACCAATGAAGAACGGAACAATGATGACCATTACAAACGCCAGCGCGCACGGGAAAATAAACAACGCGTCGATCCATCCCCGTCTTCTCAAGCCGCATCAGCCTCCGTCTTTATATCGTTGAAACAGGGGAGACTTTGCTTCTCCCCTATCAGACGGGCCGTGGTATACCGGGTATCCGACCCGCTGTGATTGTCAAGCGTGGCAGCCGTTATGCGCCTATTGTATTGCTGCTCAAAGCTTACCAGACATTTAAGATGTTTGCAAGAACCAAGGGGAGAACCCAATTGGTTCTCCCCTTGTGCGTAAGGTTTACTGTGCGATGGATTCAAAGGCTGCCGTGACGTCCGCGATGAACGCGTCCTTGTCGCCGTCCACGGCCAGCAGTTCAAAGATCGGGGCCAGCGTATACTGGTTGAATCCATCCGGATTCATCCCGAAGTACCAGTTGTAGTTCCCGCCGCGGGCGCTGGCTTCCACCAGAGCTCTGGAGAGCGGGCCGGAGGGCAGCATCGACACGGACTTGAACGCGGGCACCATGCCGGCTTCCTTCACCATGTAGTTAGCGCCTTCGGGGCTTGTCGCCATGAAGTCAAGGAACGCAAACGCGGCTGCCTGCTGCTCAGGGGTCGCCTGGCTGTTGACCACAAACCAGGACGGAGCGGCCATGAACAGGCCCTGGGTTGGCTCTTCAAGATAGCAGTGCGAGATGTAGCCCATGGGGAACGTCGCGCCAAGCTGCGCCAGGTTGGGATCAATCCAGTTGCCCTGCGTAATAAACGCAGCCTTGCCGGACGCGAACGCCGCAACCTGGGAGTCGTAATTGCCGTTGACCAGGATTTCCGGATCGGAATACTGGTATAGCATCGCAAGATAATCGGCGAATGCGCCAAGGCGCTCGGTGTCCATCTTGCCGGCGCGCGCCATGTCGTACACGGATGAATCATTGTAATCCAGGTAGCCCGCATAGTACGCGTCAAACACGTGCTGCGAGGTCACCCACCACAGGCCGCCGGAGGTCGAGGTTCCGCAGGAAACCACGGAATCCAGGCCGAGGTCCGCCTTCATGCCGTCCAGGGTTTCAAAAGCTGCTTTGACGGCGGAGAAGGTCGTAAGCGTTGCTGGATCAATGCCGGCTGCCGCCAGGATATCGGCATTGTAGGCAAGGCCAAAGCCTTCCATGGCGATCGGGAAGCCTACGGGCACGCCTTCAGGCGAATAGTAGGCCAGATCGGTATCGGCCACCCAGGCACAGGAAGACATATCGGCGATGTAATCCTTCCACAGTTCGTAGCCGCCCGCGCCTTCGATCATATAGATGACAGGCATCTGGTCGGCTGCGAGCTTGGCTTTGATGGCCCCGCCGTAGTCCGCACCGCCGCCGAGCGTTTCAGCCGTGACCGTCACGCCGGGTGTCATTTCGGAATAGAGTTTCACGAAGTCCTGAAGCATGGGATCGATTTCGACCTTGAGTTGGAACACGTCGATTTCCACTTCCGCCGATGCCGCGCTTACAGCGCCGACCAGCATCAAAGAGACAATCAGGATTGACAGCAGTTTTTTCATGAGTAATCCTCCTTATTCTGTTTCGATGAACGTTGCTTTGATTCGTAGTTTTATTATATGCAATCCGAAAACCATAATATGTCATTTTCCTTAGTTCTATGTTATATTTATTATATGTTGTATGATTTGCAATAGAAATGTACCATTGAGGTGTGTAAAATGTGGAATGAACAGTGGTTGCAAATTGCCCGTGTTCTGCACTTTGCGGTTCGGCTTCCTGTACGGCTGTATGATAAGGATGAAGAGCTGCTGGCCTTGCCGGAAGCTTTTGACCCTGTATGGGCGCTATTCAGCTGCGGGGGCCCGCCCTCCACCTGGCCGGCAGACCGCCAAAGCACGACGGTGCAGTACATCCTGGGCAGGACAGGCGAGCGCTATATCTGCCAGTTCCCCGGCGAAGGCTGCGCAATCTGCATTGGCCCGTTCTGCACAGACACACTGCACGACAAGGATTTAAACCGGCAGCTGAAGATCTACTTTGCGTCCGTGAAGGACAGGGAGGCAGTACGCGCAGGCATCCGCGCGCTCCCCATCCTTTCTGAGGATAGCTTTTTCTACACCGGGCAGCTGCTGCCTATCCTATGCGGGGCGCAGGTTCCGCCGGAGGCTTCGCAGCCAGGCGGCCTGCCGCCTGTCGACCCACAGTCGCCCGACACGCTGTACAGGCATCCGCCGTACTTTCTGGAGCGCGAGATCACCCAGAGCATTGCCGAGCAGGATGAGAAAAGCGCGCTGACCATACTCAGCGCCATTAACCGCCTGCACAGAGCAAGCCTGTCTGATGAGCCGCTGCGGTCTTTGAAAAACTCGCTGATTTGCAGCTGTTCGCTGTTTGCCAGAGCCGCCATTGCCGGAGGCGCCATGCCGGACGCCGCGTTTTCCCACAGTGATTCGTGCATCCGTACCATTGAAGAAATGCACGACATGGAACGGCTGGCGGATTACGAGTACACCATGGTCCGCGAGTTCATTCACCTCGTGCGCCAGCGCCGTGAAGGCGGCGTATCATCGCTCATCCGGGCGGCCATCATTTTCGCCAACGAACACCTGCTGGAACCCATTACTGTGCAGAGTATAGCAACCTGTATTTATGCCAACCCCTCCTACCTGTCCTCCCAGTTTAAGCAGGAGATCGGCGAATCCCTGTCGCATTATATCAGGCGCAAACGGATACGGTACGCGGAACGGCTGTTGCGGGAAGGCAAGGAAACCATGGCCGATATCGCCGCCACTTGCCAGTTTTGCTCCCAGAGCCACTTTATCCAGGTTTTCAAACGGATGCGAGGACTGACACCGGAACAGTTCCGGCGCATGGAAGGTATGCAGTTCAGGGCGGGACGCATGGAAAACACCAACGAAATGATTGCGGAGGAAACGGATGAAACTTACGCGCACGGGATATGATCCCGATACCATCGCATTGCGGGAGACGCTATTCCACGTGGCCAACGGGTATCTGGGCGTACGTGCCTGCCCGGAGGAAGGCGTATCTCCCACTGTGCGCAGCATCCGCGGCGCTTATCTGAACGCGTTTTATGAAACGTATCCGATTCAGTATTCCGAAAGGCTGTACGGCTTCCCCGGACAAAGCGAAACCATCGTCAACGTACCGGATATGCAGGGTATTGCGCTGCATCTGGGCGGAGAGCTGTTTGATCCGGAAATCGGAACGCTTTTACAATATGAGCAGACGCTGGATATGGAAGCAGGGATGTATATCCGGCAGGTGCTTTGGCGCTCGCCAAAGGGCAAGGAAACGGAGATCATCTTCCGCCGTATGGTGTCATTCACCGCGGTGGAGCTTTTCACCATCCAGGTCAGCCTATTGCCCAAAAACTGGTCGGGTACGATTAAGATCGTATCCGGACAAAACGGCGACATCAGCAATGACGGCGATCCCAACGACCCCCGCAAGGCCTCCGAAGCCAAACGGATGCTTCGGATTGTGGAAAGCGGAAACCGCGAAAACTACCTGTATATGCAGTGTGAAACCATGCGCTCGCAGCAGACAGTCGCCTGCGCCGTGACGCATACCTCCAAAAGCCTGTTCTCGCTCCAGCTGCACTCCAATCCCGTGGAGAACACGGCGACTCTGGAAAGCCGCGCACAGCGTGGCAAACCGATATCGTTTGTGAAGTGGTGCGTGTATACCGACAACCGCAGGCACACCTCGACGCTTTCCACTGCGGTGCAGCTGGTGAACACCTATGCGGAAACGCCGATTGAAACCTGGTACGCGCGCCAGCGCGCCTTTCTGGACAAGTTTTGGGCTTCCTCGCGTGTGACCCTGCAAGGTGAGCCCTCCATGCAGGCTGCCGTCGATTACGCAGCATACGCCCTGCTGCAGTCGGCAGGGCAGGACGGCCTATCCTCCATCCCTTCCAAGGGCCTCAGCGGAGAAGGGTACGAAGGCCATTATTTTTGGGATACGGAAATCTATATGTTCCCGTTCTTCCTGCTCACCCAGCCAAAAATCGCCAAAGCACTACTGGAATACCGCTACGCCACGCTGGATGGCGCGCGCAATCAAGCGCGCATCCTGGGGCACAAATCCGGTGCGCTGTACCCCTGGCGCACCATTACCGGCGACGAGTGCAGCTCGTATTTCCCATCCGGTTCGGCGCAGTACCACATCAACAGCGATATTGCCTATGCGGTATACACTTACTATTTCGTCACCGGGGATTTGGAATTCATTCGCGATAAAGGCGCGGATATTCTCATCGAAACATCCAGGCTATGGCTGGATGTCGGGCACTGGTACAAAGGGCAGTTCCACATCGACGGTGTAACCGGGCCGGACGAGTACACCTGCCTGATCAACAACAACTACTATACCAATCTGTCCGTTAAATACCAGCTTCGCTATACCCTGCACCTTTGTAGGCTCCTGCGGGAAGCGTATCCCGAGCTGGACCTCAACGAGCGTTACGGGCTGACCGACGCGGAGATGAAAGAATTTGAGGCTGTTAGCCAAGCCATATACCTCCCCTATGACGAATCACTGGGCATCTATGCCCAGGACGACAGCTTTTTACATAAGCAGAAGATGGATCTGTCCTCCATCGACAGGAAAACCCTTCCCCTGCTGCTGCATTATCACCCGCTCTACTTCTACCGGATGCAGGTATGCAAGCAGGCCGACGCTGTGCTTGCGCATTTCCTGTTTGAAGACGGCATCGCGGACGACATCATCCGCCGGACATATGATTACTACGAGGCGATTACAACGCACGATTCCTCCCTGTCGCCGTGTGTGTTTTCCATGATGGCCGCACGAATCGGCAACCCCGAAAAAGCGCTGCACTATTATCTGCACACTCTGCACCTGGATCTGGAGGATAAGCAGGGCAACACGCAGGACGGTATCCACGCCGCCAACATGGGCGGCAGCTATATGGGCATCGTATTCGGCTTTGCAGGCCTGCGCGTACATCCGGACAGCCTTTCCTTCCGGCCCGCCATACCCGGCGCTATCGAATCCTATGCCTTCCCCATCCAATACCGCGGCCGTCAAATTCACCTTGAGGTTACGCAGCACACGATTACCCTGCGCTCGGACGGTGCACAGCCCGTTCCCATTCAGGTATACGATACGGTTTACCCCGTTACCGATCAGCCGGTCAGAATTGATCTGCGAATCAAAACAAGCGCATAAGGAATTCCGCAAATCAAAGAGCATGAGATTCATCTCATGCTCTTTGAACGTGTATCGATTTCAAATATCACGGATCTCCGTTTGCGAAAGCAGCTCGTCAAAGCGCCGCTTGGAAAACGCGGGAGTGCCTCCGCCTTCCACACACACCGCGCCGGAAGCGATACCAAAGCGCAGGCTGGCAAGCACCGACTCTTCCCTGCTCAGGCCGCAGAGAAGCCCTGCCAAAAACGAATCGCCCGCGCCAACGGTAAGCGATGCTTTCACCGGCAGGGCCGCCGCAAACACTGTCCTATTCCCGTCGGTGATCAACGCTCCTTGCCCGCCCAGCGATATCGCGGCATACCGGACGCCCTCCCGGCACAGGCCGACGGCAGCGTTCTTCACGGCGTTCAGATCGTGCAGCGTATGCCCGACGATCTCCTCCAGCTCCACCTGATTGGGTTTGATCAGGAACGGTTTTGCTTTGAGCGCATGCCGCATCGCTTCCCCTGATGCGTCTACAATCCAGCGCCTGTCAGGCAGCTTTTGCATGATGCTTAAGTAGGTATCCGGCGGGCATCCGGGCGGCAGGCTTCCGCAAAGTGCGGCATAGCCGTCCGCTTCGCTGTGCTGTGCAAGCATGTCCTCAAGCCTGTCCAGTTCCCCGGCGTGTGCTTCCAGGCCCGGCTGGTTCAGCTCGGTCACCGTGCGGGTGTCCGTCTCTACCAATTTCAGGTTACGGCGCACGCTGCCCGGCACCGTTATGGCATGAAACGGCACCGCTTGCCGCTGCATGCTCTGTTCATAATACCGTTCGTCCGCATCTCCGACGAAACCAAGGCACTGCGCGTCCACCCCAAGCTGTTTGAGCACCACGGCAACGTTGATGCCCTTGCCAGCCGCATAAGCGCTCAGGTTTTGCAGGCGGTTCATGCCGCCGATCTGAATACGCTCCACCTCGGCGTTCTGATCAATAGCCGGATTCAAGCATACGGTCGTAATCATAGCGTTCTCCTTTGAAGAGAAGACCCTTCCCTGCATTGGGAAGGGTCAGGGATGTTTAATTTACTGATGCAACTCAAGATCAGAGGATTGTATCCGGCTTGCCGAGAAAGCCCGCGATGCCAACAAAACAGATCGGGTATTCCAGGCAGGTCAGGCTCAATCTTCCTCTTCCTCTTCCTTGGCGGCGCTCTCGATAATCTTCTGGGCTACGTTGGCGGGGACTTCCTCGTAGCGTTCGAACTTCATGGTGAAGTTGCCGCGCGCCTGGGTCATCGAGCGCAGATCGGTGGCATACTTGAACATTTCGGCAAGCGGCGCTTCGGCTTCGAGCTTCTGCATGCCGTCCACCTGGTTCATGCCCATAATACGGCCGCGGCGCTTGTTTATGTCACCCATGATGTCGCCCATGTATTCATCGGGCACGAAGACATCCACGCGCATGATCGGCTCCAGCAGCACGGGGCTAGCATCCAAACAGCCCTTCTTGTACGCCTTGCGGGCAGCCGTTTTGAATGCCATTTCGGAGGAGTCTACCGCGTGATAGGAGCCATCATAGAGCTTAGCGTGCAAGCCGACCATCGGGTAACCCGCCAGGACGCCCTTGACGATGTTCTCACGCAGGCCCTTTTCAACAGACGGGATGAAGTTGCGCGGCACCACGCCGCCGACAACCGCGTCCTCAAACTCGAAATCGATATTCGTATCGCCGATGGGCGAAAACTCGATCCACACGTCGCCGAACTGACCATGACCGCCGGACTGCTTCTTGTGGCGGCCCTGCGCCTTGACGGTCTTCTTAATCGTTTCACGGTAGGGAATGCGCGGATCCTGCATTTCGGAATTGGCACCGAACTTGGTGGCCAGCTTATTCCTCACAACGTCCAGGTGTAAATCGCCCTGCGCGGATACCAGCGTTTCGCCGGTTTCGGTGTTCTTTTCCACGCTGATGGACGGATCTTCTTCCAAAAGCTTAGCCAGACCGGAGAATACCTTGTCTTCCTCACCCTGCTTGGTGGCGAAGATTGCCTTGGACATACAAGGCGCAGGGAACTCGATTTTCGGATATACCACAGCCTTGTTTTGATCGCACAGCGTATCGCCGGTGTTGGTCACCTGCAGCTTTGCCATCGCGCCCAGATCGCCCGCATTGAGCTGATCCACGGGGATGAGCTTCTTGCCGCGCAGGATATTGACGCCAGCGACCTTCTCGGTTTTCCCGGCTACGGGGTTATACACCGTAGTGCTGGATGTAAACGTTCCGCTCATCACCTTAAACAGTGAAAGCTTGCCGACAAACGGGTCGGCGATGGTTTTATAGATAAACGCCGAAAACGGCTCGCTGCTATCGCCCTTGCGGGTAATAGCGGCGCCCGATTTGGGATCTTTCCCCTCGTAAACACTGCTTGTAGGCGAGGGTAGGAAATCGGCGATAACATCCAACAGCTTGGTTACGCCAACCAAAGTAACCGCCGAGCAGGGCACCACCGGAGAGATTTCGCCCTTGGCCATACCGGCAGAAAAGCCCATGAGCAGCTCTTCCTGGGTCAGCGCTTCGCCTTCCAGATACTTCATCATCAGTTCGTCGTCGGCACCCGCGGCGGCCTCGGTAATCACTTCCAGGGCGGAAGCAATGCTTGCTTCCATATCGGAAGGAACCGGGATCTCCTTGGGAACCTTGGTGGTGCAGTCGTACGCCTTGTTTTCCAGGACGTTGACCAGGCCTTTGAAGGATTCTCCCTTGCCGATGGGCAAAAGAATCGCCACGACACTGGAACCGAACATATCGCGCAGCTGCGCGAATACCTTGTCAAAATCGGCGTGCTCGCGGTCCATCTGGTTGACGATCAGCAGCTTGCCGACGTTATTCTTGGTGGCGTACTGCCAGGCCTTCTCCGTGCCCACAGCCACGCCGCCGCTGGCGTTGACCAGGATGCCCGCGGTTTCCACTACGCGCAGGGGCCCGACCATCTCGCCGATAAAATCAAAATAACCGGGAACATCGATGATGTTCAGCCGTTTCTGCTTCCACTCGATAGGCGCGACCGCCGCGCTGATGGAGATGTGACGCTTGGTCTCTTCAGGATCAAAGTCCGTCACCGTGGTGCCGTCCTCCACCCTGCCCTGCCGGTCGGTGACGCCCGCGGCAAAGAGCAGGCCTTCCACAAGCGTCGTTTTGCCCTCGCTGCCATGCCCCAGGATGGCAATGTTTCGGATGTCCTTGGTTTCAAAACCAGCCATGTTGATCCCCCTTCATATGATGAACATTCACATCATACGTACAATACAAAGCTTAGAATTTGAATTGTGTGATGATGCCTTCATTTTGATATCAGCCTTCAAATTATAGCAGAAGTAGGATTAAAAATAAAGCGAAAATTCACCCAAATTCTCAATCCTCCGATTATTTACTTTTTCAGGTGCTGCGATTATTCGGCGATCAAACCGCGATATACGCAAAGCGCATAGACGCCGTCGGCAATTCCCTGCGCAATCAGTTCCTGATACGCCGGTGAAGATAAAAGCATATCCTCCGCCGGGTTGGACATATACCCCATTTCGAGCAGGAAATTGGGCATCTGCGCCCAGTTGTTGCCGATATAATTGTTGCTCAGTGCTGTGCTGCCCTTGGTTTGCCCGGTGGCATTCTGCATGGCCGACAGCATGAGATCACCCATCACGCGCCAGCCGTCTGCATCGGCAATCGCCCTGGCGTAGTCCGAGCCATAGGGCGCGTAGACGATAATGCCCTGAATGTTTGTTTCATCCCGGTTGTTGCCGTGTAAACGAAGGAGAATATCCGCGCCGGCTTCAGCGGCAATCCCCGCGCGGTCAAGATTGGAAACATAGGTTTCCTGGATATCGCGCGTCATAACCACCGTTGCGCCTTGCGATAGCAGCACGTCCCGCAGCACAAAGGCAATCTCCAGCACAACGATGGATTCCATTCTCCGCGTTTCCGTACCCCTCGCCATTCCGGCGCTTGATCGTTTCGTACCCTCCAGGCCGGGGCCGATGGGCTCGGTGATAAACTGTCCTTCTTCCTGGTGGCCCGGATCAATGCAAACGGTGATTCCGCTCAGCCTTCCGGCCACTTGCGGTGCGGCATCCGGTACGGGATAGGCGGTTCTGATCATGTCCTGATAGAGTTCCACCGCTTTTTTTATATCCGAGACGGTGAATACAACGTTTGAGTTATGATAGGTGTACGGGAGCTCCAAAATACCGTCGTAGGCATATCCGTCGCCCGCGTACAGCGTGACGCTTCCCTTTTGGGTTGAGCTGCTGTATTCCAATAGCACGGACGCGCGTCCCGGTGCCCGGAAATGATACTCCAGTCCATGAATCGCCGGGGTGATTGATACATCGGTGAGTTTCCAGCACCTGTCTTCCGGCGCAAGGTTCTGCACGGGGACAGCCTGGTCTACGGCAATGGTATCCCCACGCCGGGAGAAAAGCTCTTCCCCGTCCATTGTTTTTACAGTCAACCTGACAAATGAAGGGTCAACCGTATACAGCAGATCCACATTGCCAGAGAAGTTGCCATCCTGTGCATACACGGTTTGCTTGACCGTTTCCGTGTCTGTTTTGCACTCCAGAACAACGAACGGCACATCCGCCTGAAACTGATACGCTATCCCCCCTGTGTAGGGCTGCACCACAAGCCCATCCGCCTGCGCGGCGGACAGGAACAGCACCAGGAAAAGCAATGCCGCAATGCGTTTCACTGATCATTTCTCCTTTGCACTGTTATGGCAGAATCAAATCCATGCCGTTGGGCGTGAGTGTGTACTGGCTCTTATCAGTTCCGTCGCCGATCTGGCCGAACTTGCTGATTCCGGCGGTCAGTACCGTGCCGTCGCTGGTCATGGCGACCACAAACAGGCTGCCGCCCTGCACCAGCACAACATCTCGGTCATATGCCTGACCAGGTAATACACCCTCGTCAACACTGGACCGGAACCCTTGTCCGAGCTGCCCGTAGCTGTTGTTGCCCCACGACCACAGAGATCCATCGGACAAAATCGCATACGTCTGCGACGAATAGGCCGCCACCTGCGTTACCGGCAGCGGAAGGTCGACCTTTTGCGGTGTTGTGGTCGTATCTTTTCCGGTATCGTAGCCCAGCTGGGCATGGTCGTTTCGGCCCCAGGTCCAAAGAGCGCCGTCGGTATCCAGCAGTACGATGCTGTCTCCGCAGGCATCGATGGTATCGATTTGAATATCACCGGTATTGATCATCATAGGCTGTGTGACCGGATCGCTGGTCGTTGCGTCCAGATAGCGATACTCGTTATCGCCCCAGCCCCAAAGAACCCCGTTCGCATCCAACGCAAGGGAAAACTTCCCGCCGCAGGCGATTTGCACGATGTTTTCAAGCGGCAGCAGGTACGGGGTATCCAGGTTCTTGCGATTGCCGTTACCAACCTGATAATTGGTGTTGCGGCCCCAGGCATAGACCTTACCCTCGGCCGTAAGCGCCAGCGTGTGCCCAAAGCCAAGCGCCAGGCTTACCGGAACAAAATCCAGCGATAGCTGGGCATGGCGTTTGAGCGTATAGCTCTTGCTGCACAGCGGCGAATACGCATTGCTGCCAACGCCCCACAGCGTGCCGTCGGACAGCCACAGGTAGCTGTAATCGGTCGTAGCGACGATATCCGCAAGCTTTGTCATATCCAGAGATTCGTTTTTGTTTGTGAATGTTCTCACTTTGGCGGACTGTGATTCCGATCCCAAACCGAGCTGGCCGAATTGGTTGTCGCCCCATACGTAAATCGTTCCCGTATTGTCGCGCGCATACGCAAAGCTCCCGCCCACACCGAGGATCACCGGAAGGCCTTCGCCATTTTCGTACACCAGGGCCTCCGCCGCGCCAAACAGCAGGCAGAATACAATAAGCGCGCAAACAAGGCGTTTCATGCAATATCCTCCCGGTGGATGCGGTGCACGGCCAGCGCCCCCATGCCCGCGATGGCCAGCGCCATCACAGCGTAGATCAGCAGGTCCGGCAGATTGATTTTATCCAGCGCGTACTCGCAGCCGATTGCCAAAAGAACGCCCGCGATCATCAGGGTCCATTCCGTCAGTATGGCTTTTTTGGCCGCGCCGCGCCGCAGGGCAGCCGTGCCCGCATACAGCAGTGGGCCGCACAAAAACACCATATAGCCGATCTGGTTCACCTTAGCGAAGATGAAAATCATCAGTACGCCATCCTGCCGGAGGCTTTGGGGGATAATCTGCGACGCGCTGAGCAATGCCAGCGCATACAACGTAAGGGTTCCAGCCTTCTTTGTTTGACTGCGCAGGCTGAATAAAGCGCCGCTGACCAGCAGAGCCAACAATCCTTCCATTGCGCAGACCGGCAGCTGCCATTCGCCCCAGTCGTTCATAATCCCAAACGGATAAAACGGCAGCAAAGGGTTTTCGATCCAGCCCCCGTAGCCCTGCCCGGTGATCGGCTCGGCAAAGCGTATCAAAGCAAACAGAAGCACGCCGTAGGGTACGATTCCATCCAGAATCTTCCCAGCAGGCTGCCTGGTGGTATATGCGGTGATCATTCCCGCAAGCAAACACCCCAGCAGGATACCAGTGGCGTTAATCCCGCCCTTTGACGGATCGAAAAATGGCAGAAAGCCGCTAAAACTCCCCATGCTGTCAAAGAATAGCCAATCGTAGCGAACCGCCGCGTATATCAGCCGTCCAAAAAAGAATGAAAGCGGTAAAGCGGCCAGCAGATATCCAATAACCGTTCCGGTTCGCATCTGCCGTCTCTTAAAATCATGGGATGCAAAGACACTGAACACGGCCAGCAGGACGGCCAAAAGCGCCCAATAGAAAACTACCGGGATGTGAAATCCTTCCGCAGCGTCCATGAAATCGTCCATTTAATCCACCAAAGTCGCGAAGTAAATGATATCGCCAAGCAAACGCTCATGCTCAGGTGCGTTGACCTTGGTATAAATCAGATTGCCATAGCTCCCGCCGGGCTGCTTGAACACCAGCGTGGTGCTGCTGCCGCCATCCAGGTTAAACGCCAGCATGCAACCGGTATCGCTGTGCTTATAACCCAGTTCTTCACATAGCTGCGCAAAATCCAGAATTGTCATGCCGCTTCCCTTTTCGTCCTCAGGGCCTTCTGTGGTAATCAGCAGATATTCAAGCTCCCCGATCTGCGCGATGGCCGAACGCTGGGTTTGGTTGCCCGAGCCAACATGACGGTTTTCATAGCTTTCGCCGATGACGGATTTGCCGTTTTTCACCAGCACCGGACCAAAGCAAAACACCTGGTACATCGCATCGACATTCGCTTGGTAATACTCGACATAGCTTTCCTTGGTGATGTTTGGAATTGCGCTGAAGTTACCGTTTTTATCCACGACCAGCGCGTCCATCGCGCCGTTGCTGGAGGAGTTTCTGTACTGCACAGTCTGCCGCATCACAACCGAGCATTTATCAGATTTTGTATAATAATCGCCGTTCATGGCGACAACCGCGTTCACGATTTTGGCGACGTACCGCCCGCGCATCGTGCCGTCGCTGGTGAAGGTGGCATTCGCCGAATAATAGACGCCCGCCGGTGCCGTGCGGAACTGGGACGGATCGGAAAGCTTCACATAAGCGTAGTTATAATTGGTGTTTTGAAACCGCCCTTCAAACAGCTGTACGTGGATGGATTCATCCAGATACTCTGTGTCGGACAGATAATTCTCATCCTTCGGCGCCGGGCCGAAGCCCAGCGTATCCAGGGGAAGCGGCGTCAGGCCTTCGGCCGCGGCAGTCAGCATCAACGCGCAAAGGCAAAGGATCAGGGCTGTGGTTTTCAGTAGTCGCGTCATTGTTTCGTCTCCATTTCTCAGGGTCTGAACCATACATAGGATGTACAGCTGAAGATATCATATGCCGTAAGCATATAGCCGTCCATATCGAAGTAGTAGAAGGTCTGCCGGTTATCCTCTACCTGATGAGGTACCTGGTCTACAGGAACGCCGACGATATACAGGCAGACGCCGCCGTTGGTCGAGTTGCAATCCAGACCGTTTTCCTCAATATACCGCAAATACCGCTCATAGTAAAATGGATTGCTGCCGCTGTTGATGAGGATCGGGTACTCCAGGTAGTCCGCCAGCTCCGGCACATCCTCCGCCGTATACCCGTAGTCGGCCAGGGTGCCGATATACATCATGATATGGCGCGCTGTGTGCTTGCCAACCAGATAATCCCCGATCTCCAGATAGTTCTTCAACTGATCGTAAGGGATATCCTTGATAGGCAGATGGTTTTTCTCACCGTATAACCCCCATTTGAGGATCATGTTGGACAGCGAATCCAGCTCCGGGCGGCCGTTTTGCGTGGCAATCCAGTTGATATAGCCGGAGCAGTCAAACCCGTATACATACTTTTGATCCTTGCGGAAAAACTTTGTGGTCTCCCATGCCTTCCATACCTGCATGAGATAGCTTTCCTTCTTGCCGCCGAACATATAGGGCATACCGTATTTGTACCGGGCAGCCACGCCCGCGCCGGTAATTTGATTATACCGTTCCAAAATGGGATTGCCTTCTTCCAGCATCTCAAACGCGGTGCTCAAAAGCGGCGACTCAGCCACCAAAGCCCCTGCGGGCAGGATGGAAAACAGGATCAGCGCCGCCGCGAACGCAGCCAGGACTTTTTTCATACAGTACCTTCCTTACAGCAGTTATTTCCAGGGCACGAAAGCCTGCACAGCGCCTTCGCCGTCTACAAAGTCCGCCAGGCGGACATCCGAGTCTCTTTGTATCATGCGCATCACTCTGGCCGCATCCTCACCCTGGAGCAGCACAGGCTGGTAATTATTCTCCGGGGTAACACCAGAGATATGGATGGGCCAGAGCGTAAGCTGGTGGCCGGTATAGACACCGTCCTCAAAGGTCAGCGAAAACTGGGCGATAACGCTGGGCAGGCTGTGAACCTCTTCATCCACGCCCGTATTGCCGCCAAACACCGCGTTGCCAAGCGAAAACAGCTGCGTAACCCCATTGGTCACAGATACGCCCTGGGGCACATGGGGATGGGTTCCCACAACGATGTTCGCACCCAATGAGCGGGCAATTCTTCCGTAGCGCGTCTGTAAATCTCCATGCACGTCGCGGTATTCCATCCCCGCGTGCACAGATGCGATGATCACCTGGCAGCCGGCCGCTTTCAGGGCTTCCACGCTTTTGACGACCTGTTCCTCGTGATCCTTGTAATACAGGGGGAACAGGCCAAAGAAGCCGATCTTGATCCCGTCCTTCTCCCAGATGCAGGTATAGTTTCCGTAGGTTATCGAGCCGCTGTAGAGGATGTTGGCGCTTTCCAGCGCCTGAATGGTAGAGTCAAAGCCCTCCTGGCCATAATCGCCGGAGTGGTTGTTGGCCAGGTTGACGACTTCGACGCTGCCCTGGGTTAAGATATTCACATAATCGGTCGGCCCGCGAAAGGAGTAGCGGCTTTTCTGCGCGGGCGCGTCGTCGTTCAAAACACATTCCAGGTTTGCCAGGGTAATATCGTCGTTTGCCAGGAGCGATTGCAGCTTTGCAAGCGGATACGCGTAACCAAACTGTTCAATATAGCGCTGAAAAGCGTAGTCTTCCACGCTGACCAGATCGTTGCTGCCGATCAGCGTATCACCGATGCAGGTTAGGGTGACCGTCTGCGTCTGCGCAAAAGCAAATGCGGGCACGAGCAATAGCAGCAGAACCGTTGTTAACAGGACTTTCTTCATTCGGCCTCCAAGTGTCGCGGCGATTCACCGCAATTGTACATACTCCGGTTTCTAAGGTGTATCCAAGGGCGCGTTGTTCATCACACCATTGATAAACTCCACGCGCCCGGTGCTTGCAAACGATGCGGGAAGGTTCTCAAATCCCTTGCTTTCCTTTTTGTAAATCAGCTTGCTGAACATGGCGGTACGCTCCTGCTCGTCGGTCAGAATGTACGGCCTGTAATCTCCGTGTCCCTGGGTACGGCAGGGCACAACCGAAAACACGGTCAATGTCAGTTCGCCTTCGCTAATGTCGTATTCCAGCTGAAAAATACCCGTATCGGGGTCCACATCGCTCATCGTGCCGAAGGTAAAGTTACCCGTGGAATACAGCACCGGCTTACCATTGTAAAACTGCACAGGCTGAATCACATGGGGATGATGGCCCCAGACAATGTCCGCGCCGGCCTTGATAATCTCTTTGGCGTAGCTGGTTTGGTACGATTCATGAATCAGGTGTGTTTCCCTGCCCCAGTGCATGCTGGCAATGACCAGATCACAGCCCTGATCGCGCAGGGTTTGGATGCGCGCGGCGACACGCTTCATGTCCGTATCCTGCGGGTAGCTGAACCCGAGTGCGCCGATGGTCACGCCCTTGACGGTCGTGACAAATAACTGATCCTGCGGTGTCTTGGTACCCAGATTGAAGCTGCCGAAGTGCGGCATGCCAAGGCTATCCAGCGTTTGCATCGAATCCGTATAGCCCTCGCTGAAAAAGTCATAGGCGTGGTTGTTGGCGGTGTTTACGGCATCAATGCCCGTATGCAAAAGCGCCTGTGCATATTCAGGTCTGGCGGCCAGCGGATAGCGCTTGTCCTGATGCTTGGTGCGGTTGGTGAAGACGACCTCAAGGTTGGCAAAGGTAAAATCATCCGCCGCCAGAATGGGATACACCAGCGAGAACGGCCAATCAAAACCCTGCGCATCCAATACTTCGGTGTAAGAGCCCTCATACCCCTCAAACTGTATGGCCTGCCCGATGCTGCAATCGCCGATGAACGAAAGCGTCAGCGTTTCCGCAGAGGCCGCCGACCGTAAAAAAAGAAGGCACAACAGCAACATTGCTCCTGCTCTTCTGAACAATCCATCTCACTCCCGCTGGTATCAAATTCACGAAACACCGTCTCTTGCAGGATACCACAGCATTGGAAAGAAGGAAAGGGATTTAGGTATTCGTTCTGCATTTTTACGGCAGAAGATTGACGGAAGAAACCAAATACGGTATCGTTTGGAAAGAGAGTCAACTTTGAACCACGCAAAGGAAGAGTGCAATGAAGCGTTTTCGCCTGATGGTGTTCCTTCTGGCAGCCGTGCTATGCTTGTGTCTTGCGCAGGCCAGTGGCGAAGCTGTGGAAAGCCTGAGCTTGACGGGCGGCGAAATCCAAAGCCTTGCCATGCTTGTGGACTACCCTGCCCTCCAATCGCTAACGCTGACCGATTGTCCGGCGCTGGACCTGACGCCGCTTGCAAACTGCACCAAGCTGACATCGCTTACCATTCAATGGAGCGATGGTTACACGGGCGGCGGAACCTATGATTTGTCACCGCTCAAGGCGTGTGCGCGTCTGAACACCCTGGCGCTGATCGGGCAGGGCATTGCCGACCTGACCTCGTTGCCGGGTATTGCGAAGCTTTCTGCGCTGACGATTCGAGATACGGCGGTAACGGATTTTTCTCCGATTGCACAACTGAAGCTGAAGCGTCTTGCGCTGTACGGCGCAGATGCCGATGCCGTTGCCGGGAGTTTCACCGCTATCGGCCGGGGGCTGACAAGCGCAGCTGTTGGCGGCTGCACGCTGACACCCGAAGCCAACGACGCCATTTTATCCTGCACGCGGCTGATTTCACTGCGTTTTGTTGACGCCGAGGGCATAGATGGCGAAAGCGCACGCTGGGCAAAGCTCAAAAACCTGACCACATTGTCCATTACGGACGGATCGGTGAGCAGCCTGCGCTTTTGCGACTCGTATGTTTCCACGGTCGGGGTGAAGCTGACGGACGTTTCCACAGGGGGCGTTCCCTGCTCTGTGGATTTCGACAAGTATTTTCTGAAAACCGCAAATGTTCCGCAGGCCGAGCTTCACAATCTTCTGCAAGGCGAGGGGCGGCGCTGGCAATATGTGGTCATTCGCAACAACAACGCACTGTACGAATCACAGGTTGTCGCGGCGCTGATGATGATACCGGGGCTTTTATCGCTGGATATCCAGGGCCTGACTGCGGATGCGTTCAACCCCGATGTGTGGCGGGAGTTTGCCAAGCTGGAGCAGCTTAAGATTTCCGATTGCCCCGTCGTGCCCCTGCAAATGCTCAATGGTATACCGGGTCTTTTGCGGCTGTCGGTGCGCAACGCGGCGATTGAGGGCGCGGATGCAATCCCCAGCCTGCAAAAGCTGCAGCAGCTGACCCTGATCCGCTGCACGGCGGACGACTGGTCGTTTTTAAGCGCTTTGAAGAACACGCAGCTGTCTCAGCTCAGCCTGGCGCAATGCAACGGCCCGCAAACCCTTGCATTTGCAAAAGACCTTGTAAAACTCAAGGTCTTAGTGCTGGATAATTCGCCTGTCACAGATCTTGCGCCTATAAGCGGCATGGCGCTTGAAACAATATCGGTATATGGCTGCGATATTATGGACTATACGCCGCTTACTGCGCTTGCAGCGCTCAAGCGCCTGTATTGCAGCGAGAGCGCCGCGCTGCCCGCGCTGCGCTGCCGTATCCTCTATCGCCCCGCTATTGCCGCGGAGTGACATCAATCCACTGATAATCCCTGTACTGTTCGGTTTCCGTTTCCATAGCCGGAGCGGGCATCAAAATGCTGTCGGTATCCAGCATCGCGTACACAGCCTGTGCCTGCTCACCCTGCACCAGCACAGGCTGATAGTTGTTGTCGTTATCCTGCCCCGAATCATCGCCTGAAATATGCGCTGGATAAATACGCAGTTTGACGCCGAGCAACTCATCATCGTCCGAGAATTTCAGCGTGATTCGCGGGATTATGGTTTGTATCGAGCGGATATTGGAATTGCCTCCGAAAACAAAATTTCCAAGACTGTAAAGGATCAGGCGATCCTTGTATATCTCCATGCCCTGCACCACATGAGGATGCGTACCGATGATCAGGTCCGCACCCGCGTCGATCATACGGTAGGCCATCACTTCCTGCCCTCTGTTGTGCGCAGCGCTGTACTCCTCGCCAAAATGCAGCGTGACGATGACCATATCGACGTCCGGATCATCGTGCAGCGCTTGTACCTTCTGAATGAATTCCTCGCCTAAGGTGTAATAGTACGCGCGTTGGAGACCCAGAAACGCAATACGAACCCCGTCCTTTTCATAGTAGAACGTATCGCTCATATCAAAGTATGGAATTCCGGCATCCGTAAGCGCCTGCTTTGTATCCTGAAGACCCCTGCTCCCATAATCCAGCGTGTGGTTGTTCTCCAGGCCAACGGCCTCCACACTGCCCAGGGTGAGGATATTCGTATACGCCGGTTCACCGCGAAACACATAAGTCTTATCCTTGGAGCCTCCGGTTTTCGATTCCCGGAGAACGCATTCCAGATTGGCAACCGTCAGGTCGTCCTGCGCAAGCAGATCGCTGACGTTGCGGAAGTAATAACCGTAATCCCCCTCTTCCATCGCGGAATCGAAGGCATAGTATTTATGCAGCAGGCGGTCCTCCCCGCCCAGGGTGCAATCACCCAGAAACGTCATGACAATTTGCTTGTCAGCCAACGCGTTTCCCCAAAGCAGCGCAAGGACAAGAACACAGAGGGTCGATACAATAAACGTTTTCAATCGCAACTTGGGTTTACTCCTTTTCCGGCGGTACAGAGGCGGATGTCCCGATGCCCAGAATTTCCGTGGTTCTGCGCGCGCTGGTCTGGCCGTCGTAAGCGCCGATGGTGTTCAGCTGCCTGCCCATGAACAGGATCACGGCCGTTTGTCCTCCATCCAGATTAAAGGCAACCTGACAGCCCTTCTGCTCCATGAGCAGCGCCAGATGCAGCATGGTCACGCCATCGCTTTCCTTGATGCGCCCCTCCGCCATGATGACCACGTAGTGGCCGGGCTCTACCATGCCGATGGCGCAGCGGGGGTTTTTGGCCGTGTTCCATTTTTCCGAGGCCGGGTTCATGACCCCGTTGTTGATCAGCCAGGGGCCGAAGGAATATACATCTGTCGCGCCCATATCCAAATACGCCTGCGCGGGAAGCTCATAGGAAGCGTGCACCTGCATGCTGCCGTCCGGAAACAGCGCCAGGGTATCGAGGTTGGGGAAATAGGTGGTCGGCTCGCTGAACGGATCGTTGATCACGACGGTGCCGTCGCGGATTACAATGCCTTCGGCGCGCGGGCTGCCCTGCCGGTAGGTGTAATAGTCCGTATTGATGCCAAACACCGTGCCGCGCTTGCGGGCGGTTATGGATGCGTCCACATGGGTGGTACCGACCGTTTTGTCGTCATACTGCAAGGAGTTGAGCAACTCTCCGGCGTCGATATCCGACCAGATTTCCGCTTCGTACCAGCGCAGCGGCGCCGATCCGTCGTACTTGCGCTCAATAATGATCTTTACCGTCGGGGAGATGTACACCCACTGGCCGCTGTCGTCGTTATCATAGATAAACTCGCCTTCATCCAGAAAGCCGCTTTCGTTCAGCTCCGGGAACACCGCGGGAAGCTCTTCCACGGGAGACGCAACCGCCTGCGGCTGCGTAAGCGGCGGAGCGGGCACATAGGTCACGGGCTCAAGCACGTTTTCAAGAAAATCGTTCTTGCGCACATCCTTGCCAACCTCGGAGTACACCAGCCCGAACACGCGGTTGTCGTATTCCGTGCCAGTTTCCTCCACGCTGACGCCTGCGCCAGCCTGGGTAATATGCAGGGCATAGGCTTCCATGGCAAGCTCCAGCCCCGTTTTGCCGCCCATGTTTTGCAGCGGCTTGGACCAATCCATCAAGATTTGGTTCTCCGGATACAAGTGAGCGTACAGCTTCAGCGGCTGCCAGACACCGTACTCCTCGGCGGAATCGGTATAATACTCGGCATCGCCCGCGTACTGGTAGGCGCGTTCGGCAACCTTCGCCGTCACCATATGCGCGCCATGGCCGTATTCGCCGTCAAAGTCATGGGTGACGATCACCTTGGGTTTATACCTGCGGACTGCCTCTACCGCGAAGGTATTAGCCTTCTTCAAGCCCCACGCATCGGCCACAGTGTCCATGGATTTACTGTATTTGTCCCAGAACTCGCCCATCACCGGATATTGGCGCATCCCCATGGCCCACAGCCCGTTTAAAAGCTCCGAACGCCGGGTGGTGTTGGAGTAGGTCATATAGACGACAACCACCTTGCGCTGCTGTTCCACGGCATAGGTGGGAATGGCTCCGCCCAGGAAAATCAGCTCGTCGTCCGGATGCGCTACCAGAAACATGAGGTCGGCATCCGTTGGCGTCGGCTCCCAGCGCTGTACCCAATCGGGGATATCGCCCTGGGTAAACACAAAGATTTCGTTGATGGAGATCTCCTGCTTTTTCCCGTTTTCCACCGCAATGATACGGAAGGTTTTCGTGCCGTACAGCGGGATGTAAACGTGCATGAACTCGTTCGTCATTTCGGCGACGGTGTACCACTCGCCCTTGACCATCGTCTGCAATAGCCAGTTGTCCGGCTGGACGGCAAAGCAGATGTACACGCCGTAGGCATCTATGCCGGCCGGGCTGGTCACGGTGACATAGGGCTGCTTCACACCGTTGGTCTGAAAAAAGGTCGTATACTGTCCGTCGATCATCTGGTTGGTGTTGCGGGTAGTATAGGAGGCATCAAACGAACACTCGGTCGCAACATTTTTCGCCTGTGCGGCCAGCACTCCCCCCGCGATACCCACCATGGTGAGCAGCAGGATGAGGAACATGACTCTTTTCGCGGATTTCATCATTCGTCTCCGGTGCCTCCCGATACTTGAATTTGATAAGGATCCTCCTGTGTGCCGCTGCCGCCGGTGATTTGTACCCGATCAAGCGCCAGCGTGCAGGCGGGGCGCAAGCCTTCATTTTGCACCACCACGCGGATATACCCAAGGTTACCGTCAGTTTTGGTACAGATGGCGGCATAGGCGTGGGACGCGCTCTGTGAACGCGTCCAGTAAGGACTGGAACCGTTTTGGTACTGGAACAGCCCGTTTTGCACGGCATAGGCTGTAGGATACCCTTTACGCTGTGTATCTCCGGTAAAGCCGTACGCCTTATTTTTCAGATCGTCCGAAGACAAAAGCGTAAAAAACGCTCCGGATTCGGATGCCTTCAGCATTGCCAGCTCTTCACCCGTAAAGTGCGACAGAAATTCGCCGTTGAGGTATTGATAGATCTCGGTTGCGGTAAAATCACCGCCGCTAAGTTCGTAGGCGACATCGTCGTTATCGAGGCGGTGGTTTTCCAGCACATACTCGCTCAACAGATACGCTGTTCCATCCCCGGCGGAAAGCACGCGCCAGAGGATGGGTTCCTGCCCGCATTCCAGGGTTTGGGGAAAGGTTCCCAGTTCTACGTACTGGTACCCACCCGCGCTTGCATACCCCATCAGCGACGACGCGGAAGCGCTTGCATACAAACAAAAGAGACACGCGGCCGCCGCAAGCAATCCCGCGATCCAACGCCTGGTTCCGGATGCTAGCGTAGCCATTATGTCTCCCCCGTTTTGTTCTTTTCACATACGCGAAAATTATACAGGAGCACAAAATCATTGTCAATGAACATCGGCGGTTGTCGAATGCACGCGTCAAACGACAGAGCATACCCAATTTGCGCCTCAAAGCCTGCTTTCCATAAAATCAACCGCGACAAAATGCACGAGAGGCGTGCATCCTAAAGAAAAACAATCGTCGCGAACAAAATGTAGTCCGCAAACGTTTTGCGTCCTGCCGCCGAGAAACCTGTTCCGAGGCAAGAGGCATCGAAGGGGAGCGTGTGTCCGGCGGACACAGCCGCAAAGCGGCTAGCGACACGCAGATGGGAGCTTTTACAGAGCGCGGCGACCGATCAGGGATGCTGCGCGACAATAAAGGCGATAAAAGCTGACGAAGCGGGGTGAGCGATACGGTTTCTGAAAAGAAAGCGTCGTCGCGAACTTAGCGAAGTTTGAATACGTTTCTTCGTCCACCCGATTCAAGGCCTGCTTTGAATCGAAAGGAACCGCGACGGAATGTGTAAGAGGTATGCTTTTTCATAGAAAAAGCATCGCCGCGAACAAAATGTAGTCCGCAAACGTTTTGCGTCCTGCCGCCGAGAAACCTGTTTCGAGGCGAGAGGAGGAGCCAACGAAGCGGGGTGAGAGATGACGATTTCTTGAAAAGAAAACGTCGTCGCGAACATAGCGAAGTTCGCGACGACGAGTGGCAGGGGCAGAAGGACTCGAACCCTCAACAAAGGTTTTGGAGACCCACGTGTTACCATTACACCATGCCCCTAAGCACTTGCAACAGTATAATGGAATATGGATTTTGTGTCAACATCCAAAACACTATTTTTAGAGTCTGGGACGCTATTCTCAGGGCGCGTATCGCATGATGCTCTGCACGATTTCGGGATAGCGGAACGTATTGGCCGCCCGGTCCAAAAGCCCGAACAGTTCGCCGCTTCCGATGAAAGCGTTGTTATCCCACACAAAGCAGGGAATACCGCGAGCCGCTGCCGCCGCCACGTAATAGGCAAAGAAATCCGCGCGCGCCTGCAGGTTGCCGTTTTTGTCCCGCGCGCCGAACTCGCCGATCACTACGGGTATACCCTCCTGCACAAACCGGTAATACAGGCTGTGCATCAGCTTATCGATCTCCGCGTGATCCCGCTGGCGTTCCGGGTCAAAGCGATCGGTGCTGCCGCCCTCCCCCGCAGCCTCCAGGGCAAAAGTATAGGGCGTATAGGCGTGCACTGAGACAATGATGCGGTTTTCTATGGTATCGACTGGCAGCACAAAATCTTTATGCATCGCGCCGTCCAGCGATGCCCCGTACCCCGGCACCAGCAGATAACGCTGTGCGTTCTCCCCGCCGGATGCGCGGACCGTATCCACAAAAGACTGGTTCAGCGCGTTGATGCAGCGCACGGCTTCCGCGCTTCTCGCGTCGCCTGAATTCAGCCACCATTCCAGACTCGTGCCCTTCAGGCGCGGCTCGTTGAGCG
>DAIOVG010000021.1:0-23982 GCA_036759125.1 Candidatus Limiplasma sp.
AGCACCAGCTCCGCGCCGTAGGCCTTGAGCAGGTTGCGGCGCTCCACGCTCATGGTTTCGGGCATGGTCAGGATCAGGCGATATCCGCGCGCCGCCGCGACCGACGCCAGGCCGATGCCCGTGTTGCCGCTGGTAGGCTCGATGATCACAGCGCCGGGTTTCAGAACGCCGCGGCGTTCCGCGTCGTCAATCATGGCAAGCGCAATGCGGTCCTTCACGCTGCCGCCGGGATTTTTCCCCTCGACCTTCGCAACGAGGTTGGCTTTGAGTTCATGGGCTTTTATGATGTTGTTCAGCCTTACCAGCGGCGTGTTGCCGATCAGGTCTGTCAGGTTCTTGGTGATCTGTGTCATGTGGTTTCCCTCCAAATAAAGTAAAGCATATAGGAATAGTATGTTTAGAGTATAGTCCTATTATCTGCGCTTGTCAACCCCCCTTGACAACAATTCTCCGTTTGCATACACTAAAACATAGTCAATCGATATGCAAAGAAGGAGAACCATGAGAATATCCGCACGAGGCCGGTACGCGCTGGCCGCAACCATCAGCATGGCAACCCGCTACGATACGGGCGAGAACATCACCGTGGTGAGCCTGTCCGAAAGCCTAGGCATCTCCAAAATTTATCTGGAGCAAGTGTTTTCACTGCTGAAGAAAGCCGAGGTCGTCTCCTCGCAGAAGGGCTCGCAGGGCGGCTATCGCCTGTCCCGCCCGCCCCAGGAGATCACAGCCTTCGAGGTGCTGTGGGCTACTGACCTTTCCCTGTTTGAGAAGGTCGGCGCTACGGTGGAGGACAGCGCCCCCGGCATTGAAGCCGCAATGCGCCTGTCCGTATTCAACGCCGTGGATCAGGCAGTGAAAAGCACCCTGACCTCCGTGTCCCTTAAAAACCTTGCCGATGAAATGAAAAAGCACCGCAAGGATCAGGGATATATGTTCTTTATTTAAGCACGGCCTTTCCGGCCGGTTCGCAGTTAAACCCAATTCATCCCGTCACGCTCGTGACCGTGAAAACAATAACTGTAAGGAGATGCACCCTATGCGGCGAATGCTAACCCTTGTACTATGCGCACTTCTGGTCTTGCTTCCCCTTTACGCATCTGGGCTTACAGAGGATGAGCTCAACCGCCAGGTGGACGAGTCCTTCCGCAAAAGCTACACCAAAGGCGGCGCGCTGGTACTCCTGTCCGGCGGACAGATTGTATATGAACGGTATTATGGCTATCAGGATGATGCGCATCAGATTCCCGTTACACAAAGCACCTATTTCCGCATCGCGTCGGTCACCAAGATGGTCACGGGCATCGGCCTGATGAGGCTCAACGAGCAGGGGCTGGTGTCGCTGGACGCGGATATTTCCGATTACTTCGGCTTTGCGATCGCCAATACCAAATACCCGGATACGCCCATCACCCTGCGGCAGATTATGAGCCATACCTCGTCCATACGCGGAGAGCTTCCGGGCTCAACCCGCACGGTGAGCGACACGCTTGCCAGGGACGCGCGCAAGCACGCATATTACACCGATGCCAAACCCGGCACCGAATACACCTATTCCAATTTCGGCGCGGGTATCACCGGCGCAGTGATAGAGGCTGTCACCGGCCAAAGCGTGAACCAGTTCATGCGTGAGACGGTTTTCGCGCCGCTCGCCATCGACGCGTCCTATTCCCCCGGCCTGCTCAGCAGCCCGGACGACGTGGCGGCGCTGTATAACGCCGACGGCTCGCTCTATCGCAGCGCGCGATCAGTACTGGCGGACACGTATGAGGATTTTCCAAATCCAGATACCCACTACCGCACCACGATTGGCAGCCTGTGGATTCGCGCGAGCGACCTGGCCAAGCTGACCATCGCCCTGTGCGGCGACGGCACGGTGGACGGCGTGCGTGTGCTTTCGCAGGAGAGCCTGGCGCAAATGCGCGCCAATCAGGCGGATCTTGGGCTCAGCGTGACGGGAGAAAGCAAGTACGGCCTGTTTTTAAACCGCGAGGAATCGCTGGTCGACGGGCATACGTTTTACGGCCATCAGGGGATGGTTGCGGGTGTTTTGTGCAACGTATATTTCGAGCCTGAGACCGGGTTTGGCGTTGTGATGCTGACCAACGGGTGCAAAAACATTCAGGACCACTATGTGGGCGTGCTCGCCAGACGCCTGGTTACCATTACATATACGAGCTTCGCGGAGAACAGGGATTTTGCGGAGCATCTGGCCCAGACCGGTATCTAGGCACCAAAAAACCCGCCGATTGGCGGGTTTTTTGATTTGATCCGATTACGCTTCCGCGACCCACAACCCGTGAAGATTGCAGTACGCATACGCGGCCACGACTTTGTCGCCTTCCAGGAGCGCGAAGGTCGCTTCCGGTTTGCCGCCGGGGGTCAGGCATCTGCGCTGGCCGCCGTTTTCGGTCTGGAGATACACCCACTGGATGTAGTGCTCTTCCACCATCGGGTGCGCCACGGCGCCGACCTTCACCGTTACGGTGTTGCCGGAGACTTCGATCACCGGAACATGCTTTTCGGTGGCGGCGTCTACGGTGTTGGGGGTAAGCTCGGTCATCTGCTCGCCGCAGCATACCATTTTTACACCGGAATAGTGAAGCGTGCCAACGAGGTTTCCGCAGTGTTTACAGTAGAAGAAATGAACTGGACACATGGTAATTCCCTCCTGTCAAATCGGTACTATAGGCAATGTTTACTGTATATAGTATACTGCAAACCATGGTGAAATGAAACCGGTTTGTGTGAAATGCAGCGATTCCTTATGTAAAAAACCACCGGCGAAGCCGGTGGTTTTTGATCTGTTTACGCGTTCATGAACAACGCAACGTCGTCATCCGCCGTGCCGATGCCCGCGATGCCGAAGGCTTCGACCAGCACCTTGGCGATGTTTGGCGACAGGAACGCCGGAAGCGTGGGACCCAGGTGGATGTTCTTCACGCCCAGATGCAGCAGCGCCAGCAGCACGATCACGGCCTTTTGCTCATACCAGGCGATGTTGAAGGCGATGGGCAGCTTGTTGATGTCATCCAATTCAAACACTTCCTTGAGCTTGAGCGCAATCAGGGCCAGGGAATAGCTGTCGTTGCACTGGCCCGCATCCAGCACGCGGGGAATGCCGCCGATATCGCCCAGGTTCAGCTTGTTATAGCGGTACTTGGCGCAGCCCGCGGTGAGGATGACCGTATCCTTGGGCAGCTTTTTGGCGAACTCGGTGTAGTAGTCGCGCGACATCATGCGCCCGTCGCACCCGGCCATGACAAAGAACTTTTGAATCGCGCCGGACTTGACGGCGTCCACCACCTTGTCGGCCAGGGCCAGCACCTGGTGATGCGCAAAGCCGCCGACGATGGAGCCCGTTTCGATCTCCTCAGGCGCGGGCAGGGTTTTTGCCAGGGCGATGATCTGCGAAAAATCCTTCGCGCCGTTCGGCTTGACGGGGATGTGCTTGCAGCCGGGGTATCCCGCCGCGTTGGTGGTGAAGATCCGGTTGCGGATCTCCTCGCTTCTGGGCGGCACGATGCAGTTGGTGGTGAACAGAATCGGTCCGCGGAAGCTTTCAAACTCGGTGGTCTGCTTCCACCAGGCGTTGCCGTAGTTGCCGGCAAAGTGATCGTACTTCTTAAACGCGGGGTAGTAGTGCGCAGGCAGCATTTCACTGTGGGTGTACACATCCACGCCCGTGCCCCGGGTTTGCTCCAGCAGCTGTTCCAGATCCGTGAGATCGTGCCCGGAAATCAGAATGGCAGGGTTTTTGCGCACGCCGATATTCACGGTGGTGATCTCGGGGTTGCCGTAGCGGCCGGTATTGGCGGCGTCCAAAAGCGCCATGGCTTTCACGCCGAACTCGCCGGTTTTCAGGGTCAGGCCGACGAGCTGATCAACCGTCAGGCTGTCGTCCAGGGTTGCGGAAAGCGCTTCATACATGAACGCATAGATTTCCGGGTCCTCCATGCCCAGGTTCAGGGCGTGCTCGGTGTAGGCGGCCATGCCCTTCAGGCCGTAGGTAACCAGCTCGCGCAGGGAGCGGACGTCCTCGTTTTCCGTCGCGAGCACGCCGACGGACCCGGCTTTCCTGAGCATGTCCTCCCGCGTGTCTGCATGGAAGCTCGCTGCCTCGTGCAGGATTTGGGTGGTCGTGGGCTTGCGCAGGCCCTCGCGCAGGGCAATGATCTTCTGCACCTGCACGGCAATGGCATCGGGATCGAAGTTGGCGTTGGTAATGGTCATAAACAGGCTATGCACCAGCTGGCGGTTGGCTTTATCAAGCGCTTTGCGAAGGGGCTTTTCCTTGACGACAACCTCCGCCAGGCCCTTGAGCGCGTAGATCAGCAGATCCTGCAGCTTGGCGACCTCATCGGTCTTCCCGCACACGCCGCGTATTTCGCAGCCGTGACCCTTGGCCGCCTCCTGGCATTGATAGCAAAACATACTCATAGTCAAATCCTCCTCAGTCTTCGATGGGTTCAAAGTATTCTTTGGTTACGAAGCATACCGGGCATACCCAATCGTCTGGGATATCTTCAAAGGCGGTACCGGGGGCAATTCCGCTGTCCGGGTCGCCCAGGGCGGGATCGTAAATGTAGCCGCAGGGCAGGCAAAGGTATTTTTTCATGTCGCTCTCTCCTTGAGTCGGTCAGGCAAAGAGTTTCACAATCCAAAGCTCCAGGGTTTCCTCGCGGTGGTTGAAGCCCTGCATCACCGTACCCTCGGGGATCTTCAGCACGTCTCCCCTGCGGTAGGTGTGCGCGTCCTGCTCCTGAAGGACAATGGAGAGCTCGCCGCGCATGACCGTCATGTACACGGTGGCGTTGGCGGTATGCTTTGGGAAGCTCTCGCCCTGCGGGAGCACGATATGGTTCAGGTTGAGGTTATCTTCCTTGACGACCTGCTCCATGGTTTTCACGTCGTCGGCCGTATAGTGAAACAGCTGCTCGATCATTGTTCAGTCCTCCAGTACTTTGCCGTCGGTCGATAGTGTCACCACATGCCACGGCAGCATTTTGCCGGACTGAATCAGGGCGTTCTTCACGGCGGTAACAATCCCGCCGCAGCAGGGGACCTCCATGCGCAGCACGGTCACGCTTTTGATGTCGTTGGCGCTCAGGATCGCCGCCAGCTTTTGGGCATAGTCCACCCCGTCGAGCTTCGGACAGCCGATGAGGGTAACGCGGTTTTTCATGTAGTCGCTGTGTACGTTGGCATAGGCATAGGCAGTGCAGCTCGCGGCAATCAACAGGTTCGCCTGATGGAAATACGGCGCGCTGACCGGCGCAAGCTTGATTTGGCAGGGCCACTGGCGAAGCTCCGACGCCATAGGCGCGCTGGGCGCAGCCGCCGCAGCCTGTGTGCGCTCAATCGCGCGGGAATGGGTGCCGGGGCAGCCGCAGGCCATGGGCTTGGGCTGGGGTGCTTCCTCTTTTTTCAGCTTTTCCTGCTGGTGCTGCATGGCATAGGCCTCGTCAAAGGCGGCGGCTTCCCGCTCCTCAATGGTGATGGCGTCCATGGGGCAATGCGGCAGGCACGCGCCCAGACCGTCGCAGTAGCTTTCGGATAACAGCCTGGCTTTGCCGTCCACCAGGGCAATCGCGCCCTCATGGCAGGCGTCTACGCATTGGCCGCAGCCGTTGCATTTTTCTTCATCGATCACAACAATATTGCGCTTCATTGGATACTCTCCTTACATCAGGTAGTTGACTTCACATCCCTATCTTAGTATGATCAAGGAGAATATTCTGTATCCACAGATACAAAAGGCGGAGATTTCGTGGATCGTCAGTCGATTTTGGATTTGCAGAGCGCCGCGCTGTTTCAGGGCATCGCGCCCCAAGAACTGGACGCGCTGTTACTGTGTTTCAATCCGATGATCAAACGCTATGAAAAAGGCGAGATCGCCGTTGCCGCCGGAGACGCGCTGACGGGTATCGGCATCGTAGTCAGCGGCGAGGTGGAGATCCTGCACGAAAACGCGGCAGGGAGCAAATCGCTGTTGTCATTCGTCGGGCAGGGGCAGACCTTCGGTGAAATCGCCGCCTTTGCCGGGCAGGGCATCTGGCCTGCTACCGTGACCGCGCGGCAAAGCAGCGTATTGCTGTTCATTCCCCCGGAACGCTTTCTGGGCAGCTGCCCGCGCGCCTGCGGATTTCATAAAACGCTGATCCAGAATATGCTCAAAATCCTCGCAGAAAAGGCCATACGGCTGAACAAAAAGGTGGAGTATCTGGAGATCAAGGGCATACGTCCCAAGCTGTGCGCGTATCTGCTGGAGCAGCGCAAGCTAAACGGCTCGGATACGTTCATCCTGCCGATGAGCAAAAGCGAGCTGGCCGACTACCTGAGCGTGTCCCGCCCCTCGATGTCGCGGGAGCTAGGACAAATGCGCGATGAGAAGCTTTTGGATTTTTACCTGTCGAGCGTCCGGTTGTTGAATATCGCTGTTATCAAAAAAACCGCGTCCTCATAGGACGCGGTTTTTTGAATGCTTCTGTTCGCTATCCGGCGATAGCGCTGCCGCTTGCTTTCTGATTTTCAGTAGTAACAGCACCAGGCTGACGCCCAGTATGGTATGCCCAAGGCCTGCAACACCGGAAATGGACGCGTCCAAACCCCTGCTTAGCTCCGTGCCAAGCACTTGGAACAAGCCCCGTACGAATAGCGCCAGCACCGTGATGTTCAGCCCGATCTGGTAGCTTACCAGCAGGGCTGTCATGTGCTTATGGCTGGAAATTGCAAAGGTTTTGTCCAGCACCATCAGCAACAGGAAGAACACTGTCCCCAGCGCCAGATAGTGCGGATGGATGAACGAAAGCGTTGTTTCGCCGGTAAACTGGTTCGCCTTGGTGAATTCTCTGAAAAACACACCGAACGCCAGGGCCATCAGCGCATAGATCAGGGAAAGATTGGCGCAGCGTTTGATCATGATCGGACTCCTGTCAGTCGTTTTGCTCGGTCTCCAGTAGGATGGTGTCACCATAGTTCATGAACAACAGGTTTTCCGGCGTGAACTTGGCCGGGTCGGCGTCAAACCAGTGGATGGGCGTGTTGTGCCTGGCCCCGACCAGCACGGCGCATTCCATGGCCTCCGCCGCGTTCATGTTGTACTTTCCGTCGATGGGGAAAAACGCATAATCCACGTTGTACTGCCGCAGATCGGCCATCGAATCCAGCTTGCCGGTATCGGCGGCGAAGTAGACCGTGATGCCGTCGAACTGGATGATCAAGCCGTTGGTGTCCTTGCTTTTGTGGTTTTTATTGGCGGCAGGCACGGGGATGACCGTCACCTCGCCGATGGTAAAGCTGTTGTAGCTGCCGTCCTTGTTGATGGTCTGCTTCACCCGCAGGATTTGGCAGTCGTCCGCCTGCGGCACCAGGCTGATTTGGTTGTGGTCACCGTGCTCGTGCGACACCAGAATGATATCCGCGTCGCGCTCGTAGCTGTACCCCTTGATTTCGCTGGGGTCGATATAGATTGTCGTGCCCTCGGCAGTGACAATCATCAGGTGCGCGTGACCGATCAGGGTCAGCGTCGGCTGGGGTACTCCTTCCGCCATGGCGGCGGATGCGGTACCCAGAAGCATTGCGGCAGCAATCAGCGCAAGCCCAATTTTCATTACTATATTCCTCCTATAGGCTTAAGGTGCAGGTGCTGGCCTTGAATATGGCTGGCCGACTCCAACTGCTTTCAATATAAGAAAGCGAGCCGTGTTTGTCAAGGCTGTTCTCCTGCTACAGAAGTTCGGCCAGGCAGGCAGATACCAGATACGCCTTGCTTTCATCAAACGGCCAGAGCAGGTATTGCTCTTGGATGGTTTGGGTTCTTTTGCGGAAATCCTCTCGCCCGATCTGCGCAAGCTCGGAGCCGTATTCGGCAATCAGCGCTACCGCGTCCTGCGCGTTGATTTGACCGTTTGCCGCAGCCTGCTGTGCCTGGCAGTATGCCTTGCCGCCGATATCCATCTCGACCATGTCGGACAGCAGCACAATCCGGCCGTCGGGCGCGCAGGCATTGCACAGCATGGTGTTGTAACGGGTCAGGATGCCCGGTATTTCGCCGTAGGCGGCGTTGAGGATCAGGTTCAGATCATCGTAGCTGTAGCGCTGCGCCTCGTAGAGAAGCTTTAAGAATACCTCGATCTGCGTGTAGAGAAGCTGGGTATACACCGGGCAGGAGACGACCAGCGGATAGGGCTGCTCAACTTTCTGTATCGGTGCAGCGGCCAGCACGGCTAGAGCCGCTTGTATATGGTGCGCCAGCTCCTGCGCGGTCGCCTGTTGGCGGACGCGTTTTTCCAGCGCATCAAAGAAGCCGGCTTGCGCCGCTCCGGTGTAATCGGCCTGCACGATCTGTATTTTCGCACGCTCCCCCTCACTCAGACTTTGGCGGTCTATCCCCCGCTCCACCGCGTCCGTATCGGCATCAGAAAGGGTCAGAGAACGCAAGTTTCCGCACAGGAAATGCAAAACGATATCGTTGAGATTCCCCGCAGCCAGCACCAGCGCACGATCTATGGCCGGGTGCTGCGCCAGGGCATCGCCGATCAGCGCCGCGACACGCGCCCGGTACCCGCTCCACGCTGCATACTTGCGCAGCAAATCGCCGCTTTGGTTCACATCGCGGTTGAACGCCTGCACGGTGAAATTCTTCAGCTTGAACGCCATATGCCCTCCGGAAAACCATGCTGCAACATAACCATCATATCATAAAAACAAACAGCTTGTTCAGAATGTCCGAGATGTTAGAAAGCAAGGGGTTGAGCTTACTCGTTTGCAAGTGATGCCCCTTGCTGTCCCGATGCTGACAACACAGATCGGGTATTCTGAGCGAGCCGCATAAAAAAGAGGGCTTCCGCCCTCTTTCTTAATTCGCTAATCCTTCTTCGTGCGCAGGTAGTGGTCGATGCCGACCGCCGCGGTGTGCCCATCGGCAACGCCGTGGATAATATCCATGCCGTGGGTGATATCGCCGCCCGCATACAGGCCGGGGATGCCGCGCACCTGAGCGTCCTTGTTGACGACGATCTTACCCCGCTCGAACTTGACCTCATTTTTCAGATCCTCGGGCAGGAATGTCAGATCCGACATCTGGCCGATGGCCAGGTATACCTGCTTGCCCTTGACGACGATTTTATGATCGTGGTCGAACTGCGGGTTGAAGCGGTGCTCCTCGTCAAACAGCTGTACGCACTTGCTGGCCTCAATGCCGGTCAGCTTGCCGCCCTGATCGGTTTCGATCTTCTGGGGGCCGTAGCCGAGGTTGAAGAGAATGCCCTCTTCGCCGCCCTCTTCCACTTCTTCCTTGTCGGCGGGAATCTGGGTCTCATTTTCCAGCGCGAGCATCTTCACGCTCGACTTGCCATACTTTTCGTTCTGGAAGCGCACCAGTGTACGGGCGACGTCGAACGCCACGTTGCCGGAGCCCACAACCACCACATCGTCGGCCACATCGGGCATCGGGCCACGACCGGTTTCGTAATCGGTGGATGCGGCAAGGAATGGCATGGCCATTTTCACATTCTCGTTTTCGATGCCGGGGATATTCAGCCCGCGCGTGTGCGGGTAGCCGGTAGCAATGAAAATCGCGTCGAACTTCTTTTGCAGATCGGCGTATTGCACATCCTTGCCGACCTCGGTGTTGGTATGGATTTTCACGCCAAGTTTTTCGATAAACGCGATATCGTGAGTCGTTACGTCGTCGGGCAGGCGGTACTTGGGCGCGCCATAGCGCATGGGGCCGCCGGCCAGCGGCATGCGCTCGAACACCTCCACGTCATACCCCAGCGTTCCCAGGTAATACGCCGCGGACAGGCCGGCCGAGCCTGCGCCGATAATGGCAACCTTGCCCTCGCCCTTCTTGGAGACCTGCGACATGACGACCTTTTCGTATTCCTCGTCGGGCATGTTATCCACGATGTAGCGCTTGAGCCAGCGGATGGCGATGGCCTCGCCGCGATTGCCGATCGCGCAGGCGGTTTCGCACTTATGGGTGCAGATGCGCCCGCAAACAGACGGCAGCGGGTTGGTTTGGTACAGCCAGTTGAGGCCAGCTTCCAAATCGTCCTCCCAGATGGCGCGGATATATTCGGGAATGTTCATGTGCGCCGGGCAGGTTTTGGTGCAGATGCCGCACTCCACACAGCGGGAGGCTTCCGCCTTTGCCTGCTCCCTGGAAAAGCCCCGGACGATTTCGATAAACGATTGCTTGCGTTCCTCCGCCCCGACGTGCTCCATGGGCTTGCGGACGAGGTCCAGAAGATCGCTGGACTCGGTTTTCACATAGCCTTCCTTGTGGTCGCGGCCCGTGATATCCTTGGCGCCCGGCATAAAGATAAAATCTTCAGGATCGGGCGAATTGTAGAGGTATTCCTTGGACAGGCTCAATGAGCCGGAGGTGCAGATATCCACGCACAGCGCGCAGAAGCAGCAACGGCCGTAGTCGATCACCGGGCGTTCGGGCTTGGAGCCGTCAACGTCCGGCAGCTCCTTGCGCTCCACCATGGTAATGGCGTTGGTCGGACAGACCTCCGAGCAGGTACCGCAGCCGATACACTTATCCCAGTCGTTTACATGAAAGCCGCGGTAGTTGTCCTGCGACTCGCGCGGGTGTTTGAAAATATCGTCCATCGACACGGTGACGGGCTTCTGGAACAGATATTTCCACCCTTTGAAAGGAGCGAATATGCTTGCTTTTTTCATGTCGTACTCCTATCTGTCAATTTCCGGCGAGCAGATGCCCATGGTATCAAACCAAAGCGCCGCATCGTCAATCCGGTGCCCGGGCAGGTATCGCTCCACGCCCAGCAGCCCCTGCGGGAACGAGGCGCCGCGCACTGCGACGCGGTAGGGGTTGATGCCGCCGTCCGATACCGTATAATAGCCGAACTCGCCGCGGCTGGACTCGATAGCGGTATAGACCTGGCCTTTGGGCACCTGCCAGCGCAGGGCGTTGCCGTCCAGGCCCTTTTCGCGCACCTTGCCCTCCGGCATCATCACAAGCACCTGGCGGATAATGCGGATAATCTGGTGCATTTCCAGCCACTTGAAGCGGATGCGGGTGTAGGCGTCGGAATAATTGGCCGTAGGAACGTCGAACTCCACCTTGTCGTAGCGCGCATACGGGGCGACCTTGCGGATATCGTAGGCCTTGCCCGTGGACGAGCGCATGCCGATGCCCGTAACGCCGAGCTCCCACACCACCTCGGCGGGCAGCATGATCTGGTCCTTGGTTCTGGCGATGATGGTAGGGTTGTTGAGGAGCAAATCCTCGTAATCGGGCAGCCTGCGCTCCAGATCGTCCACATAGGCGAGGATCTTCTTTTCGATACCCTTGGGCAGGTCCTTGCGCACACCGCCGATGACGATATACATATGGTAGATGCGCTGGCCCGTGATCTCTTCAAACAGGGTCAAAATACCGTCACGGTCGGCCTGCGCCCAGTACATGGCGGTGTACAGGCCCGTGGGGCCGCCACAGCCGCCAAACGCCATCAGGTGCGCGGCAAGCCTGGCAAGCTCCAAAATCAACATCCGTATCCAGTGCGCGCGCTCCGGAACCTCGATATTGGCCAGGGTTTCGACATTGGAGGCGAATACCATCTCGTTGGGATCGGGCTCCGGCACGCAGATGCGCGGGATGATGCCGATATTGTTCATCCAGGTACGGTTTTCCATGGTCTTTTCAAAGCCGCGGTGCAGCATACCCGGCAGCAGATATGAGCGTTTGATGATATCGCCCTCCACATACATGTGGATGGACGAGTTGCCGTGCATGCCGGGGTGCTGGGGGCCCAGGAACAGCTTCACCTGTTTCATTTGCCATCACCCTCCTTTGAAAAGTCCTTGTGGTACTCGCGTACCGGAAACTTCTTGTCGGAGTACGCTTTGGAGTTGAAATCCTTGCGCATGGGCGGAATATCGTCCCAGTTTTCCAAAAACAGCTGCTTGAAGGACATTTCATTGCCCTCGAACTCTACGCCGAAAAACTCGTGCACGTCGCGCTCGTAGTACTGCACGCCGGGGTAGATGTTGGTAACGGTGGTGAAGGTGGGATGCTTGCGGTCGATGCGCGTGCGCACCTGCAGGCGAACGCCCTTGTCCCAGTCGAACAGAAGATAAACAAGCTGGAACTCACCGTCCTGGATCCAGTCCACGCAGGTCAGCATGGACAGCTGCCGGAAGCCCTGGGCTTTTACGAACGACAGCACAGCGTGGAGCTCGCCGGGTTTCACATCCAGCGCCGCCTGATCGTCCCGCACGGGGGTCACGGCTACAACGCTGAACTTTGCCTGTACGGCTTGTGTGATGCTTTCAATGTGTTTATTCATGGAACTCATCCTTAATCCGCAGTTCTCCGAGCGATTCAACCTGGTTTTTCTTGTACCACTCGTAGTTGTCGCGGTAGCGTTTCCAGCCGTCGGCTGTTTTGTTCTTGATGCCGTCGATCAGGTCCTGAAAGCCGTTCATCACGGCCTCTGGCTTGGGCATGCAGCCTGCGATGTACACATCCACCGGCAGGTACTGATCCAGCCGGTTGATGACGGCATAGGCGTCGTAATAAATGCCGCCGTTGATGGGGCACGGCCCGAACGCCACCAGATACTTGGGCGTGGACATCTGCTCATAGGCGTAGATCACGCGGCGCAGGGTTTTCACGCTCAGGTAGCCGGTCACCAGCAGTACGTCCGCCTGGCGCGGCGTAGCCATGGGCCCCATGCCCAGGCGCTCCATATCGTAGCGCGAGGTCATGGCCTGGGGCAGTTCAATGGCGCAGCAACCCGTGCAGTACATCAGCATCCATAAGGAGTTTGCCCGGAAAAAGCGGGAAATGCCTTCCCAGCCCTCCTTGAGCTTTTTGTCCTTTTCCACGATCATATCCATAGTCTCACTCATACCTTAAACCCCCCAGCCCAGAAAAATGACGATCAGCGCCTGCACCAGCGCCAGCGCAATCGGCCACCGGTAGAAATACTTGATTACCTGGTCGATCTTAAAGCGACCCAGCGCCTGCGAGATCAGCGACGCGAGCACGAACACGCCCACGTATTTGATGGCGTAGCCCACCACCGTCACCGCGCCGCCCAGGAACAGATTCACAAACAGGCTGACCTCGATGAAGATGGAAAACTCGTGCAGGAGCATGAGCATGCCCAGCTGCTTGCCGCCGTACTCCACCATCGGTCCGGAGGCGATCTCCGCAGGCGCGATGAAGGTTTCAAACGGCTTTTTGCCCAGCATCCCCAAAAGGCAGATAAAGCCGACCAGGGTGCCGATGGGCATTTTGACAATGTTCCAGGTCGCAAGCCCGGCCGTTTGCTGCACCGCCGCGAGCTCGGACACCGAGGCCGTGCCGTGGCCGTACACCATGGCAAGCACGACGACCATAAAGGGTACCTCATACCCGACCATCTGGGTCAGCGCGCGCATCACGCCAATGCCGGCCAGCGGGTTGCCGCTGCCCACGGCGCTCATCGCCATGCCGAGCATACCTACGGCAAACAGGTATACATAGATGAAAATGTTGTCAAGCCCGGGAAAGGCCGCGAATTGCATCACGGGCATGAACATCGCCGTGCCCATAATGCCGCCCAGCGCCATCATGACGCCGAAGTTGTACACCCAGCCGTGGCTGATGCCCGTTTTGGTCAGGAGCTTGAAGATATCGCGGAACTCCTGATAGAATTTCGGCCCGTAGCGCTTGTGGAAGCGCGCGACAATCTTGCGCGTCACGCCCGAAAGCGTCGTCTGCCAGAAAAACGCGAAGACCAGGATGATAAGCCCGGTGAGCGTTCCCAGAAAAACTTGATTCATGTTCATAATACACTCCCCCCAAGCATGGCCACGACCACAATCGCAACCCATAAAAGCACCGTGCCCGGCTTGAAGCTGTAGAACGCGTAGCTGGCGAACGCGCCAAGCTCGCTGACCTTGTGCACAATCGTACGGTACAGGGTTTCGGTACGCGGTGCCTTCTGGTACAGGCGTTCAAACGGCGCGTAGAAATCGGTGGCGTAGTGTAAAAGCTCCGGCGTCCAGATAAACTCGGAAGCCGTGTACTGGTCCATCAGCGGCACCTTGCGCGATTTGGGGAAGCGTAGGAAGATGATCATGGCGATCAGGAAGCCAAGCCCGAAGATGATCACAATCAGGGTTGGGTCGATAGCGCCGTTGGAGGCGATGATCTTTGTGCCTTCAAGCGTCAGGCCTTCCAGCCCCACGGAAGTCTGTACCTGGCTGATGATGCGGAGCACCCAGTTGGGGAACACGCCGAAGACCACCGACGCAAGCGACAGCAGGATCATCGGGAACATCATCAGCGGCGGGGCCTCTTTCACGTAACGGTGCTTGGTGGACAATTGCCCAAGGAACACTGCCGACAAGGGCCTGAACACATACAGGAATGACCCGATGGAGCCAAAGAACGCTGCGGCGGCAATAAACGCCATGCCCCTGCCCATCATGGATTGGAACAGCATCCATTTGGAGATGAATCCGGCCATCGGCGGGATGCCCGCCATGGAAATGATGGCGATCAGGTACACCAGGTAGGTCAGCGGCATCCGGTGAATCAGGCCGCCGAGCTCGTTCATTTTCGTGGTTCCGGTACGGTGCACCACGGCAGCCGCAGCCAGGAACGCCGCCGCCGAGGCGATGGCATGGGCGAAAATGTGCATCAGCGCGCCGCCGGTGCTAAGGCCTCCGGCCATGGCAAGGCCGATGATGATATAGCCTGCGTTCGCTACCGAGGAATACGCGATGAGCTTCTTAAAGTCGTTTTGGCTGATGGCCATCAGCGTGCCGACCACAATGCTGACCGCGCCCAGAATTGCCAGGGCGTAGTTGGGCAGCGGCATGGTCAGCTGCCTGCCCAGAAACTCGATATTGGTGGAAAACGCCTTATAGGAGGGCATCACCGCGACGATCAGGAAGGCCGCGAAGCCGCCCGCCTTCACCAGGCCGCCCGACAGGATGGGCGAAAAGGGCTCAGGCGCGTTGCCGTGCGCCTGCGGCAGCCAGATATGGAACGGGAAAACGCCCAGCTTAATCAGCCCCGCGATGCCGATAGTGACGAACGCGACAATCGCGGCTGTCGGGTCGCCGGCGGCCTGCTGGAGAACGCTTGAAATCTCAAACGAGCCGAACTTGTGATACAGGAACAGGATGCCATAGAGCATCGACAGCGACCCGAACGCCGAGAACGCGTAGTAGGTCACCGACGCCTTTCTGGATTTGCCGAACGGGATAATGAACATCGACGCCCACACGATCAGCTCCCAGAAGATGAACAGCGTAATGAAATCCCTGGCGGAAAACGCGCCCAGCGTTCCCGTCAGCGCCAGCAGGTACAGCATATTGTACGCCGCCGGATGGATGAGCTTGGGCATCCAGTAGATGTTGAAAAACGATACGCACGCGAAGACGGCTAGCATGATCACCGAGAAGAACCAGCCGTACTCCGTCAGCGTGAATTGCAGGAAGAACAGGTTTACGGTGCTGCCGATCTCGCCGTGCAGGAGCGCCATCATGGTCAGCGCGGCGGCCGAGGCAACCACCGTGACCCACGCGCCCAGCGCCTTGTTGAGCTTTGTCAGCAGCCAGGCAAGCACGGAGGCCGCGAACAGCCCTGCGATAACCAGGCTTACGCTGAGTTGAAAATTCATTTACATACCCCCCAACAGCTGCTGTACAAAGGTCATGAAGTCAACGGAGAAAAACTGCTTGATGTTTAAGACCGGCAAAATGCCCAGCGCGACGATGACGATGGCAATACCCACCGATACGACGCCGAGGCCCTTCATGCCGTCCAGGTTGAATGCCTTGAGGTTGTCTCTGGACGAAACCTCGCCCTCCTCGCCGGTGTTCCACAGCGTGGTCAGGATACGCACGAAGTACGCGCCCTCGACCACCGCCATCACGAGGATGATCAGCGGCAGCCACACGTTGCCCGCGTTGAACAGCCCGACCAGCGCGTTGATCTTCGCTACAAAGCCGAAGAACAGCGGCAGGCCGATGAGCGACATCACCGCTACGGTGAACCCGACGCCCACCAGCGGAACCTTGACAAACACGCCCTTGAGCTCGCCGATATCGTCGGTTTCCAGCGCATGGGCCAGCCTGCCCGCAACCGTGAACAGAACGAACTTGGAAACGACGTTATTCACAAGCACCAGCACGGCGGGTACGGTCAGCCCGTACAGGAACAGGAGCACTACAAGCCCCGCCTGCGCTACGGAGGAGAACAGCAGGATCTCGCGGAGGTTTTTCTTGGAGAATGCCGACGCTTCAGCAAAGATCAGCGTACCCACGGCCACCGCCGTAAAGGCGATCAGCACCGCGTCGGTCATTTGGAAGACCGTATCCATCAGCCTGCCGACGGCCAGAAGCACCGCCAGCGCGTAGCCCGATACAATCATCGTGCCGACCAGGGAGTTCGCCTTGTGGAGGACACCCTTCACCCAGCCGCCAAACGGCATCAGCTTGGCCTCCACCGAAAGCCCGGTGAAGATCATCACCAGCGGAAGCGTCAGCGTTTCTGCGCCCGCGCCGCCAATGGCCTGTAGCTGCGCACGGATGTCGAACATGTTCAGTGAACCGAAGATATTATACAGAAGGATAATCCCGAACAGGTACAGCCCCGAGCCGAGCGTGCCGACCACGAGGTAGTTAAACGAGTGCTTGAAGCCCTTGTCCATCGCTGTAAAGATATACGCCGCGATGGCCGCGATTTCCAGAAACACGAACAGGTTGAACAGGTCGCCCGTCAGAATGATGCCGTTGAGCGCCGCCAATGCAACCAGCAGCACCGTGGCATACTGTTTGACCAGCTTGCCGGACAAAAGCAGGATCAGCGCGAAAAGCACATTGAGGACTACGACACCGATCAGGGAATACTCGTCCAACACCAGGCTGATGCCAAACGGGGGTTTGAAGCCGCCCAGCTCTACAACCGTCATACCCTGGTAGACCACCGCGAGCAGCACGGCCGAGGCCGCGTTTGCCACGGCGGCGATCCAAAGCAGCGCCTTGTCGATTTTTTTCAGGAACACGGCAAGGAACGCAAGCAGCAGTGGCACAGCAATCAGGAGGACGGGGTTTTTGAGAATATCAAGCGCCATCTTATTCGCCCTCCATTTCATCCAGATTATAGGTTCCGTACTGCTTGTGCATCCTGCGCGCAAACGCCAGCGCAAGCGCGGTAACGCCCACGCCGATGACGATGGATGTCAGTACCAGCGCCTGGGGCAGCGGGTCGACATACAAAAGCGCGGAGGTATTGTTCTGCGAGGTGAGGATAGGCGCGATGCCGCCGGACACATACCCCACCGAGATGATGAACACGTTGATGCCGACCTCGAAGATGTTCAGCGATACGATGAGCTTGATGACGTTTTTCTGCGTCAGCAGCCCGTATATGCCAACCAGCATCAGGGCGATGGAAACATACTGTATCATTCCGCTTCCTCCTCTGTGGCAAAGCCCGCGATGACGCCGGTCAGCTCACTGCCGACCTTCAGCCCGATCAGGATATACACAATCGGGATGACGCCCGCGCTGACAAGATCTCCGACCACGCCCGTGGGCAGGAAGTTTTGCAGGAAATATCCGCCGATGACCAGGCCCAAAAGCCCCGCGATGACATACAGCGAACCCGCGACGCCCTCAAGAATTTTGAAGGTTTTCACCTTCGCCTGGAACTCGTTATCCGCAATGTAGAGAAGCAGGATCGCCGCGGCGATAATACTGCCGCCGGGAAAGCCGCCGCCGGGCGTCAGGTGGCCGTGGATGAACACATATACGCCAAAGACCACCATGATGCCAAACACAATGCGCGCGCCGTGCTTCAAAATAAAGCTCGGCTCATAAGCGGGCTGCTGCCGCTTGCGCTTGCCAGAAAGGAGCAGGCCCACGCCGAACGCCGCAATGAACAGCACCGTAACCTCGCCCAGGGTATCGAACGAGCGGTAGTTGACGACGATCGACGTGACCATGTTGGCCGAACCGGTTTCCGCGTCCCTGGTCTCGCCATAAACGACCAGCGCGGGCATGGCTTCAAATGCCGGTGCGTCCGCTTCCGCCTGCGCGTCGGGCGCGGTTTCCGCCTCGCCCATGCCAAGCGTCACGGTTTTATCCACAAAGCGCTGGGATACGCGGGTGCTGAGATCCGCCTCCCCGTACGGGGTGAACTGCAGGGGCGAATGATCGCCTGTATAGAGCGCCAGGAAAACAAAAACGCCGAGCGCTACGACCAGAAGGATGGATACGACTTGTTTCATACGTCTTCACCTTCCTTCTTCTTGGAAAAGAGCGTAAATACGAACAGAACGGTCACGAGTCCCGAGCCGATTACAGCCTCGGTAATGGCAACGTCCGGCGCGCGCATAACGACGAACAGGACGACCGCCAGCATGCTGATGGCCGATAGCATGATCACCGATGTGATCTTCTTTTTCGAATTGATGGCAACGATGCCCAGCACAACCATCACAACGCCCATCGCGAGCTGCAGAAGCTCCATCATGCTCATGCTATTCACCCGCCTTTCCGGTTTCTTTCGCATATTGCTTTACATTGCGCTTGTGCGCCGCGCGGGCCAGCGCCGAGCTGCCCACAGGGTTGGTAACCGCGATGAACACGATGATCAAAAGCGACTTGATCAGCCAGCTTGGGTTGGCAAGCCCCACGCCAAGCAGCATGGAGAACGCGCCAAGTGTCGTAGCCTTTGTGCCCGCCTGGATGCGGTTGAAAACATCGGGCATGCGGAACACCCCGAAACCGCCCAGCGCCAGGAATACACCGCCAAGGATCATGAAGATATTGCCGATGATATTCATTGTTTACCCTCCAAGAATCTGGCGAACACAACCGTCTCCACAAAGGAAAGGATGCCGTAGGCCAGGGCAATGTCCAGGTACAGGGAGTTTTTGAACACATACGCCAAGAAAGCGATCAGCGCCGTTACGATAACGTTGAGCGTATCCAGCCCCACAACCCGGTCAAACACCGAGGGGCCGAACAGGAGACGGATCAGCGAAAACAGCACGCCGATGCCCACGAGGGCAAACACGATCAGGTTGACAGTCATTGCGCTTCCCCTCCCAACAAGGTTTCAAAGTCCCGCGAGATGGCTTTTTGATAATCCTCCGCAGTATCCCCCTGCGCGTTCACCCAGTGGATCAGCAACCCGTCCTCCTCCACATCCAGCGAAAGGGTTCCGGGCGTCAGGGTGATGGCGTTGGCGAGCACGAGCTTCAGGAAATCGCTTTTCAGGCTCGTGGGAACCTTGACGATCTTCGGGTTGATGGGCAGGCTGGGGCTTAACACACGGTAGGCGATATCGAGGTTCGCCAGCACCAGCTTGTACAAAAATACCGGGATAAATACGAAGAGGAACTTGAACCCTCCCGCGATGCCCCTGAGCGTAAACGAATAGCTGACGAAGCGGGCAATGACCAGCGAAAGGATGAGCGCCGCCGCGCCGCCCAGCAGCACTTCCGGCAGGGCAAAGCCGGCGATCAGCACCCAAACCAGCCACAGGACCAAGAACGTGGAAATCCATTTTCTCATAGCTTGTCTTCCTTCTTTTTTGTCGGTCAGTCCGTAATCAGACAATCGACGATTTTTTTCACGTCTTCGTTAATCACGTAATAGTTGACCTCCAGGCCGTTGCGCACTCCCTGTACGATATTGGCAGCCTTCAGCTTGCCAAGGTGCTGCGATACCGTGGATTGCGGCATAGCCAGGCAGCCCCCTATTTTGCTCACGTTGCAGCCGGGATCGTTGAGCAGGCCTTTGATGATGCAAAGCCTGACCGGATGTGAGATTGCCTTGAGAAGGTCCGCCGTTTTGGCAATTTGCTGGACCCTTTCCTTTGCGTCCTTGATGAACAACACCTCTTCACGGTAAGATTGTTAATTTATTATCGATTTGGGGCGCACTGCACCTTACTAAGATATTTATATATTACGATATAGCGATATTGTTGTCAATGTAAAATTTCCATACCAAAAAAGAGCCGCATAGCGGCTCTCACAAAATGATTATAATTGCTCAGGCGCAGCCGGGAATCAAGCGGATTCTGCGCAGCAGCACATCGCCGATAAAGCGGTATCCGGCATCCTCCAGGTGCATGCCGTCCCGGCAGATGAGGTTTGGGTACTCCTTGTTGGACAGCATCGCGTCCCGCAGGTCCAGCAGCGGGGTTTTCATCTTCGAAGCCACATTGCGCACGGCGTTGGCATAGCGCTCCTGCCAGCCGTAAATATTCTGTACCTCGCCTATCGCCTTCAAAATAGCGTCCCGGTTCAGGCCCTGGGAAACCCAGTTGAAAAACTTTTCCGCGTTCAGCGGCAGCGGGGTGATCAGCATGGGCCTCATGCCCTTTTGCTCAACCTTGACGATGAACTCCTCCAGCTTCTGGGCAAACAGTGGAAGCTCCACATTGGCAATCGTGGGGGCGTCGGGATTCTCGGCCACCTTCGCCCAGTCCATATTGCAGTCGTTGCCGCCGTACTCCAGCACGCAAAGCGCACCTTCCACGGGCGTGGACGCTTCAAACCGCTCCAGCCCGTCCAGCACCGTAGCGCCCATTTTGGAATTGTTCACGACCTTGAAATTCAGCTCATCGGAGATGCGCTTGGGGCAGCGCTCTTTGGAAATCACATAGCGCTTGCGCTGTTCGTTGTAGGTAATGCCGACCGCGATGGAATCTCCCCAGATTTGAATTTCAGGGTGGAACATAAGCGCACATCCTTATTATCTAGTATTCGTTACCAGATTACGTTATATCGCAATCTTTGTCAAGTGGATTTTTTACGACTTGAACTATTTTACAATGTGTGTTATACTGCAAGCAACATTACAGTACTTGGAAGGATCCTTAGGTACACGGTACGGAGGCAGCAAAGTGGCGGATAAGCAGCAGGAGTTCACATCGAGACTCAAGTCGTTTCAGCCTACGGCCTGGGAGCAGATCCCGGATCTGGGATTGTACATGGATCAGGTCATCACGTTCATTGAGCGGCAGTGCAAGGAGCTGTTCATGGATGGCGACCGGATTTTTACCCCGTCGATGGTGAACAACTACGTAAAAATCGGCCTGGTGGAACGCCCCGTCGCCAAAAAGTACGGGCGTGAGCAGCTGGCGCAGCTGCTGATGATCTGCATCCTCAAGCAGTCCATCTCGGCGGAGAACATGAAATCGCTGGTGCAGCCGCCACAGGACGTTTCCATGCAGGATCATTACGAAAGCTTCTGCTATACGGAACAGGCGGTTTTCGCGTCGCTTGCCGATTTGCAGCCCCAGCCGCTCATGGTCTGCGCGGTGCAAGGCGCGGCGTATCAGCTGCTGAGCAATACCCTGCTTTGCGCGGATAAATCCAAAGAGAAAAAGCAATCGCCTGCCCAAAAGGAAACCAAACCCGATGCGGAAAAACCGCAAAAGAAAAAATAGCGTCACGGGTATCATACCAAAAACCATCCGCGCGGACAACCGGCGGATGGTTTTTCTGTCAAGCAAGCGGCTGCGCCGCGTGCATGACGTTGGGGTATTGTTTGCGGTCTAGCCGCAAACTCCCCGTGAGACAATCGTTCTTTGCTCCCGGCCTATTCAGGCCTTTGCGTTTCCGGGTTGAGCTTTACGGTATCGATAGGCTCCGTGCCGGAGATGCTGGAGTACAGGCGGTAGCCGCCGGCGAGATTATATGCATCAAAGCCGTTTTGTGAAAGGATGCGCGTGGCCACATAGCCGCGCAGCCCCACCTGGCAGGTCAGGTATACGGGCTTCTTAGGATCCAGCTCGTCCAGGCGGTCACGCAGGCTGTCCAGCGGGATGTTGATAAAGCCGTCGATATGGCCGTTGCGGTATTCGCCCCGCGTGCGGGTGTCCAGCAGCGTCACGCTGCCGTCGCGCGGCAGGGCATCCACATCGTGCCAATGGAAGTTCTTCACCTTGCCGGTGAGCAGGTTCTGGATTACAAAACCCGCCATGTTGACCGGGTCCTTCGCCGACGAATACGGCGGCGCGTAGGCAAGCTCCAGCATGGTCAGGTCCTCCGCCGTGCCGCCGAAGCGGATCACCGTCGCCAGCACGTCGATGCGCTTGTCCACGCCTTCGTAGCCCACAATCTGCGCGCCGAGGATTTTCCCGGTGCCTTTTTCAAAAATCACCTTGACGGCCATGCTGGCCGCGCCGGGATAATAGCTGGCGTGGCTGGCCGAGTAGGTAAAGGATTTGTCGTAGTTCAGGCCAAGGCGTTTGGCTGTTTTTTCGTTGATGCCGGTGGTGGCGACGGTCATGTCGAACACCTTCAATATCGCCGAGCCCTGGGTGCCTGTATAGCGGCTGTCGCCCCCGCAGACGTTATCGGCGGCAATACGCCCCTGCTTGTTGGCCGGGCCTGCCAGCGGGATCAAGGTCTGCTCACGGGTGATGAAATCCGTTACCTGTACGGCATCGCCTACGGCAAAAATATCGGGATCGTTCGTGCGCATATCGTCCGTAACCACAATCGCGCCGCGCGGGCTGACCGTAAGCCCGGCTTCTTTGGCGATACGGCTTTCCGGGCGCACACCGATGGCGAGAATCACCATATCGGCGGGCACCTCGCCCTTGTCCAGGATCACCTTCAAATGGTAATTATGCTCCTGCACGGCCTTGACGGTGGTTTTGAGCATCAGGTTGACGCCATGCTCTGTGATGTGGTTGTGCACGTCGGCAGCCATATCAAAGTCCAGCGGCGCAATTACCTGATCAAGCATCTCCACCATCGTGACCTCAAGGCCCGCCTCGCGCAGGTTTTCGGCCATTTCCACGCCGATATACCCGCCGCCGACCACAACGGCCGTTTTGGGATCCTCCCGCAGGATATAGTCCTTGATCTTATAGGTATCGGGGATATTGCGCAGGGTGAAAACCTTGTCGTTGCGAATGCCTTCAATCGGCGGCACCACGGGCTCGGCGCCCATGGAGAGGATGAGCTTGTCGTAGCTTTCCTCATAGCTTTCGCCGGTCTTGTGGTCCAGCACAGTCACGGTTTTTTGTTCCCGGTGGATGGCCGTAACCTCGCTTTTCACCCGCACATCCACATTGAACCGCGCGTGGAAGCTGCGAGGTGTTTGCAGGGTGAGGTCGTCTTTATCGGTAATCTCTCCGCCGATGTAATACGGCAGGCCACAGTTGGCAAAGGAGATATACTCTCCCCGCTCAAACAGGATAATTTCTGCCTGTTCATCCAGCCTGCGCAGCCTGGCGGCAGCGGATGCGCCGCCCGCAACCCCGCCGACGATGAGTACTTTTTGGCTTGTCATGTGAAATCCTCCTCAGATATGATAAAATGGAACCGAGAGGTGAACTATGCAAACGAGTGATCTGGTGTTCGTACAATCCATGCTCCCGTTTTGGGACCGGCTCAGCGAAGAGGACGCCGCCCTGCTTACGCAGCATGTGCGGGCGATGACCTACGCGCCGGGGGAGAACGTGCATTCCGGCAGCAACGACTGCGTTGGCGTCCTGCTCATCCAGTCCGGGGAGCTGCGCGCCTATATCCTCTCCGATGAGGGGAAGGAGATCACGCTGTTCCGCCTGGCCGCAGGCGAGGTTTGTGTGCTTTCCGCATCCTGCCTTTTGCACAGCATTACGTTTGATTTGTTCATCGACGCCGTGGATGAGACCAAGCTGTGCCTGATCGATACCCAGGCGTTTTCCCAGCTGATGGAACGCAACATATATGTGGAAAACTTCGCCCTGCGCATCACCACCGAACGCTTCTCCGATGTGATGTGGGCTATGGAACAAATCCTGTTTATGAGTTTCGACCGCCGACTGGCAATATTCCTGCTGGACGAGACGGCAAAAACCGGCGTGGACAACCTGACCATGACCCACGAGCAGATTGCGCGGTTTGTGGGCAGCGCACGGGAAGTGGTCAGCCGGATGCTGAAATACTTCGCCAAGGAAGGCATGGTGGCCGTCCACCGCGGCGGCGTGGA
>DAIOVG010000022.1:0-23049 GCA_036759125.1 Candidatus Limiplasma sp.
AATCGTACAAGTTCTGTATTCATCGTTTACCTTGAGGAGGAACATAGCCATGACCATGACCATCAACGAACGCGCGGAGGTGCTCATCCAGGCGCTTCCCTATATACAGGAGTACACGGGCAAGATCGTCGTCATCAAATACGGCGGCAGCGCCATGCAATCCAAAGAGCTGGAACGCGCGGTGATGGGTGACCTGAGGCTTTTGCAGCTGGTGGGCATCCGTGTGGTGCTGGTGCACGGCGGCGGGCCGGAGATCAGCGATATGCTCAAGAAGCTCGGCAAGCAAACCGAGTTTATCGACGGCCTGCGCGTGACCGACCACGAAACGGCCGAAATTGTGCAGATGGTGCTGGCGGGCAAGGTAGGCAAAAACCTGGTGGCGTACCTGCAATCCATCGGCGGCAAGGCCATCGGCCTGTGCGGCCTGGACGGGCAAATGATCACCGCCAAGCAGCGCGATGATGTGCACGGCTTCGTGGGTGAAATCACGGACGTGAACGTTCAGCCCATCCTCGACGTGCTGGAAAAGGGCTATATACCGGTTGTCTCTACCGTCGGCGGCGACGGGAAGGGCAACGTGTATAACATCAACGCCGATACGGCCGCGGCGCGTATCGCGGCGGCGCTTTCCGCCGAAGCCTGATCAACATGACCGATATCCGCGGCGTGCTGCGCGACCCGGCGGACGCAAGCTCGCTGATCAGCGTCGTTCCCCTGGATACCGCGCCCGCGCTGATTTCCGACGGGGTGATCACCGGCGGCATGATTCCCAAGGTGGAATGCTGCATCGATGCCATTCAACGGGGCGTGCAGAAGGTGTTCATCATCGACGGCCGCGTCAAGCATGCGATATTGATCGAGTGCTTAACCGATGAGGGCGTTGGAACCATGTTCACACACTGATATCAGGTGGCAGCCGCTGACACATTCGCATCTGCACTTGTATGGCATCTGTGCAATTCATCAGGCCTTGACGCAGCGCTGCTGCGGTTGAGGCTCTCTTCAGCCAAATCTGCCATATCGTTACACTGGGATTGTAGATGCGATTGGTTCATCCGTCGCCAAGAGAGGATTTATCATGAACAAGATCAAAGAACAGGAAAAGCAATATATCGCCCAGACCTATGCGCGGTTTGATGTGGCGTTTGTGCGCGGCGAGGGCGCAACGCTTTTCGACGACGAGGGGAAAGCCTATACCGATATGGGCAGCGGCATCGCCGTGAACGTGCTGGGCTACGGCAATAAGCCGTGGGCGGATGCCGTATGCGAGCAGGCAAACACGCTGGCGCATGTCTCCAACCTCTACTATACACAGCCCCAGGGTGAGCTGGCGGAAATTCTGTGCAAGCGCTCGGGACTGAAAAGGGCGTTTTTCGGCAATTCCGGCGCGGAGGCCAATGAATGCGCTATTAAGGCCGCGCGCAAATACACCGCCGACATGTTCGGCGAGAACGTCAGGCCTGTGATCGTCACCCTGGAAGACAGCTTCCATGGCCGGACGCTTGCAACGCTTGCCGCGACAGGCCAGGATCATTACCATCACCACTTCGGCCCGTTTCCCGAAGGCTTCGTGCATGTGCCGCCCAATGATATTGCTGCGTTGCAGGCCGCACTTGACCAGCACCCCGTGTGCGCCGTGATGATCGAGGTCGTACAGGGCGAGGGCGGCGTGGAGCCGCTGGACGCGGAGTATGTGAAATCCGTGCGCACACTGACCGAGGCCAGAGATGTGCTGTTGATTGTGGATGAGGTGCAAACCGGCAACGGACGGCTGGGTTCCTTGTTCGGCTATCAGCAGTTCGGTATCCTGCCGGATATCGTCTCGACGGCCAAGGGCCTTGCCGGGGGCTTGCCCATGGGCGCATGCCTGCTGGGCGCAAAGGTTGAAAACACCCTGTCCGCCGGATCGCATGCCTCGACCTTCGGCGGCAATCCCGTGTGCGCGGCGGCGGCTGTCGCGGTGCTCAGCCAGCTTACAGACGAGCTGCTGTCGGAAGTCAAGGCCAAGGGCGAATACATCAAAGCGGAGCTTTCAACGTGCGCGTCGGTGAAGCGCATCACGGGCTACGGGCTGATGCTGGGTATCGAGACCACAAAGGACGCCCGCGCGCTGGTGCAGACCCTATTGAATCAAGGCGTCGTCACCCTGACCGCCAAGCATAAGCTGCGCCTGCTGCCGCCCCTGACCATTTCCTGGGAGCAGCTGAAGAGCGCTGTAGCCATCATCAAGGAGGTTTTATAGGATGAAACATTTTCTGAAATTGACCGATTATACCACCGATGAACTGCTGGAGCTTTTGGATCTGGCGGATCAGCTTAAGACTGAGAACAAAAAGGGCATCAAGCACCACGTGCTGGCTGGCAAAACCCTGGGGATGATTTTTCAGAAGTCCTCCACACGCACCCGCGTATCGTTTGAGGTCGGTATGGCGCAGCTGGGCGGCCACGCGCTGTTTCTGTCCAGCCGCGATCTGCAAATCGGGCGCGGCGAGCCCATTCAGGATACCGCGCGGGTGCTCAGCCGCTACCTGGACGGCATCATGATCCGCACCTTTGCCCAGCAGGACGTGGAAGACCTGGCCGCCTACGGCTCCATCCCCATCATCAACGGGCTGACGGACTACGCCCACCCCTGCCAGGTGCTGGCCGATTTGATGACCATCCGCGAGCATAAGGGTGCGCTCAAGGGTCTGAAGCTTTGCTTTGTGGGCGCGGGCAACAACATGGCCAACAGCCTAATCGCGGGCTGCGTAAAGATGGGCATGCCCGTAGCCATCGCCTGCCCCAAGGGCTACGAGCCGGATGAAGCGCTGGTCGCCTGGGGCAAGGAAAGCGGGCTATTGACCGTCGGGCAGGATATTCTCGCCCTCGCCAAGGATGCGGATGTGCTCTACACCGATGTATGGGCCAGCATGGGCGAGGAAGGCGAGGCGGAGGAACGCGCCAAGGCCTTTGCCAACTATCAGGTGAACGATGCCGTGATGGCCGTTGCCAAAAAAGACTCCATGGTGCTCCACTGCCTGCCTGCCCACCGTGGGGAGGAGATCACCAATGAGGTGATGGAAGCCCACGCGGATGAGATTTTCGATGAGGCTGAAAACCGCCTCCACGCCCAAAAGGCCATCCTGGTAAAACTGATGAAGTAAGAGATAAGGTCAGGGGATTGCGCCCTAACGCCCTAACCAAGGGCAATGCCTGGTCTCCAATACAATAGCCGCGCATCGCGCGGCTATTGTTTATGGGTCAAGGGCAAGGCCCTTGTCGGGGTTATAGGGGTGAAACCCCTATCGCCCCTTACTTATAAATCTTTTCGTCCAGCACGCCGATTACGGGGAGGTTGCGGTATTTTTCGTTGAAGTCCAGACCATAGCCGACTACAAAGGCGTCGGGAATCTCAAAGCCGGTGTAGTCCACGCTCAGCGGCACCACACGGCGGGAAGGCTTATCCAGCAGCGTGATAATGCGGATGCTCGCCGCGCCGCGGTTGTTTAGAATGCGCTTTAAGTACGCAAGCGTTTTGCCGGAGTCTACGATATCTTCCACGATCAGCACATTGCGGCCCTCGATGCTCGAATCCAGGTCCTTCACCAGCCGCACCTCGCCGCTTACGGTATTGGAGCCGTAGCTGGAAATGGCCATAAAGTCGATGTCCAGCGGCAAGTCAATCTCGCGGATGAGATCGGTGAAGAAGACGGTCGAACCCTTGAGGATGCAGATCATCAGCGGGTTTTTCCCCTGATAGTCCTGGGTAATGCGCTCGCCAAGGCTTTTTACGGTGCTTTTGATCTGTTCCTCAGAAATCAAGATCTCCGAAAGATCCGCAAACATGGGGCAATCCTGTTTCATAACGTACTCCTTTGATGCATGGAATGATACCAGGGCAGCGTGCCCTGCAGGGTCAGCAGGATGGATGGCTCGCGCTGCAGGCGTGTGGATTCCGCCGCGCCGACGCCCACGGCCCACAGCACCTCGTTGCCGATGGCGACAACGGGAAGATGCCTGCGGAAGGGCGGATCGAGCTTCTGATCGGTCAGGTAGCGGCGCAGGAGCTTGCTGCCTCCCGCGCCAAAGGGGCGAATCGCGTCGCCGGGCAGCGGGGTTCTGAGCACGGCCTTTTGCAGCTGGCGCTCGGTGAGCACCACGGTCGTCTTCCCGTCGGGGATGATGCCGCCCGGATTGTGCGGCATCGCCGAAAAAGCGATATCGCCAAATGCAATGGGGGTCGCCTCGGCGTTGAGCTTCACCGGACCGTGCAGGGGGCGGTCAACCAGCGGTTCGTCGCCCTCCATACGCGTCAGGTGAATATAGCGCTCGGTCGCCATGGCGTGCAGCGCGCCGGGGAGGTTCAGCACCGTGTTTTCCGGCGCGGACACAAGCGCTAGTAACCGCAGCGAGTCCTCTGCGGACAGGGAGCGTTCGTCGGTTAAAGCACCGCAGCGTTCCAGGCCGAGTTCCGCAAACCTGCGCAGCGTGCGCAGGGCAACGGCGGGGTGCGCGCTTTGCAGAGCTACTCTATGTAAACAGAAGAACGGCGGTTTGTCAATCAGGGCGGTATGCAAAAGCTGTTCCGCCTGTTGCATGAGATAGGTTTCGTCCAGCCTGCACAGCACGGCGGACTGGGCGATATGCGTAATGGCTGCGGGATTTTCGCGTGTGAGCAGGGGCATTACCGTAAGCCGCAGCCGGTTGCGCTGGCATACGGGAGCCAGGTTTGATTCGTCGGTGCGGTAGGCTTCGCCGTCCAGCGCGTCCACCAGCGCTTGCTTGGACAGCGATAAAAACGGACGCAATATAGTGACGCCGTCGCGCTGTGTGATCTCGTCCATACCGCTTACCCCCCGCGCCCCGCTGCCGCGCAGTAGGTGCTGGAGCACGGTTTCGGCCTGGTCGTCCTGGTGGTGCGCCAGGAGCAGCGCATCGGCCCTGCATTCCCTGGCGCGGGCCAGGAGCAGCGTATAGCGCGCTTCCCGCGCCGCCGCCTCTACGCCCGCATCGTCCATGCTGCCCGGAAGCCTGGCATGGTCGCAGGTAAAGGGTACTTTGAGGCGTTTGCAAAGCGCTTCACAAAACGCGGCGTCCTCAAGGCCGTCCTCACCCCGAAGGCCGTGCTCCACATGCGCGGCGTATACTTTGATGCCGGTTGTTTGCCTGAGCTTTTGCATGGTAAGCAAGAGGGCAACGGAATCCGCGCCGCCGCTTAAGGCGACCAGCACCGTTGCCTTCTCGCTGAGCAATCCCGCGCGCCGGAGTGTTGCCTCCGCGGCGGAAATCAATCGTTCGTCCATGCCCCCATTGTAGCACTCCAAGGGGGTGAAATCAACAATCGCCCGCCCCGGCGCAAAGGCCGGAACGGGCGAAGCTGTTGTTGTGAAAACGACGGGAATCGTTCCCCGGTTATTTCATCGATACGACGGCCGTGACTTCCGCGGTAATGGTGACCATACCGTTTTCAATGGGCGTCGCGTAGGAGGAATCCAGCGAGTAGGCGGCGCGCTGGGCAAAGAACACATTGGAGCTCGCATTCTCCGTGATCGACAGGGGATCGCCGGCTTCGCGGCCGATGGCCTGGGCCATCAACGCGGCCTTGCGCAGCGCGTCCTGTGCGGCGGCGGTCAGTGCCTGCTCATAGGCGGTGTTCTGCTCCGAGCTCTGGAAGGTCAGGCTGTACACGTTGTTAGCGCCCGCTTCCACGGCCGCGTCCAGCAGGGTCGGCAGTGAAGCCAGATCGCGCACGACGACCGTAACGGTATTGCTGACCTCATAGCCGGTCACCTTGGGGGCGCTGCCCTGATAGTCATAAACGGGATATACGGAGTAATACTCGGTTTGGATGTCTTCTCTGGCGACGTTCAACGCGGTCAGCGCCGCGATAACGGCCTGCATGGCGGCGGCGTTGGCGGTTTGGGCGGTGGTAATCAGGGCGTCCTGCGTGGTGATTCCCACGGAGAAGCTGGCCATATCGGGAACCAGGGTCACGGTGCCGGAGCCGATGGCGGTTACGGTGCTGCCCTCGGCCAGAGCCGAAGCGGAACCAACGATAAGCATAAGGACCAACAGAATTCCAAGAAGTTTTTTCATAATAATGCCTCCTCAGGCTATTTTTGAGTGTTGCGGTGCCTGCGCACCAGCCGGTAGATAGTATACCCAAGAATCAGGGGGACAATCACGGGCGCGGCCGCGACTAGGAATACGAGCATGTTTTCGAAGAACCCGCCAAGCCATTTGAGCGACGCTTTGAGACCGCTCAGGAGCCGTTCGCCGATGGTCAGGTCTTCTGCCGCCGCGGCGTCGCCTGCGGTTTGCTCCTGCAGATACACGCCGACAGTTGCGTAATCCACCTGCCTGTCGATGTACAACAGGGAGGATTGCAGGCTGTCCAGCTCGTACTGGGTATTGGCGATCTCGCTTTCAATGGCAAGAAGGTCTTCCACGGTCTCGGCCTTGAGAAGCAGCTCCTGCAGGCGGGTCATTTTATCCTGCTGGGTTTGCAGCCGAAGCTGCGTATCGGTGTACTGGGTGGTCATGTCCGTAGCCGTTTCATAACGGTCGGTAACACGGCCGATGCCGCTTAGGCCGCTTAAGAAGCTGTCCAGCCTGTCGGCCGGGATTCGCAGCTCAAACGAGGCGGCGCGCTTATCGGTTTGCTGCTCATACATGCTGACGGAGCTTGCATACCCGCCGGATGCCTCTGTAAGCGACAGAATCGTTTCATAATCGGAATCGAAGGCCGGAGTCGCAAGGGTCAGGTTCACGGTCCGCACGATTTTGCGTGTGTCCTGCGCCTTTACAGCGCTTTCGTTCATGCCGTCGGTATCCTCTGCGATTCCATTATATCCGCGCGGCTGCGCCGCCATGGACAGGGTCTCGTTTTCAGCGGTATCGGATGCAAAATCGAAGTTGTACACGTCGCCTGCCCCGGCGGTTTTGGATGTGTATACGGCAGGCTGAGTACCATAGTCGGGGCTTGGCGCGGGTTCCTGTGTTTTGGGTGCGATTACGCCAGTCACGGCCGTGCCGATCACAAGCACCGCCGCCGCGGCAATGGGCAGCGCGGCGCGCCGGAGCCATGCAAGGCCGGGGCTTTGTTTCATCTCATTCGTCTCCTCTCGTTTTACGGCGTCGCGCCACGAGGCTTTGAAGGCCTCGGGGACGTCCGTTTGATACAGCGAGGTCAACGCGCGATCAAGCCTGTCGCCCGACGGTTTCCTGTTCATGCGCTTGGACCTCCCTTCACTATCTTTAGACGAGCGGATGCTGTGTTTGTTCCCGGTCATGACTTTAATTTCTCTACGACGCTGCGTAAATCATCCTTGGCGCGGCTCAGCGCGCTTTTCACGGTGCCCAGCGGCAGGCGCATAACCTTTGCGATCTGCAAATAGCTCATCCCGTCGCCGTACCGCAGGGACAACAGCGCCTGTTCGCGGTCGGGCAGGGTTTTCATAGCGTCACCAAGCTCTTCCTGCTCGCTTTTTTGCAGGTAGGCATCCTCGGGGGTCGGGCTGCCTGTAGCAGGGTCGAACCCCGCCTCGTGCATCGCGTCCAGCGACGCGGTTTCATAGCGGTTGTGCGCGCGCTTGATACTATCCAGGCACACGTTGTGCGCGATGCGGAAAAGCCAGGTGCCCAGCTCGCTGCGCTCCTCATACGAGGGAAAGGACCGAAATGCGCGCAGCATCGTCTCCTGGGCGGCGTCCTGTGCGTCGGCCTGGGTTTTGAGCATTTGCAGGCAATGGCGGTAAACAAGCCCTTCAAAAGGCGCGCACAGCGCGATGAACGCATCCGCGTCCCCGCGTCTGGCCTTTTGCAGCATTCGCTCAGTCAAACCGCGCACCTCCTTCCTGAAATGGCAATCCCGATCTTCTCATTCAACGATTGTTCCGGCGGGTTTGTTCCCGGCTGTTGACAATTTTTCATGCCGGATGCACTATAAAGAGCGAAACTGTAAAGAACGGGGAGCTGCTGAAACTTGCTGTATATCGATGCACATGCGCATATTTATCCCGATGAAATCGCCATCAAGGCTTCCATGGCTACGGCGGAATTTTACGATATCTCCATGAACTGCGACGGGCGTCTGCAAACCTTGCTGGAAAGGGGAGAGCAGGCAGGCATTGAAAAGCACATGGTGCTGGGTGTCGCCATTACGCCGGAGCGCGTCGTAAGCATCAACAATTATCTGATGCGCACCGAGAGCGAAAACCCGGATCGGCTCATCGGCTTTGGCGCAATCCATCCGGATATGCCGGATATCCGCAGGGAGCTTCGCCGCATCCGCGCGGGCGGGCTGCAGGGCGTGAAAATACACGCCGATATGCAAAAGGTACCGCTGGACGGCGCGGGTGTGATTGGGGTGCTGCGCATCCTGGCGGAGGAAAACATGCCCGCGATGCTGCACATGGGCGACCCGCGCTTTTCCTACAGCGCGCCCAGGCAGCTGCAAAAGGCACTGCGGGCTGTGCCGGAGGTCAAGGTGATCGCCGCGCATTTCGGCGGCTGGATGGAGTGGGACGATAGCTGGCGCTATCTGGCCGAACTGGATACCGTATGGGTGGATACGTCCTCAAGCTTGTATCATCTCGCGCCGGAGGAAGCGGTTACGCTCTTGCGCCGCTACCGGCCCGATCGTGTGTGCTTCGCGACCGATTTCCCCATGTGGGATCCCGTCGTGGAGCGGCAGCGCTTTGCCGCGCTTGCGCTGACCGACGCTGAAAAAGAAGCGATTGGGCGGCGGAACATCGAGGCGTTCCTCAAGCAATTCTAAGCGGAGCGATATGCAGATATATCATGTCAAAAAGGCTATCAGTGTCCCCCGACAAATGAAAAGGCTGAAATCCGTGATGCGGTATTCCCGGAAAGGTCATTTTTGAATGTGGCTTCCAATACATAGTACTGCAATGGAATCCTTTCTGTTGTTTGGATACTTGGGAAGCTGCTAGCTGGTTTGCGTACGGAACACGTTGGCGAGCAGCTGCCTGACCGCAAATCCGGCTTCGGTCGACAGCAGTCCCGCCAGCAGCCGCATGGCCCGGACGCGGGTCTCCAGCTCAAGCCGGTTAAAGGCGGAAAACATCTTCAGCGTGTTGCCCTTGAAGTCTTCAATCAGCGGGCTGACGTTATCAATGCCGATGCCGGATACGATTTTGAAAATCACATCGACCATAAAGCGGCGCTCCTCCTGGGATTGCTGATCCAGCCAGTGGTTAAAGGCCTCGTTGGATCTGCGGGTGACCAGGTTGAGCTCTTGCAGCTGTTGAAACGCGCCGTCCTGGATGCGCCAGGTGAAGGCGTCGTGCTGCGCCAGGCCTATGGCCTCTGACCGCACCACCAGATAATCCGGATGATAGCACAACAGCATGCCGACAACCGAGCTTTGCGGAACCCAGCTCTCAACGCGATCCCGAACCGCCTGGTACTGGGGGCTGTCCAGCGTTGGCTTGTCCACGCCAGGGCCGTCAAAGCTGAATACCTGGCCGATGCGCTTGCGAACCCCGTCGTTTACATGGCAGGCGGCGTACAGCGCCAGATTGCCGCCTTTGGAGTGCCCGCCAAGGTACAGGTCGCCGCCAAAGGTTCCGGCAGCGGCATGTGTATAGTTCACGGCCTGCAGCTGCGCCGGCACGGTCATGAACGACATATTGAAGTCTTCTTTCCAGCCCACGAGGCTTACATCGGTGCCACGGAAAGCGATATAGCGCACATCGCCGGGCAGGGCAAAGGTCGTGGCGGAAAACTGTGTTTCATGGTCGGGATCAAAATTGTTGTGATATCTGATGATATCAATTTCGCCATAGCGCTTGGAGGCCGCGCACAGCTGTAAAAGGTCATAGCACTTGCGCTGATAGGCTGAAACGAAGCCGCCGTGATGGTTTTGCGCGGCAAAGGAGCCAAGTGTTTGCAGTGTTGGGGTCTTCTCATCCTCCAGGAACCCTTCCATGGGGATATAGGAAAGATGCGAAAGCACCAGGCTGTCCAGAGTATCAAATGAACGGTCGGAGAACGTCTGCGTACCGATTTCTTCAACATGAGACTGAATGTTGTACATGGCTGACCTCCGGATATGCCAAGCGCGGGGTGATCGTGCTGATTGTATTATAGCGGGGCTCGCCGATACCCGTCAAGTTGTTTGACAGGCACAGTCTTTTTCAGTATATTGGTATCTGATGAATGACAGCATCACCGGTCCGGCAGGCGCTACATGCCGGGCATATATGTGCCGCGCGGTTATGCCGGTTATAGGAAAAGCGCGGCTGCTGTGATATACTGTGGGTTATATTGCGGGCCAATGCAAGCTGTAGGCCCGGAAACGGAGGCACAGTTGCTGTGCTGATAGGACAGTTCTGCGAGTCGTATCCGCCAACGTTGGACGGCGTGGGGCGTGTCATGCTGAGTTATTGCAAGCATCTTTCAGCGCGGGGGCACCGGGCTGTATATATTGCTCCCCAAAACCGGAAATTCGACCCGCCGGAGGGTGTTGAAGTTCTCTTATACGGCGGCGTTCCGGTGCCCGGAGAGGCATACCGCGTGGGGATCCCGCGGCTGTCGGGCAGCTACCGCCGCAAGGCAGACCAAATGCCCTTTGATGTATTGCATGCGCACAGCCCTTTTTTTGGCGCGCGTGAGGCGCGCCGCCTGGCCAGGCGGCTGCATGTGCCGCTGGTGGCAACCTTCCATTCCAAGTATTACGATGATTTTCTCAAGGTCACACACTCCAGGCTGATTGCCAATGCCGTGGTACAATACATCGTTCGCTTCTTCGAGCAATGTGACGAGGTATGGGCGGTGAACCGGCAGACGGGCGAGGTGCTCAAGTCCTATGGCTATCGGGGCGATGTTGTGGTGATGCCAAACGGCACCGATCCGTTTACGCTGACCCCGGAGCAGCGCAGGGAAGCGCTGACCCGTTTCCCGGTGCCCGACGGCGTTCCGGTGCTCATCTTCGCCGGACAGCAAAACCTCAAGAAAAACCCGGACGCGGTGCTGCGCGCCTGTGAAATCCTGAAGCGGCAGGGACAGGCTTTTCATCTCCTGATGGTTGGAAGCGGCCCGGACGCCGGGAAGCTGCAAGCCCTTGCCCGGACGCTCGGCATTGACGATAGCGTCCAGTACACTGGGTTTTTAAACGAGCGACCCACCCTGATGGCGCTGTACGAGCGCGCGGACCTGCTGGTTTTCCCCTCGGTGTACGATAACGCGCCGATGGTGGTGCGCGAGGCGGCGGCCATGGGCACGCCCGCGGTGCTTATCGAGGGCAGCTGCTCGGCCGAAGGGATCATCAGCGGGCAGAACGGCTACCTGTGCGAGCTGAGTCCCGAAGCCATCGCGCAAACGGTTACGCAGGCGCTCAAGAGCGCAAAAACCGTAGGGGAGGAAGCCCGCAGAACCATTCCCATACCGTGGAGCGAGCTGATGGTATCGGTGGAAGCGCGCTATAAAGCCCTGATTCAAGAAAAACAGAAAGGAACAGCGCATGAAGCGTAGCATTCTCAGCTTTCTGTTTATTGCGGCAACGCTTGGACTGATTGTTTTTATCGCGTTTTCAAACAGCGACCTGACCAATGCCTGGGAAGTGCTGTTCACCTTGAAAACGCAGTGGCTTTTGTGCGCATTTCTGGGGTGGTTTGGGTATATGCTTTTTGATATGCTCGGACTGCATTACTTTTTACGCAAGCAGAAATACCCGATCTCCATCGGGTTTGCAACCTATGTCACGCTTCTGGGCTTTTATTATGCCAACATCACCCCCGGCTCCAGCGGCGGACAGCCAATGCAGGTCTATTACCTGAGCAAGCGGAAAATTCCCGTGCCGATTGCAACCTCAGCGCTGTCCATCAAGTTCCTGTCGCTGCAGATAATGGTGGTGGTGATGTCTACCGTGCTTTGGATTGCCAACTCGGTGTATATCAACGCACAGCTGACACCAGGGGCGAAGTGGTTTGTGTACATCGGCTACGGGATCAACTTCCTGTCCATTCCGCTCATCCTGCTGATTGCGCTGCACAGGCCGCTGGTGCAGGCGATCATCCTGTTTTTTGTGCGCGTCGGCGCGAAGCTGCGCATTATCAAGCGGCCGGAGGAGCGCATCGTGCGGCTGGACGCGGGAATGGATATGTACCATATGTCCATCCTGCGGCTGATGAAGTACCCCAAGCGCATCATCGGCCAGATGGTGTTTGCGGCGCTGAGCCTGCTATCGCTGATGAGCATACCCCTGAGCGTCTACCGTGCGTTCGACCTTTCCGGCACGCATTGGTACGAGCTGCTATCGCTTTCCTTTCTTCTGTTTATCAGCGCCAGCTATACGCCTCTGCCCGGCGCCAGCGGCGCGCAGGAGGGCGGATTCCTGATTTTCTTTGCCGGGGCGTTCACCCAGGGCACCATCGGACTCGCGCTTTTGGTGTGGCGGTTCTTCTCGTATTACCTGTTCCTGCTGGTCGGCGCGGTGATCTCCATTGTTGGCAGCTTCCGCGGGCACCGGGCAGACAAAGAGGAACCATCCCGGGCGAAGTCGGATACCGCTCAGGATTCTGCCGAGCAATAAGCAATGATAGCGATTCCCGCCCATGCGCAGCATGGGCGGGAATTTTGTATGTTTGGGCACACAGAGCGTATTGTACAGGCGTATTCGCTTGACGAACGCCACAGATTTGCGTAGTCTATTGCCGAAAAGCATGGAATCATATACGCCGCAGACAAGCGGAAAAACCGGACAAACAAGGGGGAAGACGGTATGAGATTGGAAATCAGGCAGCTCTATAAGAGCTTTGGCGACCATGAAGTATTGAAGGGCGTAGGGTTTGCCGTAGAAAGCGGACACTCGCTTGGGCTTCTGGGGCGCAACGGCGCGGGCAAGACCACAACCATCCGCATCATCATGGATGTATTCGCGGCCGACAGCGGAGAGGTGCTGCTGGACAATCGGCCGTTCCGGCAGGGCGACGTTCGCATCGGCTACCTGCCTGAGGAGCGCGGGCTGTACCCCAAGCGGCTGATTGTCGATCAGCTTGTGTACCTGGCCAATCTCCGGGGGCTGAGCCTTGCCGATGCCAAGCACAGCGTGCAGCATTGGCTGGAACGCATGGAGCTTACGGAGTACATCGGTAAAAAGGTCGACGCCCTGTCCAAGGGCAACCAGCAGAAGATCCAGCTGGCCGCCGCCATGCTCAACGATCCCCAGATGCTCATCCTGGATGAGCCGTTTTCCGGGCTGGATCCGGTCAATGCAAAGCTTCTCAAGGATATTGTCAGGGAGAGCATAGCCGCGGGCAAGATTGTGCTGTTCTCCAGCCACCAGATGAGCTATGTGGAGGAGTTCTGCCGGGATATCGCAATCCTCAACCGGGGTGAAATTGTACTGAATACGGATATAGAAGCGCATAAACGCTCGTACGACCGCCATCATTTGGTGCTGGATGTCCCGGCAGACGCCCAGGGCAACGCCGTTGCGTATCTGTCGGGCAAGGGGTTGCAGGCCGAGCAGGCGCGAGGCGATGTGCATCTCCATGTGCCGGACGGGAAGGACACGCTGCCCATCCTGGCCGGGCTGAGCGAAAGCGGTGTTCCCGTGGAGGGGTACCGCGTATTTGAGCCGTCGCTGGAAGATGTCTTTGTTGAATACACCAGCAGCACCATATGAGAGGGGATGAGAGTATGAAACAATTCAATGCCGTACTGAGGTTTGAACTGGGCGGATATTTCAAATCCAGAGTGTATCAGGTGATGACGATACTATTCGTCGCCGTCTTGATGATTGTGCTGAGCTATCCCAATATCAAAACCCTGTTTTCCAAACAGGAGACGCCGGTGGAAACCGCGCCTGTTACGCAGGTGGAGCAGCTGTCCGTACAGGAGTCCGGCGAGGACGTTATCGCCGTTGTGAACCAGTCCGGCGCGCTCAGCGACCAGGCACTGGTGCTGTTAGCCAATGCCTTGCAGCATAAATCCCTGCGCCTGGTGGAGGATGACGCCGCCACGGTGCGCGCACAGGTGCAAAAGGGCCAGTACAGCGGCGCGATCCTGATCCAGGACCCGCTGACCGCCACCTACATCGCGCGCAACCTGAGCTTGACGGACAATACCGCCGGGCAAATCAGCGCTGCCATGGTTTATGCCGCGCGTTATGAGGCGCTGGCCGCGCTTGCCATTCCCCAGGCGGAGGCGGATGCAATTTTGAATCCCGCTGTCAGCATCAGCGTGGATAACCTGGGCGTCAGCCAGACGGAGACGTTCTTCTATACCTATATTCTGTTAATGGCGCTGTATATGGCGATTATGCTGTACGGGCAGATTGTGGCGACCTCGATCGCAACGGAAAAGGGCTCGCGCACGATGGAGCTTCTCATCACCTCCACACGGCCCAACAGCCTGCTGTTTGGCAAGATTATCGCCGCGGCATTGTCCGGACTGATTCAGATGGCTGTGATTTTTGGCTCTGCCGTGCTGTTCTATAACCTGAACGCGTCCGCCTGGGCAGGCAACGAGGTTGTGGCAAGCATCTTCAATATGCCGCTGCCCATCGTCGGCTACGTGCTGCTGTTCTTCCTGCTGGGCTTTTCCCTGTACGCGTTTATGTTCGGGGCAATCGGCTCGCTGGTCTCCCGCCTGGAGGATGTATCGGCCTCGATTATGCCCGTTCTTCTAATCTTCATCGTCGGCTTCCTCATCGTGATCACCTCGATGTCCTCGGGCAACGCCGACAGCACGCTATTGAAGGTATGCTCGTTCATCCCGTTCACGGCGCCCATGGCGATGTTTGCACGGATTGCGATGGCCACCCCGGCGTGGTACGAGATTGTGATTTCCGTTGTGCTGCTGATTGCCACCACCGTAGGCACGGGGGTGCTGTCGGCCAGCATCTATCGTATGGGTGTGCTGATGTACGGCAAACCGCCCAAGCCCGCAGAGATTTTCAAGGTGCTTCGCACGGCACGCAAACACGGCGCCGTACTTAAGGGCAGCCGATAAAAACCGGTTTAAATTCCCCGCCGCATGATATACTATATGTAGGACCGTATGGTACGGATGACCCTGTTTGGACCGAGTGAGCGGAGGATTTTACAATGTCATATACCATTCAAAATATTCACGGCCGCGAGATTCTGGATTCCCGCGGCAACCCCACAGTGGAAGCCGAGGTAACGCTATCAAACGGCGTTACAGGCGCAGCCGCAGTACCCAGCGGCGCTTCGACTGGCATTTTTGAAGCGCTGGAGCTGCGCGACAACGATCCCAAACGCTATGGCGGCAAGGGTGTACGCAAAGCCGTCGGTCATATCAACGCCGAGATCAACAAGGTTTTGCACGGCGCGGACGCCGCCAAAACCAGAGAGATCGACCAGGCGATGATCACCGCGGACGGCACCACGGACAAGTCCAACTACGGCGCCAACGCCATTCTTGCGGTATCGCTGGCAGCAGCCAGAGCCGCGGCGAATGCCCAGGGTGTACCGTTGTACCGTTTCATCGGCGGCTCGGACGCGCATACGCTGCCCGTGCCGATGATGAACGTGCTCAACGGCGGCGTCCATGCCGCCAACAACATCGATGTGCAGGAATTCATGATCATGCCGGTCGGCGCGCCGTCCTTTGCGGAGGGCCTGCGCCAGAGCACCGAGGTATTCCATACCCTGGCGAAGATCCTTAAAAAGGATGGGCATAACACCGCCGTTGGCGACGAGGGCGGCTTTGCCCCCAACCTGAAAAGCGCCGAGGAAGCCATTCAGTATCTGCTGCGCGCGGTGGAGGAAGCGGGATATAAGCCCTACGACGACTTCATGCTTGCCATTGATGCCGCATCCAGCGAGTGGAAGGCCGAGAAGGGATATTTCCTGCCCAAGCACAAGCAGAGCTACACCGTTGACGAGATGATCGCCTACTGGGAGGACCTCGTGTCCAGATACCCCATCGCATCGCTGGAGGATCCGCTGGACGAGGAGGACTGGGAGGGCTGGCAGAAGCTGACGAAGAGGCTTAGCCACAAGGTGCAATTGGTCGGCGACGACCTGTTCGTGACCAACACCCAGCGCCTGAAGAAGGGCATTGATAACGGCAGCGCCAACTCCATTTTGATCAAGCTCAACCAGATCGGCTCGCTGTCCGAAACCATCGACGCCGTGCACATGGCGCAGCAGGCGAAGTTCACCTCGGTGATCTCACACCGCTCCGGCGAAACCTGCGATACCACCATTGCCGACCTGGCCGTAGCCCTGAACGCAGGCCAGATCAAGACCGGAGCACCCAGCCGCGGCGAGCGCGTTGCCAAGTACAACCGTCTCCTCCGTATCGAGGAAGAGCTTGGCAAAGCGGCGATGTATCCCGGGAAAGCTATCTTCAAGCGTTAATTTTCTAATTGCTGAAACCGCCTCTCTTTACAGGGGAGGCGGTTTTCTTTCGGCAAAGTCTCAATATACTCATCTGGCAGCTTCAATAACAAAAGTTGCGGGGGAAACAAGAGTGATACGAGGTGGACCGTACGCCAACTTACGTGATAGCTCTTCACGACTCGAACAAGGAGATGCAGCCTGACTGGCGTGTAAAAGATGAAAAGTCTACGAATTGTATGACCCCGCCTCATCTTGGTATGATGCGGGGCCGTAACTGTGAAACAGCGCAAATTCGGTTCTATGGACAGAGCTCAGCCTTTGACGCCGCCCAAGGCGACGCCGGCAATGATGTATTTCGACAATGCGAAGTAGATCACAAAGAGTGGCAGTACCGTCAGCATCAGGGCCAGATAAATCGCGCCGTATTCCGTCTGGTAAATATTACCCCGCAGCAATTGCACCATCAACGGCATGGTGTAGTTTTTGGATGCAGTCAACAGTACCATTGGCATAAATAAGGCGTTCCAGCTCGTGACAAACGCGAAAATTCCCTGTGTTGCCAGCGCTGGTTTCATCAACGGCAGCACAATACGGTTGAAGGTATAAAATTCGTGCGATCCGTCAATGCGTGCCGCCTCCAGCAGTTCCAGCGGCAACGACGCCAGCATGAACTGCCGCATGAAAAACACGCCCGCAGGTGCGGCCATAGCTGGGATGATCAGCGGCAGGAAATTGTTAACCATATGGATGGAATACATAAACTGGAAGAAGCCAATGCCGGTGATTTGCGCGGGGATCATCATGACAGCCATAATAAAGGTGAAGAACGGTTGCCGCAGTTTCCAGTTGTAGGAGACAAGCGCGTGCGCCGTTAGCGAGGAGAAATACAGCGTCAGGAGGGTTGCAGACGTGGAAATGATGAAAGAGTTCTTAAACCCGATGATAGGATCGAACGCCTTTCCGTTCAGGATTGCGATATTGTCCAGAAAATGTGTGGACGGAAGCAGTGAAATGGTATGGGACTGTATTTCAGGCGTTGAACGCGTGGCGTTGATAATCATGATGACGAACGGGAACAGACTCAGAATCGTCAGCAGGATACAAACTGTGTACGCGGCGATTGTGAAGATCTTTTTCCCTGTAGACCATTGTTTTTTCATGACAGGGCACCTCCAGACGCTTTTGGCATTTTGCGCCGCGATTTTTGCAGGGCTTTCAGATTTCTGCGATTTTGAAGTTCATCTTTATCACGCATTAGGAAGAACAACCCAATGGACAGGAATGCGATGACCACAAACAGCAGCATACTGGCTGCCGACGCGCGCGCATACAAAAAACTGCCGGAGAAAGCCTGATTGTATATGAATACGCTGACGGTCAACGTTGCGCTGTCCGGACCGCCGTCGAGCATGACCTTGGGGATATCAAACATATTCAAACCACCGATCATGCTGGTGACAAGAACATACAGAAGGATCGTTCTGAGGTTTGGCAATGTGATTCTGAAAAATGTCTGTGTATTGGATGCGCCGTCGATTTCCGCAGCCTCAAAGATTTGCGGGTTGATGCCCAATACACCGGAAATCAGGATGATCATCGTATAGCCGTACCACATCCAGAACTGGATGAAAGATACGATATATTGTGAAGGTGCTTTCAGTGTGATAAACGGTATGGCGGCGTCTATCATGCCCAGTTTTTCCAGCAGATAATTCACAGGGCCTGTCGGATAGCCAAACAATGCACGAAACAGGATGGCAATGGATGCCGCTGTGATGATGTTGGGCATATAGAACATGACTTTGAATGCGCCTTGCCCTCTGAGCTTGATAGACGGCGATGTAAACCATGCTGTCAGCAACAGGGCAAGGATCATTTGCGGAACGAAATTCAGTGTCCAGATTTTAATTGTGTTTGCGACAGATGTATTGAATGTTTTATTCTTGAGTATCGTTTCAAAGTTTTGGAAAGGATTAGACAGCAATTGCCAGTTGATATTTCCCAATCCTTTTGAGTTGGTGAACCCGAGTAATGCTGTGTAAACGGTAGGGTATAAAGAGAAGATCAAGAACGCTACAACGAAAGGAATGACAAAATAATACCCGTACCTAGCATAGCTGATACTCTTTTTCCGGCGGCGTAAGTTCATCTCGCATTCAACCTCACTATAATGAAGGCAGGGGGCGGATAGCGTTAACCATCCGCTACCCCTGCCCGTTCATAAGGATTGGGGATTAGTCGACGATGATGTCCAGGTTGTCGGCGACAGTCGTTTTGAAGTCCGCGATGGCTTCGTCACGGGTCTTTTCGCCCAGCTTGTACTGGTTGACCTGGTCGTTGAAGGCATCGTTGATGGTCTGGTCATACTGGGTTAACGATGCGCCGGAAGCATACTGATTGGCAGGTACGAACACGTCGAACATGTTCTGGCCGCCGAGGAATGCAACTGCGCCGTCGGATTTGGCCATTACAACGCCGGAGGAGACGGTATCCTTGGTGCCGACTTCGCCTTCCTTCATGGTGCCGTTCGCCCAGTAGTACTGCAGACCGGTGTCGGACGTATCAAGCGTGATCCATTCGATCAGCTTGCCGACAGCGTCTTTCACATCGGAGTCTTTGTTGGCCATGATCCATGTGCCGCCCCAGAAGAAGCCTACCGGCGGGGTGGTGACTGCCCAGTCGCCGAAGGTGTTGTCGGAGTGGTTGATCATCACGTAGTTGATCAGCCAGGCGGGACCGAAGAACGCGAACACGGGCATTGCGCCCACGCCGTCCATGTCGGCATACCAGGCATCGGACCACGCGGTGGTGTCGTTCATGTAGCCGTTGTCATACAGGGTCTTGGCATAATCAATGTACGCTTCACGATAGGGGTCGATCACAAGCTTGCCGTCCACGATCCAGGGCTGCTCGCCGCCGGTACGGATGGCCTGCCAGATGTCGCCGCCGCCGGAAACCGCAGCATAGCCCTTGGCTTTCAGCTCAGCGGCCGCTTCGAGGAACTTATCCCAGCCGGGGCCGACTTTTTCGGCGACGGCAGCGGGATCGTCAGTGCCCCAAACATCCATGGCGATGGAGCGACGGTAGATCATGCCAGCGCCGGTCGCCTGATAGGGAAGGCCGACCAGAACGCCGTCACGGGTACCGATTTCCACGGCGTATTTTGCGATTTCGGCATCCAGAACCATCTGGTCCACATCGCCCATGCCCAGATCAGCGTAAGGCGCGGCAAAGCTGGCCGCGTCGCCCTGGGTATACTTGAGAACGAAGGCGGATTCGGCGGTGTACATGTCGGGGGCGTCAGCGCCGCCGGCAAGCAATGCCGCATCAAGAGCGTTTGCATACTGGTTGTTCTGGTCATTGATGACCGTAGCAACGACCTCGTACTGTGCAGCAAAGTCGGGATTGAGTTCCATGTACTTGTCGATCATTCCAGGGACTTCTTCGGTGAATGTCCACAGGTTGATGACGGTTTTTTCTGCCGCGGCGGTACCGACCAGGCCGATCAGCAGAGTGACTCCCAAGAGAATCGCGAGTGCCTTTTTCATAAATATCCCTCCAATATTTTCTAGTTTAGCCGGTTGTGTTTTATGAAAAGCTTTTCGCTCGCGGTATGAAGAGATTTCGGCCTGTATCCGGTACAATTTGTCACGGTACCAGGCTTAATGGTATCGGTCTCCATACATTTGCGGGCATTCAGGCTCTCCCTAGCCGAACATCCGACTAATTAGCTAAACATACTATATAATTTTTGTTGCTTTTTGTCAACACAAACAATGGGTTCAATTTTCAATAAACTGTGTTATCTGACCTAATGAGGCATACTAATTATGTGCATTGCGCATAATGTGTGCGAGCACAGATTGGTGTGCCTGCTGGTATTGGCGCAAGACTGAGAAATAGTCTAAACCCTTACAGGATATGGGATTCAAAATCTCTCAGATCTTCCGTCAGGGAACCGGTACGGGATAAAACAACGGAAGAATTCGGACAATTCTGTATAAATCTCGTATTTTTTCAGCGAATCAAACGTTTTCGAATAATTCACGTTTCGCATGGCCTCACAGCGGTATTATTTCTGGTGAATTGAGCACGTATAGAACGGCGAGTAAGATCGAAGCATCAATAAGGCAATGACATATGTAATATATGGCACAAAAGAAACCATTACGTCGCATTAGGGAAATGTCTGGCTGTTTGGCGATGTGCAGCGTCGTGTCATCATCCAAGGTAACGATCTGGATGCGAACGATATCTGTGGATTGGATCTGTCAAAATAAGTGCTGATAGAAACAGGTAAACGAAAACGTATTCGTTACTTAAGTAAACCATATCTGCAACAAGTGCTTATCATGTGTGCAAGCCTGTATGCGCATATCATTGGAAAGAAAGCGCTTGACTAAATCGCCGATCCGCGATACGCTGATACCGAAAACGATGTAGCGAAAACGCAATACATTAACCATATGATAGGCAGGAATACGGGCATGGCGATAACGATTAAAGAACTTTCCAAACGTTGCGGCTTATCCATCTCCACTGTTTCCAAGGCGCTCAACGGCTATACCGATATCAGCGAGGCTACGCGGGAGCGGGTTATCAAGGAAGCGAAGAAAACCGGCTATTACCCAAACATCCATGCCCGGGCGCTGAAGACCAAGCGCACCTACAACCTGGGCGTTCTGTTTTCCGATGATACGCAATCGGGCCTTACGCATCCGTATTTCTCCTATGTGCTGGAGAGCTTTAAGAAGGAAGCCGAGCGGCACGGGTATGATGTGACCTTCATCAGCCACAACATCGGGGAAAACCAGATGACCTATCTGGAGCATTGCCAGTACCGCGAGGTGGACGGCATCTGCATTGCCTGTATCGACTTTTTGCAACCGGAAATTGCCCAGCTTGTCAACAGCGATATGCACGTTGTGACGATTGACCACATGTTTTCCAACCGCACCTGCATCCAATCCGACAATATCAACGGCATCCGGCATCTGGTGCAGTATCTCTACGAACAGGGCCACCGCCGGATCGCCAACATACACGGACAGCGCAGCGCGGTCACGGATACGCGGCTTGGCTCGTTCTATCGCACCCTTGGGGAGCTGGGCATCTCCACGCCGGATGAATACGTAATCCAGTGCCAGTACAGCGATCCGACATCCGCCCGTCAGGCGGTGGAAAAGCTGCTCGATCTGCCCAACAGACCCACGTGCATTTTGATCGCCGACGACTTTGCTACCTTCGGCGCGTATGATGCGATTGTCGGCCGGGGGATGCAGGTGCCGCGGGATATCTCTATCGCCGGCTATGACGGCATACCGGTAATGCAGTATATGAAGCCCAAGCTCACAACGATACGGCAGGATACCGCAAGCCTTGGCGCCGAAGCTGCCCGCAGGCTGGTCGGGCTGATTGAAAACCCCAAGACCGCGATTCCGGAGATCGTTCTGGTTCCCTGTTCGCTGATTAAGGGAGAAACGGTTGCGCCGATTAAGGTGTGACGGTACGATCAGCATCAAGCCAAAAGCGCGCTCAGGTCCAAGACCCGGAGCGCGCTTTTGGCTTGATATGGACTTTATTCAAACACGCTGTAACGCCGCCAGTAATAGGTCAGGATCAGCGTGCTGAGGAGCACCGACAGGACGATCGAATACCAGGGCGTCTGCGTGCCATACCGCATGAGGCTGAATACGTTGGTCGCCACGCCGAGCATCAGCGACAGGGACAAAAGCAGTATGCCGGTCCGCTTCCGTGCGACCAGCAAAAACTCGGTCATGAGCAACAGCAGAAACATGGCGACTGTCAGGCCGAACAGGGTCCACAGCACCGCGCCCGCCTCCAGGTTGGACAGGTAGGGAAGGGCGGCGTTATCGGCGACGAAGCTGACATTGAGCGCCACAAACAGCATCAAAACGGCAGCAATGGCGATGAGCAGGATTCCCAGCGGAATCAGAATGGCAACATAGATCTTATGAAACTTCATACCCATTGTATGATCTCCTCTTTTCTATAAATTTCGAGGATCAGGCAGAGGCAAAGCAAATGTTCGGTTTTCATCCCTGATAGTGAATACATTGTATGCTCCGCGCATGTGGATTGTCAAGGCTGCGGCATCGTGTTATAGGGGAAACCTTCCTATTAAATAGCGCAGGGCTCAAACAGCGCGTGCTCATGCGCTTCATTCCATGAATCAGCATATCGGATCAAGAGGACCGTGAAACGCGGGAATCGGCGGGAATTATGGGTTGACAAGGGCAGGGAAAGGAGTTAAAATAGGCTCTGTCTGGGCGTGGTGTGCGGACGTGCGGGCGTAGCTCAATGGCAGAGCTCCAGCTTCCCAAGCTGGTCACGTGGGTTCGATTCCCATCACCCGCTCCAACCGCATGCAGCCGTACCGGCGAAAATAAAGATTAGGACCCGTATAGAAGGAGGACATCCACTATGGCCAAGGCACATTTTGAGCGCACTAAGCCTCACGTAAACATCGGCACCATCGGACACGTTGACCACGGCAAGACCACCTTGACCGCCGCTATCACCATGACGCTGGCGCAACTGGGCGAAGCCAAAGCGATGAAATATGAGGACATCGACAAGGCCCCCGAAGAAAAAGCGCGTGGTATCACAATTAACACCGCGCACGTTGAGTACGAAACCGAAAAGCGCCACTACGCGCACGTTGACTGCCCCGGACACGCTGACTATGTGAAAAACATGATCACCGGCG
>DAIOVG010000023.1:0-22970 GCA_036759125.1 Candidatus Limiplasma sp.
AACGGGGAAAGCGAGCTTGCCGCGTATCGCTCGGCAGCGGCGGAGGCGCAAAGCGCCTTTGGCGACGGCGCGCTCTACATGGAAAAACTGCTGCTCCGCGTCAAGCACATCGAGGTGCAGCTTCTGTGCGACCGGAAAGGCCATGTGGTCTGCCTGGGTGAGCGCGACTGCTCCATGCAGCGCAAAAACCAAAAGGTCATCGAAGAAAGCCCGGCCGTGTGCGTATCGGGCGAGCTGCGCAAACAGCTGACCGAAACCACGGCCCTGGCCGCCAGAGAGGCCGGGTATGTTGGTGCGGGCACGATTGAATACCTACTCACGGAGGATGGTCAGTTTTACTTTATGGAAATGAACACGCGTTTGCAGGTGGAGCATCCCGTAACCGAGATGGTTACCGGCGTAGACCTGGTGAAAAGCCAGATCCGCATCGCCAGCGGCCAGCCGCTGACCATCCGGCAAAAGGACGTGCGCATCGATCATCATGCCATTGAATGCCGCATCAATGCCGAGGACCCCGCCAACAATTTCCGGCCCAGCTGCGGGCAGATCGGCATACTGCACATCCCCGGCGGGCCGAACGTGCGCTTTGATACGGCGCTCTACCAGGGCTATTCCATTCCGCCGTTTTATGACAGCATGATCGGCAAGCTCATCGTATCGGCAAGGACACGGGAAGACGCCATCCGCAAAATGCAGGCGGCGCTTTGTGAAATGGTCATTGAGGGCGTGAATCACAACGCCCAGATGCACCTGGACCTGCTCTGCGAGCCCGTGTTTATTGACGGCAGCTATACAACCGACTACCTGGCCAACCGAAAGGCATAGGTGCGTATATCATGGCATTGCTCAACAAACGATTGTTCAAAAAACCCAATATCAGGCTGGAGGGCGAAGCCGGAGACGGCGAAACCCGCCAGACAGAACAGGATACGCTGGTTTCCTGCTCCGCCTGCGGCGTATCGGTGCCCTGGAAGGTGATGCTTTCCCAGGATTTCGTTTGCCCGCACTGCGGTGCGCTGCAAACCCTGTCGGCGCGCGACCGCATGCTTTGGCTGTGCGACGCGGACAGCTTCCGGGAGATTGATAAGGATTTGAAGCCCATCGACCGCCTGCAGTTTCCGGGATACGCGAAAAAGCTTGAAAAAACGGCGCTGGAAAGCGGCGAACCGGAGGGTGTCATCACCGGAACCGGCCGGATCAGCGGCAGGCTCTGCGCGTTTTTCTTTATGAATCCGGACTTCATCATGGGCTCGATGGGCGCTGTGGTGGGGGAGAAGATCACGCGGCTGTTCGAGTACGCCAAAAAGCGCCGGCTGCCGGTGATCGGCTATGCCGTATCGGGCGGGGCGCGCATTCAGGAGGGCGTATTTTCGCTGATGCAGATGGCCAAAACCTCCGGCGCGGTGCTCCGGCACAGCCAGGCGGGCCTTTTGTACATCGTGGTGCTCACCCACCCGACCACCGGCGGGGTAACGGCCTCGTTTGCGATGGAAGCGGATATCATCCTGGCTGAGCCCAGGGCCTTGATCGGCTTTGCGGGTCCGCGCGTGATTGAGCAAACCATGCGCCAGCAGCTGCCTGAGGGCTTCCAGCGTGCGGAGTTCCTTTTGGAAAAGGGCTTTGTTGACCGCATCGTACCCAGAAACGCGCAAAAAAAGGAGCTATACCAGCTTCTGCGGCTGCACACCAGGGAGGCGAGCCTATGAGCGGCGCATACCAGCGTGTCAAGGCGGCGCGGCAGCAAAACCGCGCGACCTCGATGTATTATATCAATCAAATTTTCGATGGGTTTATGGAAATGCACGGCGACAGGCGCTTTTCCGATGATAACGCCATTGTTGCGGGCATCGCAAAGCTTGGCGGTCAGCCCGTCACAGTGATCGGCATCGAGAAGGGCGTGGAGACCGAGGAGAAGATCCGGCGGAATTTCGGCTCCGCGCACCCGGAGGGCTACCGCAAGGCCCTCAGGCAGATGAAGCTGGCTGAAAAGTTCCGCCGCCCCGTGGTCTGCCTGATCGATACCTCCGGCGCGTACCCCGGCATCGGCGCAGAGGAGCGCGGGCAGGGGCAGGCGATTGCCGAAAACCTGATGACCATGATGGGGCTCAAGGTGCCGATCATCTCCGTTCTGATCGGCGAGGGCGGAAGCGGCGGCGCATTGGCGCTGGCGGTGGCCGACAGGGTGTGGATGCTGGAAAACGCCGTGTATTCCGTGATCTCGCCTGAGGGTGCGGCGTCTATCGTATGGAAGGATGCAGGCAAGGCCAACGAGGCCAGCGACGCCCTGAAGCTGACGGCCGACGACCTGTACGGCTTTGGCATTGTGGAGCGCGTGTTTTCCGAGGAGAACGGGGACTTTGAAAAGGTTTCTATGGCCCTGCGCGCCGCGCTGACCGAGGAGTTTCATCTTTTGTCCCAAAAGACCATCACCGAGCTGACGAGGGAACGCTATCAGCGATTCCGCAGAATGGGAGGGGCTGACCAATGATTGCCATCATGGTAGACAGCGCCGCCGGCATTTCGCGCCAGGAGGCCGAGGAGCTGGGCGCGCATTATGTGCCCATGACCTATACCTTCGGCCAGAAGCAGTATGCCGAGCATTATCTGGGCGAAAACGGCCGCTTCGAGCCGTATATCGCAAGCGATTCGCTGGAGCGCAAAACCAGCCAGGCGTCGCTTGATGCGTTTATCAGCGCTTACGAGCGGCAGATGGCCAAGGGCAGGCAGGTGCTGTGCATCACCATTTCGTCGCGCCTGTCGGGCACCTACGACAACGCCGTGATGGCGGCCAACGAAGTCAACGCCGACGAGATCAAGGTGCTCGACAGCCGCAACTGCGCGGGCGGCATCTATTTCCTCATCGTCCGCGCCAAGCAGCTGATTGCCCAGGGCAAAACGCTGGATGAAATCCTTGCGGTTCTCATCGAGGAGCGCAAGAACATCCACAATATTTTCACTGTCAACGATATGACCAACCTGCGCAATTCCGGGCGGCTGGGTGTGGTGCGCCAGAGCGTTTCCACCATTTTGAACCTGCGCCCGATCCTGTATTTGCAGCAGGGCTCCATCTATTCCGACGGCACCGCCCGCGGCAGCCAGGATCAAATGAAAAAGCTCGTGGAAGCCGTGCCCCCCGGCGTGAAGTACGTCGTTCTCCACAGCCATTTTGATAACCCCAACCAGGCGCAGCTGCAAAACATGCTCCGCGCCAAGCTCGGCAATGATATCACCGTCCGCGTCGTCAGCCTCGGCCCCGTACTCAGCATTCATTTAGGGCTGACGTATTTGGGTGTGTGCTGGATGGATGGCCTTGTTGAACCCTGATCCAAACCCTTAGCGCAGGGAAACGCTGATCAATTCCTTATCCACTGACTGTCGCATTTTCACCATCTTGGGCCTGCGGAAGCCTTGACGTAGCGCTGCTACTACTTCGGCTTCCGCAGGCCCAACCTAATAAAAATCCAACTCGTCATTGCACAAGTTCTGTATCAACGTTTACCTGCCGCCGCCATCTTGCCTCGTCTTTTAACCTGTGCTCATCGTCAAGAAAACTTGATTTATCATCATATTTGGTTAAGAAGATGATAGATATTTTGAAATATATATATCAGAGGTGTAATTTGCATAGAGAGCTTTTTATTGCTAATACTACACAGTATTCAAAAGTTATATTAACACTATGATTCTATAATACAACAATGCCTAATTATAAGTCATTTGTACAGATAACGGAGATTTTGTTTTAATTCATTATAGTCATTGAACCAAATAACTTCTATTCCTAGTCTTAGGAAATGATCCGTGCATCTTGTCAAATCAGTTGTTGACATATTATCTTTCTTCAATAGCGCGTAATGAGCATGGTTTTTTGTTTTTGTTATTTCTAATAACCTTCTTATATTTGGGTCTGATAAACTACATCCAACAAATAAACATGTATTTTCTCTAAAAAATGATAGCTGACTACTTATTTGCCAGAAATATGGGTTATTATACAATGAGTTGTATTCAGTTTCTGTAAGATGAATTGATTCCATATGTTGTTTCTTGATATAGGACTTATATTCGACTTTTGGCAAAAAACCATGAACATGGTATATTGATAGGCGATTATTTAAGAAACATTCAGAATTATAAAGTGAATTATAGCTTATATTTTCAATTGTCATATAGTTTTCAAGATATTCGTCATAGTTATAGGTCAGTATTCGAAATAGCTTATTATGTTGAGCTTGCTTTACGATTTGCACAATATAGTATAATAAAAAACTAGTATTATAGGGTTGCTGATTACCATATAAGGCTTCATGAATAGCCCAATAATAATCTATCGTAGGGTTATATAAATCCTTACACAATTGTGCAATTATCAAACTTGAGTCACCGATTTTTTTCTTTACTTCTTCATAATCGCTTAATAGCCCTTTTTTTTCAAGTTCCTCTCTGAAAAAGGTTAGCATATCATCCCACTTCTTTGCGCCTGGTTCTATTGATACGCCTGCACCGAGAACAATAGCAAATACATCTCTTGATTTTATGATATCTTTTATAGCATTAAGATTGTTCTGACTTCTATTATCAAAATCTTTCCACGTGATATAAGGTGTACCGACTTGAGATTTATTTCTTTGATTTGCCCATACTACATTATGATAATCTATCGGGTATTGTTCTTTCCATTCATCAAGTCTCTCTTTTCCCCATATTTTATAGGTTATCCCTGACTGCAAGTCATAATAATGTTTGTATTCTGATAATTTTGGATTGTCCCCAATAACTTCGTTAGTGATAAAAACTAATGTTGCCTTGCTCTCGTTATATTGGTTATTGAAATACTTATTAATTTGTTTGATATAATTCTTGACACTGTCTATTTTAAGGTTATGTTTTATTTCAAAATATACTGTGCCCTCAATGTTAAAAATCCCATTTGGTGCAACTATATCAAACAATATTCTCTGGTCAATATTCTTGTTCTTAGGCCATTCCAAAAACTCGTTTTCAAATAGTACTTTTTTATTATCGCTTGCAGCTGCTTGACGAATTACAGAATTGACGAATTTTTGAAGCATAAACCCATTGAGAGTGTTTTCGGCATCTTTTCCCATAGCTATCTCCTAATCAAATGTTGTATTTGAACCAATATTGCTAAAGCACTAGTATATGTTCTTTTCATTATCTGAGTGCCAATATTTTCTTTGATAAACAAACCGCTTCATCCCGTCCGACATACTTCCCGAAGTTCGGGCACACGGTGTAGCCGAGCTTTTGGTAGAAAGCGACGGCTTTTTCGTTCACCTTGCGGGTTTCCAGGATCAGGCGGGTATAGCCGAGCGCACGGGCCTTTTCTTCCAGCGCTTGCACAATTGCGGTGCCGACACCGCGTGAATTCGGGCGGGCATACACGCGCTTGATCTCGGCAGTGTTTTGATCATACGGGCGCAGCGCGCCGCAGCCGCAGGCCGCGCCGTCCACATAGGCGATCACAAACACGGCGCGCGGATCAGCCACGTCGGCATCCGAAAAACTCTGCTCGCCGCTCGCTCCGGTAATCGATGCAAGCGTTTGGTTTAATTCCTGCAACAGCAGCTGCGCGTCGGCGCTGGTGACGCTTGCGTCTCGGATGTCAAGCATGTTCACTTCGCCTTGTTGAGCATCCAGTCGTCCAGCTTGCCCCAGGGGCCGGAGCCGGAGGCCTGCACATACGCGCCTACGGTGATGGTGCCGCCGGTGACGGGGATGTTTTCGATGGTCGGGTGCTGCCACTCCTGCCACTTGGTGATGGACATCTCGGCGGTGGCGAATACCTCGCCGCCGACAATCGCGTAGATGTACATATGCTGTTCCTTGGCGTCGCCGCCCATAATGTAAAGGCTGAAGTTGTAGCTGCCGTCCTGTAGGCCGGTCACGGTCTGCTCAATGCGGAACTCCGCCGCCTCCGGATCGTAGAAGTGGAACAGGCCCTTGCCGGATTTGATATCGTTGATGCTCTCGGTGCGGTAGACCTGATCGGTGACGCCGTTGATGTTTTCGATGCGCCACATGCTCATGTCCTCGTCTTCAAAGCGGGGATTGCGCAGGTAATTGTCGGCTGTGATCGTGAGCACGCACTGCACGGCGGTGCCGCCCGCAACGCCGTCGATGGTATATACGCCGACGCCAGCGGCTTCCGCCTGGGCGACCTGCGCCGCGTCCCAGCTAACGGTCACAGAGTCGGTTGTGCCATCGTTGAACACAGCGTCTACAGTCTGCGGCATGGTTACGGGCTCACCCGCAAAGCCCAGAGCCGTGGCGTTTTGATAGCTGTCCACCCTGCGCTCCGCCGTGGAGCCTGTATAGCAGTATAGCGGCATGGATAGCGTCGGCAGCGGATGGCCCTGAAAATCAAACAAGGCCTGATTGTCCCACGATGATCCGCCATAGTACAGCCCCGCGTCGCCCGGATCATAGCTGCCCGCGTAGGAGCTTGCCCAGCCTGAGCCGAACTGCTCCCACAGGGCGGCCTGCGCCTCGTAGGTATCCCCCGGCACGGGCAGCCACGCGGGCTCCCAGTAGCTCCAGCCGAATGCTCCGCCGTCGACCGCCGCCTGGGTAACCGCGCGCAGTGCGTTGGCCTGCCCCTGCACGGTGGCGGCGTAGTCCATCACCACGCCGGTCGCGGGCACGGAGTTGGGCTGAAAATCCCCGTTCTCCTCGGTATACACGTATGAGGTTTCCGCCACGAAGGTCATCTTTCCGTATTCCTGCGCAACGGATTGAAGTACGCTAGTCAGGTTTTCAAGCGTACCGTGCCAGAAGGGGTAGTAGCTCACGGCATACACATCGTAATCCACGCTGCGCGCCCAAAGTAGCCTGGCGTAGCGCGCATCGGGCTTTGAAAAGTGCATGGCGATCAGCGCATTGGGCACGGTATCGCGCACGGCGCGGCTGCCCGCCTTGAACAGCGTCGCCATATCGTTCCAGTTGGTGACGCCCGCCATGGCGTTATCGGTCTCGTTGCCCACCTGCACCATGGCGATGTCCGCGCCAGCGTCCAAAAGGGTTTGCAGGGTTTGAGAGGTGTATAGGTAGAGCGCGTCGGCTTTCTCTTCCACCGTCATGCCTTGCCAGGCCTTGGGGCTCATCTGCTTTTTGGGGTCGGCCCAGAAATCGCTGTAGTGAAAGTCCACAACCAGCCTGAGCCCTGCCTGCGCCGCGCGCCTGCCGATTTCGGCCGCGACGGCCGTATCGCACACGCCCCCGCCGTAAGCGTTGCCCTGCGCGTCGAACGGGTCAACCCATACACGGACGCGCACGGCCTTGAATCCGCCGGATTTGAGCAGCGCGAACAGGTCGGTTTCCTGCCCGCTTTGGTCATAAAACGTCACGCCGCTATGCTCCAGCGACAGCACGCTGGATACGTCGGCCGTGAACAGAAAATCGTCCGGCAGGCTTTCTACCGGCGTGATAAAAACCCCGTCCGCCGCCGCATGCAGGCAAGCGGACAGAAGCAGCGCGATCCATACGAAAAGCATTAAGAATCTGCGGTGTAATTTTTGCATGATATGATCCCCCTATCCGGTTTCAGCGGGCATTGCTTTGGTTACAGTATAGCATAGAGTAAAACTGGCGGGCAACCAGGGAAACGTACGATTGCCCAGGGCTTTACAAAGGCTTTACCATTTGCCCTGTTTTAGTGATTGACAGGGAAATGGGGGAGTGGTATAGTCAAAACACACTGGCACAAAAGTAGCGAAAAACACCAAAACACATCAAAAAAACGGAGGTATTCCCATGAAAAAAATCCTTGCCGTATTTCTGGCCGTCTCCATGCTGCTCGGCCTGACTGTCACGGCGCTGGCGGAAGACACGGTTGCGCTTCTGGTCTGGGTAGGCGACGATGCCGACCAGGCGTGGATCAACGGCGTAATCGACAACTTCAAGGCAGCCAATCCCACAACCACGTTTGATATCAAAGTCGGCATCCAGTCCGAATCCACTGCCAAGGCCACGGTGCTCACCGATATCACCGCCGCGGCGGACGTATTCACCTTTGCCGACGACCAGCTGGGCGAGCTTGTCAACGCGGGCGCGCTGCAGCCGGTATCGCTGAACGTGGAAGATGTTATCGCGCGCAACGTTGGCGGCTCTGTGGCTGCGTCCACGGTGGACGGTACCCTGTATGCCTACCCCGCAACGGCCGATAACGGCTACTTCATGTTCTACAACAAAGAGTACTTCACCGAGGAAGACGTCATGAGCATGGACGCTATGCTTGCCAAGGCTGCGGCCGCAGGCAAGAAGGTTTCCATGGAAATGAGCGGCGGCTGGTATATGTATTCGTCCTTTGCGGGTGCCGGGCTTACCATGCGGCTTCTGCCCGATGGCGTGAACAACGAATGCAACTGGAACGCGACCGATACCCCCATCAAGGGCGTGGACGTTGCCCAGGCCATGCTCGACATCGCTGGAAACTCCGGCTTTGTCAACCAGGGTGACGGCGAGTTTGTCACCGGCGTGAAGGACGGCACGGTCATCGCGGGCATCAACGGCGTGTGGAACGCCAACACCGCGTCCGAAGCCTGGGGCGACAATTATGCCGCCACCAAGCTGCCCACCTACACGGCAGCCGGACAGCAGGTGCAGATGGCGTCCTTCGCCGGCTACAAGCTTGTGGGCGTGAACGCTTACAGCGCCAACGTCGGCTGGGCGATGATCTTCGCTGATTTCATGACCAACGAGCAAAGCCAGGTTTCGCGCTTTGCGCTTCGCGGCCAGGGCCCGTCCAACATCGCGGCTGGCGAATCGCCCGAAGTGCAGGCCTCGCCTGCCATCGTGGCACTGGCTGAGCAGAACCCCTACGCCACCACCCAGCGCGTTGGAGGCAACTACTGGGGCCCCGCCGCATCGTTCGGCGCAATCATCTATGGCGGCAATGCCGACGGTACCGACCTGCAAACCCTGCTGGATAATATGGTTGCCGGCATCACGGCTCCCGTACAATAACCTGATCAACAACGGTATGTTTGAAAACACGCCCGCGTGCTCCCAAAAGGGCCCGCGGGCTGTTTTCCATCAGGAAGGAGGGTTGGCATGCAATCGCAGCAAACAACCCCGAACCATGGTAAAAAACACGCAATTGTCAGGGTCGGCCAGGCGCTGATTTCATTCTTCGCGCAGTTTTTCCGTGATCTCCGGGACGGCGATCTTTGGGTTCGCCTGTCGCTTGTCGTGTTCGGCGCGGGGTATTTCCGGCGGGGGCAAATCGTCAAAGGCATTTTGGTCACAGCGCTGCAGGCGTTCGTCTTCATCTTCTATCCCATCGCGCTGTGGCCATATGTGAGCAAGTTCGGCACCCTGGGCACGGTGAAGCGCGCGGCGGTATTTAACCCTGTCACCTTGAAAAACGAGGTGAACGATTTCGACCATTCGTTTATGATCCTGCTGTTCGGCCTGGTGGGCATCCTGGTCATCGCGGCGGTGGTGCTGTTCTGGATTAAAAACATCCATGCGGTGCGCGGCTTGCAGATCACAGATGAGAACAACCGGAAAATCCTGCAGGAAATGGAAAAGCTGGAGCAGCTCGCCAGGCAAAACGGCGCGGACGCGCAGGAGCTGCATCGCAAAATGCAGGTGCTCAAGGCCAATACGAAAAGAATCAACCGCTTTTCCGATGATATCTGCAACCTGTTCAACCGGAAATTCCACATCACGCTGTTAACGCTGCCAAGCCTTGGCGTGATGCTGTTTACGATTCTGCCGTTGCTGGTGATGATCTGCGTTGCCTTCACCAACTACGACCAGACCCACATGGTGCCGACCAACCTGTTTACCTGGGTGGGGCTGAACAACTTCAAAACGCTGTTTACCCAGTCGCAGACGATCACGTTCGGGTATTCGTTTGGCCGTGTGCTGAGCTGGACGCTGATCTGGGCGTTCTTTGCGACCTTCACCAATTTCATCTTCGGTATTTTGCTGGCGATGTTCATCAACAACCGCAAAACGCACTGGAAGCGCATGTGGAGAACGCTGTTCATCATCACCATCGCGGTGCCGCAGTTTGTTTCGCTGCTGCTGGTGCGCAACTTCTTTGCCAATACCGGCATTGTGAATACGATCTTTGCCAGCGTCGGGATTACCGATTTCCTAAAACAAATCGGGCTCCTGTCGCAAAGCTATGCCTACATTCCGTTTTTAACCGATCCGGTGTGGGCGAAGGTGATGATTATCCTGATCAATATGTGGATCGGCATCCCGTATATGATGCTGATTGCCACCGGCATCCTGATGAACATCCCCTCCGACATTCTGGAGAGCGCGCGTATCGACGGCGCTAACGCCTTCCAGAGCTTCCGCAAAATCACCATGCCGTATATTCTGTTCGTGACCGCGCCGTACCTGGTGACGTCGATCACCGCCAACATCAACAACTTCAACGTCATCTACCTGCTGACCAACGATGTGTTTGTGACCAAGGATCAGCTCCTGGCCAACTCCAACGCCCAGGAGGTTGACTTGCTGGTGACGTGGCTGTACCGCCTGACGCAGAACTATTACAACTATAAAATGGCATCTGTGATCGGTATCGTGATCTTCATCATTTCGGCGGTGTTCACGGTGCTTGCGTTCCGCATCCTCATCCGGGGCGACAGAGAGGAGAGATTCCAGTGAAACTATTCAGGCTGACCATCCGGCATCTGGTGCTCGCCTTCCTGGTGCTGTTCTGGCTGATTCCCATCATCTGGCTGGTGGCGACGTCGTTCAGCGCCGATACGGGACCCAATATCCGGTCCTTCTTCCCCACGGAGCTTTCGCTGAACAACTACCGCACCCTGCTGTTCGGGATGGACGACGTGGCCCGCTTCCCCAGCTGGTTTCGCAATACCTTCATTATTGCGACATTCACCTGCATCATCTCGTCTCTCTTTGTGCTGATGGTGGCCTACGCCATGAGCTGTATGCGCTTCAAGGCGCGCAAAGGGCTGATTACCTTTGCCAGCACTCTGTCGCTGTTTCCGGGCTTTCTGGCGATGATCGCGGTGTACTTCATCATGAAATCCATCGGGCTGACGAACTCCAATATCGGGCTGATCCTGGTATATTCGGGCAGCTCCGGGCTTGGGTACCTGATCGCCAAGGGCTTTTTCGATACCGTGCCAAGCTCCATGCGCGAGGCTGCGTATATCGAGGGCGCATCGGAGTTCAAGGTGTTTGTCAAGATCGTGCTTCCCCTCTCCAAGCCCATTATCGTGTACACGGTCATCGCCGCGTTCCTCATGCCGTGGATGGACTTTATCTTCGCCAACATTATGCTCAACTCGGGTCTTTCGGAAAATAAAACCGTCGCCATCGGCCTGTACGCCATGGTGGACAAGGTGCGCATCAACTCCTACTTCGGCCAGTTCTGCGCGGGCGGGGTGCTGGTATCCATCCCGATCTCCATATTGTTCATTATCATGCAGAAGTTCTACGTGGAAGGCATCACCGGCGGCTCGGTGAAGGGCTAACCGCTTCTTCCGCAGCAAACAAACAGCCGCCCCAAATGGGGCGGCTGTTTGTTGCACGCAATATGATTTACTGTATGTTTTCCAGAAAATCATTTTTCAGGATATCCTCCCCGACCGTCGAAAAAAACAATCCGAACAGGCTGCAGTCGTAGGGGCCGCTAGTTTCCACACGGTAGTTGGTGTCCTGCTGGGAACGGTGCAGGGTAAAAGCCTGCTGCGCTATGGAAAGCGCGCTCTCGCCACCGTAGGCCGCCAGCGGCTCCGACCAATCCATAACGATGCGGTTTTGCTTATACAGATGCAGGTACAGCTTTTGTACTTGCCATACGTCGTATTGTGCCGCGCTTTGGGCGTCGTACGCCGGGTCGTTGGCGTTTTTAACTGCCCAGACCGTATCCCGGGCTGTGGCAATATGTCCGGCGTGGCCGTACTCGCCGTCCAAATCATGGGATATAACGACGCTGGGTTTGAACCTGCGGATGTTCTCAACGAGAAACTGCCGCAGTTTGTCCTGTGACCACCAGGAGTAGATTTCATACAGATCAAAGAAGTGCTTATCCGTAAACTTGCCCAGAACAGGATAATTGTGCATGCCGCACAGCCATAGGCCATCTAGCAGTTCCAGGTAGCGATAGCTGGCTGAAGGGGACACGTACACGACCTGCACGGCCTTGCCCTGTGCGAGATAGTAAGGAATCGTACCGCCCATATACAGGAACTCGTCGTCCGCATGCGCGGTGATCAGCAGCAGATCGCAGCGCTCGGCAGGCGGCTCCCATCGCTGCACATCGGCGGGTAGGTCGCCGGGGCCGTAGATGCGCAGTTCCGCGATCCGGAATTCCGATGTATCGTCATCCGCGCGGCGCAGCCGGAAACGCGTTGTATTATCCGGCAGGGGAATAAACTCCACCGCATATCCGCCCTCCGGCTGCTCCAGCACGGTTTTCCAAACGCCGTCTCGTTCAACGTCGATATAATAGCCTGACGCATGCAGGTTCCACTTGACATATACCCCGCCCAGCGCTTGCCCCTGAGGTGAGGCGACTTCAATGTACACGCCATCCGGGTGTGTCGTGTACCATGCGGTCGTATAATCGTCGTCCAGCATGTTCCGGGCATTGTTATAGGCTTTGGATGGTACAATCTCACACAGGGATGTGATATCTTCCGCGGTGTCACCCAGCGCTGCTACAGGGATGAGAAACATAAACAGAAGAAAAAGGCAAAATCGAGTGATTTTCATTCGTTCCTCCAGACTGGGAATGGGGCTGGGCCCGGCCTATTCAAACGGAATATACACACCGGTTGAAAAGCCTTCGTACAAAGTGAAGTAGCGCTGGTGTTCCCGCCAGCCTGCGCCGGTGGATTGCCACTCGCTGTGTTCAATGCGCAGATCGGGCAGTACTGCCTGCAGCTTGTCGATCTCTTCCTGCGTCAGGTTGGGATTTACGGAAATATACAGGCGTTCCAGATTCACGCAGGAATATAATGGGGACAGGTCTGTAATGTCGTTATGGCTGAGGTTCAAGTCCAGGAGCTTTTCATGGTTGGCAAGGGGGGAAATATCGGTGATGTTCTGCATGAACAGCTCGATATATTCCAGGTCCATCAGGTCTTTCAGGGGAGAGATATCGGTGAGCGGAACCTTGGAATCGATCACAATCAGCCAGCGCAGATTGGGCCAGGCCGACAGGAAGCTCAGGTCGTGCACGTTGTTGTGTCCCACATCCAGCGCCAGAAGATCCGGGCAGTATTTCGTAAGCGGCTCCAGCTGCTTGGCGGTATAGCGGGGGTCCTGCCGCCCTTTCAGGGTGGAGAATGCCGTGGCGGTGTTTTTCACTTCGATCTCGTTAAACCGCAGCGTCCACGCAAACGTGAGCTCCGGGTACAGCGCCAGCAGCTTTTCCATCAATTCCAGGCTGAACGTTGCGTTGTACATCACGACATGTGTCAGGTTTGGCATACAGCTGATGATCTGCTTGAGCTCGTTGTACTTCACCTTGGTCGCGCGTTTCAGGCCGTCCAGATCCAGGGTTTCCGAAAGGCCGTCGACCGACAGATCGGCGACGGGGATGGTGAAGTGAAACGCAACCTGCGGGCATTGTTCCGCAAGTTCCGCCATGGTGGCCAGCGACATTTGGACCGCCGACAGATCACAGCTTGTAACAGACGGCGCGGCGTTGAGCTTATCTGCGAGCTGGTTCATGCCGCCCTGTGTAAGCTTTTCAAGCGAGTTCAGGTCAAGGCTCACGGCGGACGGGTCGATCACAAGATCGTCTACCCCGGAAAGCGCGGTGGCGCAACAAAGGAAAACGATCAGAAGCAGTCCGATGAACCTGCGCATGGCTGCCGCACCTCCTATCATTGCATTGTCAGGCCGAAACCTGGATTAGTCTGCGTGTACCAGCTCGGAGTAGCCCAGGCCGAACAGCTCGTTCTGCGGGCGGGCGGGGCCGGTAAAGGTTTCCTTTCCGGTCAGATTGAGCTTGATCCCCATGAAGATCATCACCGCGGTGCTGCCGCCGTCGATATTCATGGCGTCGGATACGCCGCGCGCGTACATCAGCTCGGCCAGCTCGTTCATGTCAAAGCCCTGCGGCCCGTTGTTTGGCATCTTTCCCTCAACCATCACGATGCGGTAATGGCCCGGCGCGATCATGCCAACGGCCATACGGGGATCGTCGATATCCCAGTTCTTCTTGCCGTACATGTGCAGCACGTTATCCCACACCAGAATGGGGCCGAAGGACAGCGCATCGTGCACGTCGCCCTGCGCCATCAGCTCGTCGCCGGTGATTTCGCCCTGGTTGTACAGGCTGAAGCTGCCGTCGTCGCGCAGGGCCAGGGTATCCAGCGGCGGGTAGCCGCTCCAGGGGCGCGCGAGGTTATAGATCAGCTTACGGTCGCGGATGATGATGCCCGTGACCGTATCGTTATTGACGCGGTAGGGGTAATAATCGCTGTTGATGCCAAACACAAGCTTGGCCGACTGTGCCAGCACGGGCGGGTCGGCAAACTCGCCCTTGTAGCTTGCGTTGGCAAGCTCGTGCTGTGTGAAGGACTGCTTTTCGGGGTCGAAAATCACATCCGCTTCATACCACAGCGAGGGAACATCCGGCAGGGTATAGCGGGTGATCTGAATCTGGATGCTGTCCGACAGGTACGCCCACAGCCCGTCCTCCGCGTTTTCGTACAGGAACTCGCCCTCGGGCAGATAGCCGTTTGCATCCCGGTTATCGGGATAGGGAATCATAGCCGTATCCGCCGACTGGGCGATGGCGTACTTGTCCACGCACAGCTTTCGCAGCGCGTCATAACTGCGCACACCAATGGCTGCCGCGCGGCCGGGTACATCGTCGGCGACTGTGCAGAAATCAGGCGTAATCCACAAACCGTACAGGACGGCCGAATCAATCTCCTGAAAGTAATCATAGGCCTGGGCAACGGCATCCGCCTGAATGTCGGCCAGGGCCGCATCGGTGACCAGCAGCATGGGCTGGAACATGCGGATCCACGAAAGAAGCTCGGCTGTTTTCCGGCCGGTAGCGGCGATGGCGGGCAGCACGCGGACGCCCGCGTTCCATAGCATATCGCAGATCGGGCCGGGGAATTGCTCGTCGGAGTTCATCACGCTGACGCCCACACGGTAGCCGCCGTCCACCAGGGAACGGATCAGGCTTTCGTCAATGGCGGATAGCGTATCAAACGCCAGCAGCACGTCGACCTCGCCGCGGTTGAGCGTCCAGTCGTGCAGCGTATCGGGCAGCGCGCCGGGGCCGAAGGCTTGCAGTTCCAGCACTCTACATCGCACCGTTTTGGCAAACGCAAGCTGGATGCGCAGCTTGCCGGTTACAGGCTCTGCGAGCTTGAAGATAAACTCGCCGCCGGGGCTGTACATGGTTTGGATGGTTTCATATTTCTTTATCTCGGAATTCAGCACCTGAAGGCTGGCTTCGGTCGCCACGCTGTTGAGGCGGATATACAGGCTTTGGCACTGTGCGCCGTCGGGCAGCTGGACCGACATCTCCGCAGTATCGGCCCTGGTGAGGGAGATTCCGGTCTCGTCGTTTCCGTCGGTAAACTGCTCGGCCTTTGCCGCGTTGCGGTCGCTGTCGAAATAGGTCACAGCCAGGCTTTCCGCCGGGCTGGAAACCGTCTGGGCAAAGCTCGCGGGCAGGGGCAACAGTACCAGGGCGGCCACCAGGGACAGCATGCGCGTAAACCGCTTCATACAGGATTCCTCCGATTTGTTGGTGTGGGACCGGTTGCTTGGGTCAGGGTGCTATAAGCGTTGCGAAGTAGATGATATCGCCTACCAGCCGCCTTTTGCTGTCGGGGGCGTTGATCATCTGCCCGTTGAGGAGAACTGTGGTCGAGCTGCCGCCATCCAGATTGTAGGCATAGCGAACATCCTTCTGTGTGAGCAGCTGCACTAGCTCTGGAATCGTCAGCCCCGCATCAGGATCCTGCTCGGGGCCTTCGGTAGCGACAATCAGGTACGATAGCGTATCCAGCTGGCAAATCGCCAGGCGCTGCGCCTTGGTTGGGTATCCGCAGGAGGTTTTTTCATTATACTTGAACTGGAGCACCTCGCCGTTTTCAATCAGCGCCGGGCCGAAGTTGAAGGTCTCCTTCATGACGCCCTCGAAGGCCTCGATCGCCATGGCTCTGGGCGAGAGGATGAAATGAAAATCACCGTTTTCATCCACGATTAGCAGATCCCGTTCGATGTCTGGGTTGTTGCGCAAAAGCTTGCCGCCGCGCACCACATAGCCGGAGGAATGGTAGGCGAAATACTCGCCGTTGATGGCGAGCACCGCGTTGTTTTTGGCCGCCATGACGGCGACATTGTCCGCCTCCTTGGAGGGATACGGCCTAGCCAGCGCCGTGCGGAACTGGCTTGGATCGGTGAGCTGTATGTATATATAGTAAATATTGGTGTCAAACGCGACGTCCTGCTCGATCCGGATGGACAGGGTACCGTCGTCGTATCCCATGCCGTCGGCGGAAAACGCTTCCGCAACCGGCGCGTACGGCGCGGCGCCCTCCTGGGGGAGGGATGCGTAGTCAGCGGTTTCAGCGGCACACATAGCCGGAGCGATGAACAGCCATAAAAAAAGAGTCAGGATCAATTTTCGCACGGCAGCGTGCCCCCGTTTCAAGAGTCTTCGCCATTATACCCAATGCGCCAAACGGTGTCAATGCTTGCCACGTCTGGGTTTGGCGTTGTTACACTATCGTTTGCTTTGACTTTCCAGGGCCTTGGAATTATAATGAATCCAAAGTATGACAGGAGGATATCTGCCATGCGATCTATGGGTTTCCGCGTCGCTGCCCTGGCGATTGTGCTGCTTGGCATTGCCCTGCTGGTACCGTCGTCCACACCGATCTCATTGGGCGAAAGCCTTGCCATCGGCCCGTTTCGGCTGACGGCTTACGGTGCCTGCGCGGCTGTCGGGGCTCTGCTTGCCGCCATGGTGATGCTATGGCTCGGCAAGCGAAACAATCTGCCCAAAGGCACAGCGATGGCTGCGGTCCTCTATGGCACGGTCGGCGCGCTGCTTGGCTCGCGTATCGTATACTGTGCCGCCATGATTGAGTCGATCTCCGTGGATTTCGGCCTTCTGTTCATTGTCAGGCTCTGGGAGGGCGGGTATACGCTGTTTGGCGGCCTGTGGGGCGGCCTTGCGGGTATCGCGCTGTATGTGCGGTTGACCAGGCAGACGGCAAAGCCGCTGCTGGATATTGCTGCGCCCGCCGCCGCGCTGTTTTTGATGATGATACGGCTCGGGGAAGCGTTCACATCCCAGGGGCTTGGGTTCTATGTCGAGCAAACCGCGTGGCAGTTCTTCCCGTTTGCCGTGCAGGACGCCTATGGCTACTGGAACGCGCCCGTGTATGTTTTTGAAGCGTTTGCCGCCTTTGTGATTGCCGCCGTTTGCCTGCGTGCAGCGCTGCATAGTCGGCCGGGCATGGCAACGGCGCTGCTTTTCACGCTTGTGAGCCTTTCTCAGATTCTGCTGGACAGCTGGCGGCACGACGAATATATCCGCTTCGGCTTCGTGCATTTCAACCAGCTTGCCGCCGTGGCTACGCTGGCCGTCCTGCTGCTGATCCGCGTGTTCCATCGGGTAAAGCAATCCGGCTGGAACGCGTGGCATATCATTCGCTCCGCTGCGTTTGCGCCTCTTGTCGGCGTGCTGATCTGGGTGGAGTTCGCCCTGGAAAAGTCCGATATCAGCAATGTGATTCTGTATTGCATCATGGCGGCCGCGCTGTGTGCGATGGGGGTTTTGGTGTTGCACAACGGAAAAGACCGTGAAAGAGGGTAGGGGCGATGTTTCAGCCGGAGTATCAAAACTTCGTCAACGCAGTTCGCAACAAGCCTACGCGCTACCTTCCGCTGTATGAACACAGCATTGATCCCAGCGTCATGGAAACCATCACCGGGGAGCCGTTCCGGCATCTGGAGAACGGCGACGACGCCGACAAAGAGGCATTCCTCAGGCACTATACAAGGTTTTTTCAAACCATGGGATATGATACGGTGTCGTTCGAACGGCTGGTGGTGAACTCCATGCCGGGCAATGGCTGCCTGTACGCGCACAATGTTGGGTGCATCCATACCTTGGAGGACTTTGAACGCTATCCCTGGGGAAAGATTCCCGATTGGTTTTTTGCAAAGGAAAGCGCCTATTACCGGGCCCTGCGATCTTCCATGCCGGATGGGATGCTTGCCGTTGGCGGGCCGGGGAACGGGCTGTTTGAGTGCATTCAGGATATTGTGGGGCTTGAAGCCCTGTGCTTTCTGCGTGTGGATGAGCCGGAGGTGTACGAGGGGCTTTTCCGGGCCGCAGGTGATATGCTGTGCGCAATCTGGACGCGCTTTTTAGCCGAGTTCGGTGACATTTACTGCGTATGCCGCTTCGGGGACGATCTGGGTTTCCAAAGCTCCACGCTGCTCCCGGTGGACGATATCCGGCGCTTGCTGATTCCGCAGTACAAGCGCATTGTGGAGATCATCCACAGCCACGGCAAGCCATTTCTATTGCATTCCTGCGGCAATATCTTTCGTGTGATGGACGACCTGATCGATACCGTCGGGGTCGACGCAAAGCATTCCAATGAGGATGCCATCGCGCCGTTTGCGGAGTGGATCAGCCGCTACGGCGACCGCATCGGCAATATCGGCGGGCTGGATGCGAGTATCTACTGCAAGGAATCGCCCGCGGACGCAGCGGCGTATGCCAGCGATGTCTACCGTGTCTGTGAGGCCAAGGGCTACGGCGCGGCTATCGGCAGCGGCAACTCCATTCCCGATTACGTCAGGCCGGATAAGTACCTGCAGGTCGTCCAGACCATCCGGCGCCTGCGCGGGTGCTGAGCTTTTACGGTTTGTTCCATAAATATCATACACATGGATACCAGGCACCGGCCGCGTTCACCACGCGGCCGATGCCTGTCTGAATTATACACAATCGCGTTTGAATACAGGGTTTGCGGGGTTGACACCGTTTGCGGAGAATACTATACTTTTCCTGTAATTAGACAAATGTCTAAATACAGCAACAGGGAGATTGCCGTGAGAAGTGATTCGTTCAAAGCGCTGGCCGATCCGACGCGCAGGCAGATTCTGGAGCTCCTCTCCAAACGCGGTGATATGAGCGCCGGGGAGATCGCGAACTGCTTTCATATCAGCGCGCCGTCCATCAGCCACCATTTGAACAAGCTCAAGGCGGCAGGGCTTGTGATCGTCACGCGCAATGCGCAAAGCATCATCTACAGCCTGAACACAACGGTCTTTGAGGATGTTGTCAAATGGCTCTACGGTGTGCTGTCACAGGAGGATAAGGCATGAGCAAACGGCTGTACTATTCGCTGATCGGGCTTTCGATTCTGTCCTTTATCGGGCAGCTGCTCCTGTATCCATCGCTGCCCGGCAGTATTCCGATTCACTGGGATTCCGGCTGGCAAGTCAACGGCTATGCCGCCAAATGGGCGGCCATCCCGATTGCGCTGCTCCCCCTGGCTATGGTGCTATTGATGAAAGTGCTGCCAAAAATAGACCCCCGGCGGCGAAACTACGATCAATTCGGCGACGCATACGCCGTGGTGACGGTCGCTCTGTGCGTGCTGCTGATCGCCGCAACCTGGCTGTCGGCAGCGGTGGCGCTGGGTGTGGAAGTCAATGCTGGGCTTGTTCTGCCCCTGCTTGGAGGTGCGGTACTGCTGGTGCTGGGTAACTTCATGCCGCAGTTTCGCCAATCGTACTTCCTGGGCATCCGCACGCCGTGGACGCTTGCCAATGCCGAAGTGTGGCGCAAAACGCACCGCCTGGGCGGCCTACTATTCTGTATGCTGGGCATTGCATGGGGCGTGTCGGCATTCGTGCCGATGGGCGGCATAATGGCGGGGCTGCTCATTGCGGTCATCATCATTCTGTTTGCGTATTCCTACCTGATATATCAAAAACTGGATCAAACAAGGCCGGGTTCCGGCAACGATGAAAAGGAGAGTCTACAATGAAAAAAGTCCTATCGATGTTAACCATGCTGCTCGTGGTGCTAACCCTGCTTCCCGGTGCGGCGCTTGCGCAGGACACAAAGGCTGAAGTGGCGCAGACTCTGGTGCAAAAGTTATACGACGGCGAGTACGAAGCGGTGTTCAACGCCTCGGCGCCGGATTTGCAGCAGGCCATTGGCTCGGCCGATGGATTTGCGACGGTGATGATGCAGATCGGGCAGATGTACGGCGCGCTGGAGGCGATCACCGGGGTCAGCATGATGGAAACCCAGGGATACTTTGTCGCAAGCGTCGTTTGCATGCATGCAAAGGCAGAGATCACTTACCAGATCGTACTGGATGCCGATAGTTTGCTTAAAGGCCTTACGCTTTCCGAAGTTACGGAAAAAACCGCGCCGGGCACAGTGGACGCGAGTTTGTTTACGGCTGAGCCGGTCACCCTGCGGGAAGGTGAGTCCGACGCGACCAGCGGCATCCTGACCCTGCCCGTGGGCGATGGACCGTTCCCCGCTGTGATCATGATGCAGGGCTCCGGCCCCTCGGATATGGATGAAACCGCATACGGCATCGCCGTGTTCCGCGACCTGGCGGAGGGCCTGGCGGCGGCGGGCGTCGCCAGCATCCGCTATGACAAGTATTCCTTTGCGCATAAGGATATTCTGGCAGCCAATCCTGACCTGCTGGCGCGCTTTACCGTGAACGAGGAGTACGTTTTGGACGCGCAGGCGGCGCTTGCGCTGCTGCAGCAGGATGAGCGCATCGGGGATATCTACCTGCTTGGGCACAGCCAGGGCGCGATGCTTGCTCCGCGCATCATGCAGACGCTCGGCGCGGACAATATTGCCGGCGCGGTTCTGCTGGCGGGCTCACCGCTGCATTTATGGGAGCTGCAATATCACCAGAATCTGGCGCTGATCGGGACGCTTGCGCAGGCGGATCAACCTGCAGCCAGAGAGCAGCTGGACGCGGAAGCGGGAAAGGCGGCAGCGCTCAAAACCATGACCCCGGATGCGCTGAAACAGACGACGCTGTTTGGCATCTCGGCCTACTATCAGGCCGATGAGATGTCCGTAGATGCGGCGCAGATTGCCCTGGCGCTCAAAAAACCCCTGCTCATTGCCCAGGGCGCCAAAGACTGGCAGGTGACGCCCGCCGACGGCATCGAGGCCTGGCAGGCAGCGCTAGGAGACGGCGACTTTGCCGCCTACAAGCTGTACCCGGACATGAACCACATGCTGGTGGATATGGCGGGCGAATCCACGGGCACCACTGCCGATTATGTGGGCGGCAGCCACGTAAAGCAGGAGCTGATCGACGATATCGCCGCCTGGGTGCTGGGGAGGTAGGGATAAAGTAGATATATTTAGGCCTTTCTAAAACAAGAGAGGCCTTTTATGTGTACTTTTATGACAATAAAAATGAGATGACCTACTTTAGTAAAATATCCAATCAAAGTATATTCTACTGGTAATCCGTTTCTCCATACTAGTTTAGATAGATACTTGGGTAAGAAATGTAAGAATTAATTATGGAACAACTCTTTAATTCTTCATAAACTTTTTCAAACTACTAAACATCAATTTTAACATGCTTGTCAAAGTATTTGAGATTGATATGTCTACCACTAAATCTGCAATTGTCTGAGTTTGTGAGGTAATATTTTTTGAGCCTTTCGGCACTCCTTTGATATCTCCACTAATATGTTTTGGTATGTACTTCCCTGTATGTATTATCTCAAGTGTAATATAATCTTTGTGATCTAAATAGTTGAAACTAAAGAATACATCACCATTTTCAGTTGATGCAGCATCTACTTTTATTGCATCTCGACTAGTGGACTTTTTTATAGAAATTATATGAGTAGTAAATTTGTTGTAATTTTCAGAAAAATCTACAACAAAACCTCCTTGTACTAAATCTGAAGAATCAATGGTTTTTTTACCAGTATTAAAAATTGAACAATTGTTTTATTTAGAACTGCAATTTGTTTGTCTTCATATAGAACAGAAACTTGATGAGGTAGATTTGAGGTAGTCTCAAGGCCGATGAGGTTATAGTTGTTAATTAAATATCGTGGTTTTGCAATCGCCTTTGATTTATAGTAAAAGATAAATGCAATAGTAGTGCCAATTACTATACCAGCGATAGCAATAATTACACTGGTTATGGGACTGCTTAACCAACTAATCATATATATCTCCTTTTAATCGTCTATTAGTCAGTACTATATCATATAAATTATCGTGTTTCTAGTTTTCTATATAGGAATAAGATATTATATATTTCTTAGCTATATTAGGAATATGAATTACTTGAATAAATACATTAGTAGCTCCAAGTAGAATCATTGCCTGCTTTCGCAGATTGCCGACTCGGTCGTTGCCTTCCTCGCCCTGACGGCTAAAATCGACCATACAAGGTCGTCTTAATACGCCGTCAAACTATACGGGTTCCTGCGTAGTAAAATATCGGGCTGCAAAACCTTGACGGGGAATCGGTTCCTGCGTGCGCAGGAACAGGCATGGTCGATAACTCCCATGCCCTGATGCCTGAAATTGACCACACAGGGTCAATTTCTAAACGGCATCAGCCCTTTCGGGCTCGATTCCCCCCGCGGAGCTGCGTACAATAAAACAGAGCGCCCTTCATGGGCGCTCTGTTTTGTTGGCAGCTCCAAGGGGAATCGAACCCCTGATTTCGCCTTGAGAGGGCGACGTCTTAACCGCTTGACCATGGAGCCTCGTGAAAAGACTGCCATAGTGTAGCATACTTTTTTTGGCTTGTAAAGATAGTATAGCGCAGCTTCTTTGGATAGTTTTTCCGGGAAAAGAAACGCGGCGGGAGCATCATTTCTGCTTTCAAATTTCATACAATCGTGTATAATAGAATATGTAGTTTGACGACGAATGCGTAAAGGAGTGAGTCGCGTGACGTCAGATTCGGGCGGAACCACCAGATTTA
>DAIOVG010000024.1:0-22095 GCA_036759125.1 Candidatus Limiplasma sp.
CCAGCGCGCCCAGGGGTTCATCCAGCAGCAGTACCTGCGGCTCGTTGATCAGCGCGCGGGCAATGGCTACGCGCTGCTGCTGCCCGCCGGAGAGCTGCTCCACGCGGCGTTTGCCGTAGCCTTCCAAGTCAACCAGATCAAGCATCTTGGCGACACGCTTCTTGATTTCCGCCTCCGGCACCTTGGCAATGCGCTGGCCGAAGGCGATATTGTCCTGTACGTTCAAATGGGGGAATAGCGCGTATTTCTGAAAGATGGTGTTCACCTTGCGTTTATAGGGCGGCAGGTGGGTGATATCCTTCCCTTCGAACAAGACGACGCCTTCCGACGGATGTTCAAACCCGCCGATAATGCGAAGCGTCGTCGTCTTGCCGCAGCCGCTTGGGCCAAGCAGGGTGACAAACTCATTTTCCCTAATATAGAGGTTGATGTTTTGGAGCACATAGGTTCCATCAAACTCTTTGGAGATGTTTCTCAAATCAATCAGGCGCACTTTATCTGCCATGGAATGGTCTCCTTATGCTTGTAAACTAGAAACTCGGCGGATTGCTGATCCAGATGATCTTGGCGGTACCGGACCCAATATTGCGCAGGGAATGGGCAGAGGATGGGTGAAGGCAGAAGCTGGATTGCTTTTTTACAATATACTCGCGGCCGCCCACACAAAGCGCGACGCGTCCTGAAAGGACATATCCGAATTCCTCACCGTCATGGGGCGGAATCTCCAGGCTTTCGCCTTCGGCTTGCAGCTCCAGCAGAATCGGTTCCATTGCGTTTTTCTGCGCGTCCGGAATCAGCCAGGTGATTTTACCATGCTTTTCCTCGTCGTCCTGCTTGGTAAACATGTCTGCCTGGGTGAAAACGATTTTCTCCGGGCTATCGTCGGTAAAAAACGATTGCAGGCTGGAACCAAGGCTCGCCAGAATGTCAATCAGCGTGGCGATGGACGGCGAGGTCAGGTCGCGTTCGACCTGCGAAATGAAGCCTTTGCTCAATTCGCATCGATCCGCAAGCTCTTCCTGTGTCAGGTTTTTCTGCAGCCGCAGCTCGCGCAGTTTTCCGCCGATTTCCACAACAGACAGCTCCTTTCAATAAGTTTAGTGAAACTAAACATTGAAACGTACTATATTAAACCACAGTCACAATTTTCATGTCAATACAATACAGGTGAAAAAAACGTATTTTGCTTGTTCTTGACATACGGATTCTCTTGCCGTATGATATCCTTGCGCACAAGCGCAAGGGGTGCTGAGAAATCGGCTGAGATCGGGCGTTGGCCCGGGACCCTCGAACCTGATCCGGGTAATGCCGGCGTAGGAATCAATTCGCATATTGATTTTCCCGCGTTGCATACCCGCAACTGCGGGAATTTTAGTATGGAGGAATCGAAAATGACCTACACCCTTCGGAAAATCACAGAAACGGCGATTATGCTCGCCGTTGCAACGGTCCTGAGCCTTTTGCAGTTCTCCGGCCCATGGGCACTTGGCGGAAGCATTACGGTATGCAGCATGCTTCCCATCATCCTGATCGCACACCGCTACGGTACCAAGTGGGGGTTGTTAACTGCCCTGACATACAGCCTTTTACAGCTTCTTCTTGGGCTGCAGAACGTACAGTATGCGCCCAATGCCATCACGGCGGTCGGCATCATCCTGCTTGACTATGTGCTTGCGTTTGGTGTGCTTGGCTTTGCCGCCGTTTTTGACAATGTGTTCAAGTCCAGGAGAACAGCGTTCATCGTCGGTATCGTTGTTACCATGATGGCACGGTATTTCTGCCATTTCCTCAGCGGTATCATCATCTGGGAAGCACTGTGGCCGAATTCTCTTGGATGGACAAGCTGGATCTGGTCCATTTCGTATAATGGCTCGTATATGCTGCCTGAGATGCTCATCACAACTGTTGTTGGCGTTCTTCTGTATAAGCCACTAGAGGAGTACTTCCAAAGAAGCACTCCTCCTGTGAAACCCGTATAAGGTTTGGTTGTTACTTGGCCGATGTTTCGGTCATGTAGCTGAGCAGATCCGCCCACAGGGGGTGGTTCTGGTCCAGCACAAGCGTGGTGTTTTCTTGCAGGGCTGTTTCCAGTGCCTGCAAGGAACGCCAGTAGCTGTAGAACTCACTGTCGGCGCTATACGCTTCGGCATAGATGCGCATGGACTCGGCTTCCGCTGCGGCACGTACTGCGCCAGCCTCGGTAATGGCGTCAGCCTGAATCTGCCGCGCTTCCAGATCGGTGGACGAGACGGCCTTGCGGTACTCCTCGTCACCTTCGCTGCGCAGCTGCTGTGCCACTTTGGCGCGGTCAGCCTGCATGCGGGCATAGGTGGATTCAAGGTTGGCCATAGGCAGAATGGTACGATGTACCTGAATATCCTTAATCTCGATACCGCGAGACGCCATATCCTGGTTAAGCATCTGGAGGCCCTTGCTCAGTGCGGCGTTGAGCACATCCTTATTCGATACGAAGTCCTCGGCCGTCAGGCGGTTGATTGCCTGCACGATGACAGGATGAATCAGGTTATCCAGCTGATTCTCCGCGGCGATCATGCTGCCGAGTTTCAGGGAGAACAGCGCGGGATCGGCAATGTACCACTGGGCATAGGTCTGGATGTAATACTGCTTCTTTTCCGAGGTGTTGACAATTTCCGAATCGCTGATATAGGTATACAACCGCGAGGAGTACGTCTCCACCTTGTCGATAAACGGCACCTTGAATTGCAGGCCGCTGCCTACGACGACTTTGACGTCTTCATCAAACGAGATTTCTTCCTGCAACAGGCTTCCATACCGGTCATGAAAATCGTTGTCGCTGTTGATAATGATACGCTTGATCACGCCAAAACGGGTGACAACGCTCTGTTCGGCTTCGCCGACGATAAAGGTGCTTTGGCTGATCAGGATCAGCAGAAGAATAATCAGGACGAAGACCCCGATGATCTTCTTGCGGGAACGCTTCAAGAACGCATTGAATTCGGCGCTCGCGTAATTAACCGGACGTTGCTGATCCATTAGTTCCCACCTCCTTCAACGGCGGATACGCTTGACGCCTTATCCGCTTGGGCTTCGTCAAGATCCAGAATCTTGATCACATCGCTTGCGTTATCCGCTACGATGATTCGGCCGCTGCCTGTAAGAATATTCTCCAGGGTCTCGATCAGCAAGCGCTTGCGGGTGACCTCAGGCGCGAGCTTATACTCTGTTAAAACGGCGTCAAAAACGGCCGTGTCACTCTTGGCTTTGGCAAGCAGCTCCGCCTTATAGGCTTCGGCTTGCTTTACGGTTTCGTACGCGGTGGAACGCGCATCCGGCAGGATTTCGTTCTCATAGCGCTCCGCTTCGTCCAGACGCTTGGTCTTTTCGTTCTTGGCGTTGTTCACGTCTTCATACGCCGCAGAAACTTCCTGGGGTACCGAAATGTTCTGGATACGAACGTCGTTGATCTTTACGCCCATGGCGTAGGTATCGATCAGCGCCTGGAAATCGGGCAGAACCTGCAGTTCGATCTCTTCCTTGTTGAGAAGCGCATCATCCAGCGGTCTGTTTTGGATATTGCGGCGGATCACCGCCTCAAAGGCGATCTGCAACGTGCCTTCGGGATCGTCGATATCGAAGTGGTATTCTTTCACGTCGCGGATCGTGTACTGGTAGATAGCCTCGATGGATACGATGGAGTTGTCGTTGGTGAGCATTACGCTTTCATCCGTTTCATCGGAATACTGCGCGGCCCGGCCGGCAGACCCCGAACGGGTTGTACGAAATCCATACTCGACAGTATGGATGGTCGTAACGCTTTCACTGATAATCTGCTGGATATAGGGGAGATGCCAGTACAGTCCGGGTCCGTTCTGATCGGTTACACGGCCAAACGTGATGACCAGCGCCTGTTCACCCTGTCCAACTCTGTAAAATCCGGTAGCGGCGACAATCAATACGATCACAACAATTACGATCGCGATCACCACGCCCGGTTTGGGTGCTTTCCGCATAGAATATCTCCTTTCATAGGTGGTATAGTACCAGCATATCATAGATTGAAACAATTCGATAGGGATGCGATCTCTAAACCCTCATTTTGCGGTTGAAAACAGCGGATCAGGTGTTATTCGCAACAAGAGGCAGTCGAACGAAGAAGGTCGTGCCCGCATCTTCCTTGCTGCGTACGGTAATGGTGCCGCCGTGGGCAACCACAATGATGCGCGCAATGGAAAGCCCAAGGCCATGACCGCCGTTTTGCACCTTACGGGCCTTGTCGCTGCGGTAGAAACGGTCGAAAATACGGGCCAGCTCGTCCTTGCTAATGCCCTGTCCGGTGTCCTGAATGGCGATCACGCACTCGCCAAGCTCCGCCTTCATCGACAGGGTGATTTTCCCGCCCGCAGGCGTATACTTGATGGCGTTGTCCACCAGGATGCGCAGTAGCTGCTTGAGCATCCCCTTATCGCCATTGATCATGCAGTGCTGGTCGGCTTTCAGCTCAAACTGGTGCGTCGCAGACAATAGCTGTGCGTCCCGAAAGACCGTGAAGATAATCTCGGTCGGGTCAAAATGCTCCATTTCCAGAAGCAATGATTTTTTATCGTGCCTGGCCAGAAACAACAGCCGTTCTACAAGCTCTTTCATCGATGCCGTTTCCTGCGTGATGGCAGTAATGCCTTCGTCCAGCACCGACGTATCGGTCTTACCCCAGCGTTTGAGCATATTGGCATAGCCCTGAATTACAGCGATCGGCGTGCGCAGCTCATGCGACGCATCGCTGACAAACTGCTTTTGGCTGTTGTAGCTGCGCTCGATACGGTCCAACATCTTGTTGATGACGGCCGCAAGGTCCTTAAATTCGTTTTTGGTGCCCGCCAGGTTGATGCGGTCGGACAGGTTATTCGCGCTCATCTTCTCCGCCGCGACCGTCATATCGGCTATGGGCTTGAGCACATGCCGGTTCAGGCGGCGGCGATGCCGCAGAAAATACACAATGCGGTAAAGGTCGGCGATAGCCAGCGCAAGCAGCGACAGCAGGTACACATGCATCCAGTCCTGCATATCAAAAACAACCACCAACCCGCCAAGACCGGTGGATCGGTAGAGCGCCAGCTGTATAAATCCTGAATCGAATAAGCGCTCGGCCGTCAGCGCGACGCGATCCGCAAATCCGCTTAAATCATCAGTAAAAGGCGTTTGAACATAATATGCTTCAATCACCGGCAGATAGGCGAGCTGATCTACGGGAACCGTTCCGTTTTCCGCTGGCGTCATGGTTTCCACGGCATCAAAGCTGCGGTTCACAACAGGCGCCTGCGCAACGGAAAAGATGATCGTGAAAAGTATCGCGATCATCAGCAGTGTGCGGATCAGCTGCAAGCTGGAGTGCGCGGCAATACGCAGTGTCAGTGAGAAGCGCATTGAGCTGAATATTCTGGAGAAGAATGAGCCGATAGTACGAAAAAACCGCACTCTGAGCTTTTGTTTTTGCGGCTTCTGCGGCTTTTTCGTCTTCGTTATTTTAATCGAAGCTTTCATACTTAAACATGTATCCAACGGAACGGATGGTATGGATGAGCTTGATGCCGAACTTGTCGTCGATCTTCTGGCGCAGATAGCGCACATACACGTCTACGATGTTGGTATCGCCAGCAAAGTCGTAGCCCCATACGTTGAGCAACAGATCGTCGCGGGTCACGGCTGTACGGTCGTTTACCCACAGGTAATGTAGCAGGTCAAATTCCTTCTTGGTCAGGGCGATCGGCTGGTCGTCGTAGCTCACGGAATAGCTGGCGGCATTGAGCGAAAGCTTGCCCGCCGTCAGCACAACTGCGGAATGCCCCTGGTCCAGCCTTGTCTTTTTCAGGCAGACACGAATACGCGCCAGCAGTTCTTCAATGGCAAAGGGCTTGGTGATGTAATCATCCGCACCCATGTCCAGACCCATCACCTTGTCGGATACGTCGTCCTTGGCGGTGAGCATAATGATGGGAATATCGCTGTGCTGGCGTAAACGACGGCAGACCTCGATGCCCGAAAGCTCCGGGAGCATCAGGTCCAAAATCAGAAGATCCGGCTTCCAGCTGTCGCACAGGGCAAGCCCTGTGCGACCATCGTGCGCCGCCTGAACCTCGTACCCTTCGTGGGTAAGCTCCAGTTCGATAAAGCGCGCAATCTTCTTTTCGTCTTCAATGATCAGTATCTTACTCATGGAACTCCCTTCAATCAGCTGATGCTGGCCTCGTGGAATCCGTCGTCTCCGTCCTTGATGGTGTATTCGCCGTCTTCGGGAAGCTCGACATCCACGGGTTTGGTACCGCTGGCTGGTGATTCGGCACGGGGCTCTTTCACCTCAGGTTCCTCAGTCACGTCGTCGAAATCGTCTTTCGCCGACTCACGGATGATATTATCAACCGTGTGCTTAATGTTCTCGCTGGCGTGCTTGATGGTGTCCTCCAGGGAAACATCCTCAAACTCTCTGGATTTACTGTCGATACGGATGTGGTATCCCATCACCAGCGCGAACAAAATGCCAACGATCACAACCCAGGGGGCAAACAGCAGCGCGAAGATAAGAAACAGCGAGGACAGGTTGATGATGACGATGTTGTCCTTGCGAATTTTCAGGCGAAGGCGGTAGAGGAGGTAAAAGATGTTCTTGTGCTTTCCTTTGCGAGTGGTATTGACCTTGGTTTCGTGCTCCAGGATCTTGCCGTTCTTTTCCAGGTCGAGCAGTGCCTGGGTCAGGCTGCCGTTGTGGTACTTGAGCAGCGATACGGCCTCGTTGTACGAAAGTCCGCTCTTCCGGCGGATGATATCAATGTCTTGGATGGTGTATTTAGCCATGTTCAACTCTCCTTTGTTGGTAGTCTGGAACCGTATTCATCGTACCACAGGGAACATGGCGTTGCTTGAGAATACCCTGACGCTTTGATGAGAATTTCATGAGGATTCATTGATGCTTTTTGCCCATTGTGCTAATGATTCTCGGGCGCTGTTTCGGCTTGCTCTCCGGCGGACTTGCGGTATTCTCGCTCTGCCGTACTGATGCTGAATTGCTGGGGTAGCGGGAGTAATCCGGCTCGGGCGGCCGCATGAACTGTTCCTGCGCCGAATATACCGCGTCGTTGCGCATTAGTTTTTCCGCATCGTCTTCCATGGAGAGCGTATCGGGTTCATCCGCATCATCAATCAGCGACACCAGCGGTACTTTCATGGTGTTGATGACATTGGTCGTTTTTTCAAACGCCTCCTTCGCATGGCTTGGTTCAGGCGGCTCCATCCCGCCGGGATAATAGGCAGGTTTGGGCGTACCGCCTGCCTGCGATGTCTTCGCCAAAGGTACAATCTCCGGGATATCAGGCTGTGCTGATTTTTGGCGTTTGTGAGCTGAAACGCTGATCAAAGCGCCCGCAACCGTAAGCGAAATGCCGCAGAAGAACAAAAAATAACCGGAGTGCAGACAAAACAGGATAATGGAATTGAGCGTATTGGTCAGCGAGTCGGCGCTTACTGTTTGTAGCGAGCTCAAAATCAATTTGAACTGTTCATTTTCAATCATCGGCAGAATGATCGTCAGCATACCAAGCAACGCGAATATACAGCCCAAAACACAAAATATCGCGCCCAGAACCCTGAAGGTTTTCATACTGCACCCTATCCTCCGCATCGTTGGCGTTTGCCAATGATTTCGACATCACGCATTTGCCTTCCTTCTTATGCTTGCGCATGGGATTTGTCTTGACAACAAGGAGATTTCCCTATAATTGCAGAATAGAAGCAATAAACATCTGGACACAGAGGATGGTTTCATGGATAAGTATCAGCTGAGCTATCATGTCGATATGGTGCTGTGCATCGATGCCACCGGAAGTATGCGCCACGTAATTGATATCGTGAAAGAAAACGCCCTGAATTTTTATCGGGACGTCACCTCCACGATGCAAAAGAAGAATAAAATCATCAGCAAGCTTCGCGTACGCGTAATTACCTTCCGCGATTATCTGGCCGACGGCGAACGCGCCATGATGTCCAGCGAGTTTTTTACCCTGCCTGAAGACGAAAAGAAGCTGCAGGAAAGCGTTCACAGCATTTCCGCATCCGGCGGCGGCGATATTCCTGAGGACGGTCTGGAAGCCCTTGGGTATGCCATTCGCAGCGAATGGACCAAGGACGGCATTAAAAAGCGCCATATCATCGTGATGTGGTCGGATGCGCCGACCCATGAGATCGGGTTTGGCAGAAAAGCGCCCTGGTACCCTGAGGGTATGGCCAAGGATTTTGACGAACTGAGCCTCTGGTGGGAGGATGAACAGCTTGGCGGCGCAATGGATGAAAACGCAAAGAGGCTCTTGATCTTCGCGCCGGATGCACCGGAGTGGAGCCGCATCTCTTCGGAATGGGCGCAGGTGATCCATGTACAAACCGTCAGCGAAGGTCTGGGGGAGCTTGACTACCAGCAGGTGATCGACGCAATCTGCAATACCATTTAGGTTCGCAGTATGCAAATCGGCGAGTATACATGCCAAACACCCTTTGTTACCGCTGGCAGTGGCAACGCGCGCTGGTGTGTCGCAGGGAAAAAGCATAAGCAATATTTTCTCAAAGAGTTTTTAGCGCCTGTCCAGCCGGTGCAAACCACGCAGACACCGACACGGCAGGTGTCTTTGCGCAGGAAGCGATGCGCGGCATTCGAAAACCGTAAGCTGCACCTGTACGAAGCCCTCAAACGAGTGCCGGAAAACTATGTTGTGCATGTTGATGATTTTTTTGTCCACGGTGGTCATTACTATGCGGCGTCCGCGTATCTGGGGGCAAACTATCGAACCCTGGAATCTTTCAAGCCTGATGATCTGCAAACTAAGTTAAAACTGCTGTTATCCTTATCGCAAAGCCTGTCGGCCTTGCATACTGTGGGGATTGTTCATGCCGATTTGAAACCCGAACATATCATCATCGACGGGAATCCCTATGCGCCCAGAGTTCGCCTGATAGATTTTGATTCGAGCTTTGCGGAGCTTGCTCCGCCGGAAGCTGGAAACGAGCTTGCCATCGATCCCGTGTATATGTCGCCTGAAGCGTACCGCTTGATCACCGGAAAAAACGTGCGGCTGAACCGAAAGGCAGATACCTTCGCCTTTGGCATCCTGATGCATCAGGTGCTTGTGGGAAGCTTGCCGGGATTCAAAAAAGAGTCGTATTCTTACCCATACGCAGCCGTGTTGAACGGCACAATGCTCGATGTCTCCAAAACGATTGACCCGACACTGCAAACATTGATTCACAAAACACTCAAAAAACACCCGGCGTTTCGGCCGGGAGATAAGGCAATGATAAGAGATCTCAAGGCCATGTTACGATAAACGCCTGGCGATTTCTATGATATACAAATCAATGATATCGATATCGCTCACCTGATACAGCATCCGGCTGCCAACGACGTCTTCCACCTCGTTCATCACCGGGTTTCCGTTGTGGTAGAGAAAATCGATGCCCGCAAACGACAGGGGAGCGCCCTGCTCCTCAAACCGGCGGATGACGGCTTGGGCAAGCGCAGCTTCCGCGTCTGTCAGCGTGTGCAGTGCCACATCACCGCCCCGTTTGAAATTACTGACAATGCCACTTCTTGCGGTACGCATCACTCCTGCAACGATGTGGCCAAACAGCACATACACCCGCAGGTCTCTGCCCGCGTTGCTTGCAAGCTCCTGAAGCAGGGCTGGTTCATTTGCGAAATCGGCCAGCGCGGCTTGCAGCTGGCTCTCATTTTCTACGAGCGAAACCCGGTCGCCGCCATGCCCGGTTGCAGGCTTGACAACCAGGGGAAATGGGAGCGACTGGGGACTATTCGGGTGTTCAGCGTCGATAAACACCGTCTTCATTTGCGGAAAGCCCTCCAGGAAGCGGTGCGTATTACGCTTGTCGTTGCAGATTTTACAAACGCGGGACGAGTTGAATACCGGTATCCCGGCTTGTTCAAACGCTTGGCTCAATCGGTGATTCCGCTGCCTGGAAATCACGAAATCCGGTAGGTCAGCATCTTCAAAGCGCAGCGTTTCCGTCAGTACGACCTGTATGGAAAGTCCGATCGGTTCGGCTTTCTTTTGTATGTGCTCGGCAAACAGGCGATTAACCTCATAATCGCCCCTGTCATACAAAAGCCATCCCGTTTTCATACCATTCACCCGATACGCTTGAGAATGTACGCAAAGATCGCATCCGCCATGTTTATGCCTGTGCAGTCCATGGTCGATTTGAAATGCGCGTTTGAGTTGACCTCGCAAATCAGCGGGCCAGTTTCGCCGAATAAAACGTCCACCCCGGCAAACGCAAGCCCAAGAGCTTCTACGGCCTTGAGCGCAATCGCTTCTTCCTGCTCTGTCGGGGTATACGGGTCCATATTCCCGCCCAGCGTAATATTGCTTCGGAAATCTCCGCTGTCATTATGACGGTAGATACTGGCAACAACCTGACCGCCTACGACATTGATACGGATATCGCGGCCATAGCTGCTTTTGACCATCTCCTGCAGGAGCATCGGGGTCGAGCGAAGGCTCACCACCTTTTGGCGCAGGGATTCTAGATCATTGAATAGATATACCTGCTTGCCAAACGAACCAAAGCATTCCTTTAATACAATCGGGAGTCCGAGCTTCTGTACGGCTTCATCCAGAAAATGCGTGTCCGGGTAGCCGACGTTGGGAAAGGTTTTGGGAACGAGAATGGTTTTGGGCATCGGGATGCCCGCACGCTTCAGGGCGAGATATGTCAGTGCTTTATCATCGCACAGCATAATGCTTTCCGCCGGGTTGAATACCGGTACGCCAAGCTGTTCCATCAGCCGGGCCGCTTTGACGTCCTTGTCCCAATACAGCACAAAGTCCGGCAACTCCCTAAGGAATGCCGGATCATCGTGATGCAGTATGATTTCCGCATTGTTGGTTATCGTCAGCTGAACACCGTAATTCGCTGCGGAATCCAGCAGGATCTGATAAATCTCGTCAAATTTCGATACATGTAAGAATGCATTGACCGCCAGAAGACCCTTGAGCATCCGCAAGTCTCCTTTTTATTGCAATGCGTTCAGTTTATCCGCCAGCTCATGCAGCGATTGAATCACGCTGGAAAGGCGATATCCGTCCGAGCCTTGAATGAGAAGTTTAGAGTTGATTTCAAGCCGAATCGCGGGTATATCGCAGCATTGGGCAACCGTCGCGCAGACTGAGTGCGGATTTGCGGCGGGGAAGGGGTCATCCACCGTTATGTTCCTGATGCCGTTTGGCACAAAGCAATCGCGCACAATGTCCACAAGCTCACGCTTGCCGAAGATGTTTTTCCCATATCCCGTACCGACGCAAATATCCATTTCACGGTCCGGGTTGAGCTGGTGAAGGTCGATCAGGTAGCGGATTGTGTTCTTTTTCAGGAAGCGGCAAAGTGCTTCACGGTAATCGCTGATTTCGTCATAGTTGGCATCGTCCATCAGGTGTCTTGTTTTGTAGATCACCGGATACTTGTACTCTTCATTGAGTATTTTGCAGAGTATTCCGGAGTAGCGTTCAGCAGCTTTGTTGGTGCCATTTCGCGTCTGGAGCACTGCGTGCGGGGCCGAAAACATCACGGTGCCGGTTCCGTTGAGAATTTCGAAACTGGCTTTGTGGTCTTCATCGGTAAAGTATGCAAGCGCGCGGTCCAGTTGCTGCTCACAGGTCATGAGTTTCCCTCCTAAGGCAAACGTCGAATGGCGAATATCTCGCCACAGTGTACTGTAGCACGACTGCGAATGATTGTCAATTTGCGGTTCTTGATGTATGATAAGCACAGAGAATAACAATTCAGAGAAGGGTGAAATCATGAGTTCCAATAGCAGTGCGGATGCTCGAAATATAAGAACTGCGCTGCTGTTTTCACCTGATCAGCTTCTGGCGCTCAAGTCCGCGCATATCATGATTTTCGGCCTTGGGGGCGTCGGCAGCTACGCTGCGGAAGCCCTTGGCCGCATGGGAATCGGAAAGCTGACCCTCGTCGATAAAGATTCATTTGAAGAAAGCAATATCAACCGGCAGCTGGGAGCGCTGGTACCCACAATCGGCCAAAGCAAGGCAGGCGTTACCCGGGAGCGCCTCTTGCAAATCAACCCGGACGCGGAAATCGTCGCCATAGAGCAGTTTCACCTGCCGGAAACACCTGTGCACATTGAGGATGACGTCGATTTCGTTATCGACGCGGTGGACACGGTGGCGGCAAAGCTTTTGATTATCGAAACATGCGTACACCGCGGCATTCCTGTGATCTCCTGTATGGGGATGGGAAACCGTATTGATCCGACGCAGATTCGAATCGGCGATATTTTTGAAACCAACAACTGTGCCTTATCGCGTGTGATGCGCAAGGAGCTTCGAAAGCGCAAGATCAAAGCCCTGCGCTGTGTGTATTCCACAGAAGAGGCCATCCAGACAGCCGCAACGATTGCAACGAAGAACGGCACAAGACCGGCCCCCGGATCGGTTGCCTACGTACCGTCGGTCGCCGGGTTGTTTATGGCAAGCGATGTGATCAATACGCTGGTATGGAAGCGGGATCCGGAGGTTCGATTTTGAAACAAAAGATAGTCATCATCGGCGGCGGCGTGATCGGCTGTGCGGTCGCACGGGAGCTGAGTGCGTATGATGCCGATATTCTGCTGGTGGAACGAGCCATAGATGTATCCGAGGGCGCCAGCAAGGCCAACAGCGGCCTGGCACATGCCGGGTTTGACAACAAACCCGGCTCGAATAAGGCTAAATTCAATATACAGGGCAGCAAAATGCTCGAAGCGCTGTGCAGAGAGCTTTCCGTGCCGTACAAACGAAACGGCGCTATGGTGCTCGCGTTCGACGACACACAGACTGCTGTATTGCACGAGCTCTTGCAGCAAGGAATGGTTAACGGTGTCGACGGCATGGAAATCATCGGCCGTGACCGTATTTTAGCGCTGGAACCACATACCAATCCCCGCGTTGTAGCCGCGTTGCATGTGAAAAGCGCGGCATCGGTTTCACCATACGAGCTGACCTACGCGCTGGCCGATCATGCGAAGGTCAACGGTGTTGATTTTCAGTTCAATACCGAGGTACGAACAATAAAAAGAGATCTGAATAGATTTATTCTCACAACATGCTGTGGGGATATCCCAGCAGATATCGTGATCAACTGCGCGGGTGTCGGCGCGGATATGCTGCATAACCAAATTTCCGAGCGCAAGGTGACCATCACGCCCCGCAAGGGGGAGTACTATCTGCTGGACCGTGAGGTCAAGCCAATGTTTACCCATACCATGTTCCAAACACCTACGAAAATGGGCAAGGGCATCCTAATCACACCGACCCTGCACAACGGTTTACTGCTAGGCCCGACTGCAACGGACATCACAGACGGTACCGATGTATCCACTACGGCGGAAGCACTGCGACAGGTGCGAGAGATCACATCGCTAACCTGGCCGCAAGAAAATCTGAAAACGGTGATTACCACCTTCTCCGGTATTCGCGCACATGAGGCCGGCGGTGATTTCATCATTGGCGCGGTAGAAGGTGCTCCAGGTGCGTATGAAGCTATCGGCATCGAGAGTCCCGGTCTTTCTTCATCACCTGCCATCGGGCAATATCTGGCGGAGCTCATCGCTGAGCAACATGATCTGCGCCGTAAGGGAACGCGCGTTCCGCCGCCAAAATATCTACCACCCTTTGAGAGCATGACCGTTGAAGAGAAAGCCAAAGCATATGCAAACGATCCCGAATATGGCGCTGTGGTCTGCCGCTGCGAGCACATCACCGAGGCGGAGATCCGCGCGGCCATCCGCAGGCCGGTCGGGGCGACGACAGTCGACGGCGTCAAGCGCCGCACCCGTGCAGGTATGGGTCGTTGCCAGGGTGGATTCTGTTCGCCGCGCGTTATGGAGATTTTGAGTGAAGAACTCCACCTGCGCCTAAACCAGGTGACCAAGAGCGGGGGAAACAGCCGTATCCTGCTTGCAAGGATTGAAGATGCCGCAGCGGAAGGGGATGACCGGCATGCGTGAGACGAACATTGATGTGCTGATCATCGGTGCCGGTCCGGCAGGCATGGCGGCGGCAATCGCAGCCAGAGAGCAGGGAATTGATAGCCTGCTCATTCTGGACCGCGAGGCAGAGATCGGCGGTATTTTGAAGCAGTGTGTACACAACGGGTTTGGTCTCCATCGGTTTCAGGAAGAGCTGACCGGCCCGGAGTACGCGCAGCGCGACATCAATCGTCTGCGGGAACTGAATGTTTCCGTGCATTGCGAAACCATGGTTATTGACATAGATGCAAGCAAACGCGTTACCGCAGTCAGCCGGAAACACGGCGTTCAGGTATTCCTTGCCAAGGCCATCATCCTTGCCATGGGCTGCCGTGAACGCCCTCGCGGCGCGCTGGCGATCCCCGGCACGCGTCCGGCGGGCATTTTCTCCGCAGGCACGGCACAGAAGCTTGTCAATATGCAAGGCTATATGCCAGGCAAACGTGTAATCATCCTTGGCAGCGGCGATATCGGGCTGATCATGGCACGGCGAATGATCCTGCAAGGCGCGAAGGTACTTGCCTGCGCAGAAATCATGCCGTATTCATCCGGCTTGAACCGCAATATCGTTCAATGTCTGCACGATTATGATATCCCGCTGCTTCTACGCCATACCGTTATTGATATTCAAGGCAAGGAACGGCTGGAAAGCGTCACCGTTGCCAAAGTGGATGAGCATTTGCAACCGATTCCGGGCACAGAAATACAATATGCCTGTGATACGCTTCTGCTTTCAGTCGGATTGATCCCGGAAAACGAGCTGACCAAACTAATCGGCGCGGAAATGTCTGCCGCCACACAGGGCGCGGTGGTGGATAATACCCTGCAAACCAATATTGACGGTGTGTTCGCCTGCGGAAACGTACTGCACGTACATGATCTGGTCGATTTCGTCAGCGAGGAGAGCGCTAAGGCTGGCAGAGCGGCGGCCGACTATGTGCTTGGGAGAACCAAAAAAGTCGCCAGAGCAATCGCTGTGCTGGATGGTCCTGGCGTACGCGGTGTTGTACCGCAGCGTTTGCGGTTTACCGATACACCTGAAGATGTTCGTTTCATGTTTCGCCCCGACAAGGTATACCAGAAGGTGAAGGTTCAGGTGCTGGACGGTGAACGCGTTGCGTATTCTGTTGCCAAACGCATCCTGTCTCCTGGTGAGATGGCCGAAATCCTTTTGCCCGCCGATACCATGCAATCATTTTCCAGCGAAAGCATTTCGATTCGAATATCTGGTTAAGGAGTTCCCATGAAGCAAACCATTCCCTGTATTAACTGCCCAATTGGATGCCGCATGACAGTGGAAACGGACGGTAAGCAAGTGACCCATGTAGACGGAGCCGGATGCAAGCGAGGCGAGTCATACGCAGCGCAGGAGGCGATTGCTCCAAAGCGTATGGTCACAGCCGTGGTTCATGTTCCAAACTGTGAGCTTCCCCTGAGTGTTAAGACCAGAGAACCCATTCCCAAGGATAAGATTTTTGATTGCGTGAAGGCCATTTCAACCGCCGATATAAAGACGCCTATCAAAATGGGCGACGTGATTTGCGCAAATGTGTGCGATACCGGCGTGGACGTCGTTTCCACCCGCGACATTCCCTGAGGGACCTTGCGACCGGCATAGTTTCGTGCTATTCTTGGCCTGAAGAAAGCCATAATCAATGAGAGGGTGATCGTATGCCTGTCAGAGTGAGGCTGATTGCGGTAATCGCGATCATCGTCGTGATTACCATCGGGTTTACGTTTCTGTTCTTCCAAAAGAAAAGCACGATGAAGCAGCTGGATGAGCAGTATTTTGAAGCGCTTTCCTATCATCAGTTTCTGGAAAAGAAGGAAAGCACGTTACGGGAAACACTCGACGCCATGGGCACCGACGCGTTTATCGAAAATCTGGCGCGTACCCTGTACGGATATATGAAAGCGGACGAGCTTCGCTTTGTGATTACCAATCCGGAAGAACTCTACGGATTTGAGAAGTAAGGTGAAAGCGTTGCGGGAAGCGGCCATTGGCATCGGTTCCAACTCTCTGCGGCTTCTGGTTGCCGACATAGAACAGGGAAATCAAACCGCAGTCCTGCGCAAGCGCATCGGGCTACGTGTTTTCACGTCTTTGAATGATACGCATGAGATGGACGAAAGCATGATTCACGATGCTTGCGAAGCCGTACAGCAGATGAAACAGTATGCGCAGCAAAGCGGCGCGGAGCTCATACGGCTGTTTGCGACCAGCGCCGTTCGTGACGCTAAAAACAGCGCCGCCCTGCAGGATGCGCTATGGCAAAATACGGGACTTCATCTCTCAATTCTATCAGGCGAGCAGGAAGCTAAATACTCGTTTCTTGGCGCAGCCGGTAACGCAAGCACCGGGATGATCGATATCGGCGGCGGTTCTACCGAAATCGTCATCGGCGATCATGGGCAGCCGCAGTACGCAATCAGCCTTCAAGCGGGGGCCGTACGGATGTTTCAGGAGATGCCGATTACCTCCGCCGTGGACACAAAAGCTGTGATGGATTCTGTTGCCCGTTTGCTCTCACCGAATACCAAAACCATATGGCAAATGAAAACGCCAACCCAGTGGGTCGGCGTAGGCGGCACCATGACGGCTGCCGCAACCTGTATACAGGGGATTGATTGGCATTCTCATAAAAGGGTGCACGGCTTCGGCGTTCAAAGGCAAGCGCTGCGCCACGCAATGGAAACCCTGGCTGATATGCCGCTGACCGATCGTAAGAAGCTTGGAACCGTTCCGCCGGACAGGGCGGATATTGTCGTTCACGGCTTTGCCATCCTGCTGCAATGCATGGAGACGCTTTGTATCGACACCATTACAATTTCAGAACATACCAATTTGGATGGTTTCTTGCGCGCGATTACAGCGGGCGGATCAGAATCAGCGGAGTAAGCTCGTCGCCCTGGCCGCTGGGGTTATCGCGCATGGCGTCCTGAATCTGCTCATCGGTCAGCGGGAAGTTTTTGGATTTGCCCAGCTGATCACGCTGAATATCGTTGGCATCCATCAACACGATGGGAATGCCGGTCTCGTTGAATAACTCATCGCAGAGCTCATCGGGGTTTGGCGGGTTGATAGTTGCCAGCTCATGATAGCGTTTGAAGCTCGAACGAAAGTAAAACCCGTCGATACCGCCAACGCCCTTGCCGCAGACCTTGTAAAACACGCCTTTAACGCCGAAGGGACGCGTCACCGCGCTTAAGAAGGCCGCAAGCAGAACGCGGGGGAGACCGACCATGTCGATCACCAGTTGCAGTTTATAGGGTTCGTGCATTCCCACACCGGTAGAATTAATGCCGGCAAAGCGCCACATCAGCTTGGCAAAAAAACCGGGTCTTACCTGATCACGGGTACGGACATTGCCAGAGCACATGCACATAACCTTTGCGCCGAAGGACAGCACATCGCCTTCCTGATAAAAGGGGCGAACATATTTCTCCACTAACGCTGTCTTGCTCTCGCCGACCTCCACGAAATGGGTCTGAATGGCGAAGCGCTGGTATTGCTTCCCGTCTTTTCCCTGAATGATGCCGCGGTCGAAATAGACGATACCGTCCTGCTCGCGCCGCTGTGCAGCCAGATTTCTGCCCTTGTTCTCGGCCATCGTGTCTGCCTCCCTAAATATGGTCAAAGAAGGCGTCGCCTTCCTCGCCGCAAAGAATGCCCAGCTCGTTAAAATGCAAATTGACGGGATCCGCCTCAATGTATTTCAGGATCGTATCAAAGCGCACACTTTCGGAAAAGGTGAGAAGCGTAAACGCGACACCGTGCTTTTTGGCGCGACCGGTACGGCCGATGCGGTGCAGGTAGTATTCGTTCTCGTTGGGAAGATCGTAATTGATGACGGCTTCCACATCGTCCACATCTATACCGCGCGCTGCGACATCAGTCGCCAGCAGAATATTAAACTTACCCTTTCGGAACGCGTCCATCACCTGATTGCGGGCGCCTTGGCGCATATCGCCGTGCAGGCATTCCGCCTGATACCCGGCCTTTTGCATGCGGTTGGTCAGGCGCTGGGTCATGTCCTTGGTGTTTACAAAGACCATCACCCGGCTGAACTCATCGCTGTCGAGCAGATATAAAAGGTGCTCGTACTTGTTTTTCGTTTCGGATTCGATCACATACTGCTTAATCCGCGGGCGGTTCTCCTTGGTGGCCGGGATGATGACCTCCACGGGATCCTGCTGGTACTTCCATGCGATGGTCTGCACATCCGGATTGGTAGTCGCGGAGTACAGCACAAGCTGGCGGTCGGCCGGCGTGGCTTCGATAATCCTCGTCACATCCTTGACGAAGCCCATGTTAAGCATTTCGTCGGCTTCATCCAAGACCATGGTATGGACATTATCCAGCCGTACATTGCCGCGGTTCATGTGATCCAGCAGCCGCCCTGGTGTGGCTATAATGATCTGGGGGTGGCGTTTGAGCTGATTGATCTGCTTGACAATCGGCTGACCGCCGTAAAGCACGGCAATCTTCAAGTCTTTGATGAACTGGGCCAGGCTGCGCAGCTCTTCGGCAATCTGCAGGCTCAACTCCCTTGTCGGAGCAATCACCAGTTCCTGTACGCGGTTGTCATCTAAATTCACGTACTCAAGCATCGGAATGCCAAACGCGATGGTTTTCCCGGTGCCGGTAGGTGCGATGGCGATAACATCGCGTCCTTCCATCATCATTGGAAGGGTTTGTGACTGTACAGGGGTCATGTCATGGATATTCATGGCTTCCAGGGCGCGAAGCACCTCTTTACTGATATCCGCGCTGGAAAATGCAATTCGTTCTTCGGGCAAAATGTTCTCCTTTGTCAGCTAGTTTCACGGTATACTCAAAGATAACCAACTATTTGTATTCGACAGGTTTGATTTTTATCCTGCTATGCTATACTATACAAAGCAATCAAAACCACGGAGGAATACCCATGAGCAGACTGGGAGACCTATTGAAAACCGAGCGCCTGCGCCGCGATATGACCCTCAAGCAGGTTTCCAGGCTTTCCGGCGTCAGCGCTGATTATCTGAAAGCCGTTGAAGAGGGAAAAAAGATTATTCCCGACGATCAGGCACGCAGAATTTTGAAGAAAATCGGCATGACCGAACAAACTGAACAGGGCTTTACGCTGGATGACATCGCCGCGACGGTGGATTTGCAAACCGTACAGCCGAAAGCAGAGTCCAGAGCGCAGCAGCGAGCAGATGCCGTGCCCGCGTTTACCGATGCTGCAAAGCAGGATGACACCGTTCAGGGCAGCGTATGGCTGGATGCGCTGCAAAGCGTTTTGAAGCGCGTACCTGTTGTAAACGCGGTGATGGAGGAGATTGATCATCGCCTGCTGCCTGTGCTGCAGGGCAGAATTGAAGGAGCGTCCCCGGACAAGGTATTCTATTACAAGGTGCCGGACGACGGTATGCGCGGGTTTCGCATCCTCAAGGATGATTTATGCTTCATCGTTCCTGCCGCAAGCCCAATTGACGGTGCGGTTATGCTGGTGGAACGCAAGGGCATGCGTATGCTCTGCAAGGTGAAGAAGCTCGATTCCCTCAGCATTCTTTTGCAAAGCTACGACAGGGAATACACAGCCGAGCCCTGCGCACTGCCGGACATAGCGATTCTCGGCCATGTCGTGCGGGTGGAATTTACCCTGCCGGAGTGATATAATGCAGATACAGAACAACAAAAGGAGCTTGTCATGATTTATAAACCGTTTGGCAACACAGGAATCAGTCTTTCCGCGCTCGGTTTTGGCGCGATGCGCCTGCCGATGGCTTCGGAAAGCCGTGTAGACGACGAAAAGGCCATACCGCTAATGCAGAAGGCATTTGAACTCGGCGTCAATTATATTGACACCGCGCCTTACTATTGCGGCAAGGATAGTGAACGCGCCGTAGGGCTCGCGCTGAAAGGCTGGCGGGATACGGTGTACCTATCCACCAAAAATCCGGCAACCGACTCCAAGGATGGCAAATGGCGCAAGAACCTGGAAACGTCGCTCAAAAACCTGGATACGGAATATATCGACTTCTATCACTTCTGGGGGATTGATCTGGAAAGCTTCGAAGAAATGAGAAAGCCCGGCGGCCCCGTAGATGACGCCTGGAAAGCGCTGGAGGAAGGGCTGATCAAGCACCTCTGCTTCTCGTTTCACGATAAAGAAGCCGCCAACATGAAGCCGATCATCGACAGCGGTCTGTTTACCTCCGTACTCTGCCAGTACAACCTGCTGGATCGCGCTAACGAGGATAATATCGCCTACGCGAAGCAGCATGGGCTGGGCGTGATTATTATGGGCCCGGTTGGCGGCGGCAGGCTGGGCGCTCCCTCCGCGGCGGTACAGGCATTGCTGCAAAACAAAGTTGCCAGCTCGGCTGAGATGGCCTTGCGCTTTGTACTCGCCAATCCGAACGTCAATATGGCGCTGTCCGGAATGCAAAACGAGCAAATGCTGGAGGAAAACGTCAAGGTTGCCTCGATTGGCGGACTTCTTTCGGAGGAAGAACGAAATCAGGTCAGTGCAATGCTGGACGAAAACAAGCGATTGATGGACTTGTACTGCACCGGCTGCAACTATTGTATGCCCTGCCCGCAGAAGCTGAACATTCCGCATTTGTTCCGTCTGATGAACTACCACAAGGTGTACAAGTTGACCGACTACGCCAAGGCGGAGTACCAAAAGACCACTATACCGTTGGACGACCGCAAAGCCGACTGGGAGAAATCCAGCGGGGTGGACGTATCGCAATGTATTGAGTGCGGTGCCTGCGAAGCCAAATGCCCGCAGAAACTGGAGATCATCAAGCAGTTGAAAGAAACCCAGAAAGCTTTGGGATAAAGCAACTAAAAAAACCGTGCAAGCGCACGGTTTTTTTGTGTCGCAACATTATCTGCGGCCCTTATCGTATGGAATACCCTCGGCCTTGGGCGCTCTGCTCCGTTTGGAGGTCAGCACCAGCACGATCATCGTCACAAGATAGGGCATAATCAGATAAATGTACTCTCCGGAAACCAGCGTATCGAATTTCGGCAGGAAGGAGATAGAGTTGGAGTAGAACGAGATGATTCTGAAAAACGCAAAGAAGAAGCTGGCCAACAGGATATTCACAGGCTTCCAGTTACCAAATATCATCACCGCCAGAGCCAGGAAGCCGTACCCGGCCACAGTGGAGGTAAAGCCGCTGCCTGCCGCAAGCGTGTAGGCAAGCCCGCCGATACCCGCCAGGAAACCGGAGATACCGACGCCCAGATAGCGCATGCGGTATACGTTTACGCCGACACTGTCCGCAGCCTGCGGGTGCTCGCCGCAGGCACGCAGGCGCAGGCCTGTTTTGGTGTAGTACAGAAAGACGATGGACAGAATCAGAATCACGAATGCAATCGGAGTCGTCAGGAACAGGCTTTTAAACAGGAACGTCGTAAAGATATTGTCTGTCGCTATGCCAAGACTTTCAGGCGCGATGCGGACCCAATTGGGAATCAGGATGGTTGTCTGCGCCGTACCCTGAATGTTCCAGGTGACAACTACGGCCAGTGCGGGCGCCAGCATATTCAACGCCGTGCCGGAGATGACCTGGTTGGATTTCAGCTTGATGGATGCAAACGCCAAAAGCTGGCTGTACAGGATACCGACAATGCCGGCAATACCAACAGCAGCCAGCATATAAAGCTGCGCATGATCCTTGCCGATGCCCAGATCGTCCACGTAGCGCAGGAACAGGCTCGCCGCCAATGCGCCGACAATCATGATGCCTTCCAGCGCAATATTGACTACGCCGCTGCGCTCTGAAAACATACCGCCCAGCGCGACCAGCATCAGCGGTACCGCAAATATCAATGTTGCGCTTAAAATATCGCCGATAATCATACGTTATCACCATCCTTTCCCTTTGGTTCATCCGGCGGCGGTAATTCCGCATCGTCGTCACGCAAGGAAACAGCGGACATTGAACGTTTGACGAACAGCTTTTCAAACCAAAGCTTAAGCACAAGCGCAAAGGCGCTGACGTAGATAATCACGCCGATGATAATATCA
>DAIOVG010000025.1:0-22071 GCA_036759125.1 Candidatus Limiplasma sp.
CCGGCGGCAACTACGGCATGGCATTCGGGCTGCTGGCGCTGCCGCTGGCCATCTCCGCCGCGCTGTTCGCATTGTTTTACCGCAAACGCAACCGGGCAGTATCCCAAAAGGCATAACCAGACCTGCGCGCTCTCCCATGACGTTTTCAAAGCCTTTGCCAGCAGGAACGTCATGAAAAACTGCCCTTACCTGCAAGATCAGTTCCCTCCGATCGCGCAGGTAAGGGCTATTTTTTATGCAGGCATTTAGTTTTTCCTTCCAATTGGCGCTACGGACAAATTCACAGTTTGACAAGCATAGCGACTATAGAAACCGTTGTTGTTCTGAGCATGATGATGGTTCCCACCGAGATACTTATGCTGCCTTTGTACAGGGAAATGCTTGCCTTCAATCTGATCAACAATTACTTTGGCGTAGTCTTGCCGTTTGCCGTGTCCGCATTTGCCATCTATTTCTTTATGCAGTACATTTCCACACTGCCAAAGCAGCTCGTAGATGCCGGGCGGGTAGATGGATGCGGTGAAATTCGGATTTTTCTGCAGATTATGGCCCCGCTCATGTTGCCGGCCTTTGGCACAATGGGCATCCTGCAGGCCATGACATCCTGGAACGACTTTCTTTGGCCGCTCATCGTCATGTCCACCAATGAAAACTTCACACTGACCGTCGGTCTGCAAACATATCTCAATCCATACGGCAATAACTATAACATGCTTTTTGCGGGCGCCGTTATTTCGGTAATTCCCGTCATGCTTTTGTTCCTTTTCAACCAGAAGTCATTTGTTGCCGGCCTTATTGCAGGCAGCATCAAAGGATAGCGCTCAACGGCAGCAAAGCAACAGGCACAAACCAAAAGACTGTATCATAGGATGCAGTCTTTTGGTTTGTGCCGCCGCGTATGACAGGGGTTCTTTAGTCTGCGGTATTGAACAGCTTGCGGTTGCGTATGAAATCGCCTACGCTGGACTGGAACATGGAAACGTCAAACACCTCATGAAAGTCCAGTTCCTGTTCTCTGGCATATGCAACGGTATCATTCCATGCAGCCTCAACGTTTTCCTCATCCCCGGAAGCCCTTAGTGTAAGCGCCCGTATCAGCAGAAGGCATAGGCTGGCATGATTGACAAGAATCTCCAGCGATCGTCTGATCGCGCCGCTCAGTTTCGGATCATCTTTCAACTTTTGCTCAAACAATGGCAGGCAGGAGCGGATATGCTCCTCAGCGCGCGTAAAATTACGATAGCTGATTTCGCTGATGATCGGTTTTTCGTTGCGCAAATAGGAACTGTCCATCAGTTGGGACAGTCTCTCCAAATAGAGGCGCACCATGGAACCCAGCTCTCCATATGCGTTTTGATAATGCTTGCATACGCACTGCTCATAATCCGCCTGATGATCCCATAACGCGTCCGCCATCAGCAGCATAGGCAATGGAGACGGATAAAACACCCGCTGCGACTGACAGCTCATCATACCGTTAATCCCCAGCTGGTGCAAATACCGCATATCCTTAAACAACACTCCCGATATCTGCGCAAATCCAGCATCCAGCGCGTAATCACGCCAAAGATGATAATCGTAAATGAAGCTGTCGCCCTGGAATACTTTCTGCCATTCCCGCAAGAACGCAACGTTCTCCCCTACCGAACGGGGCAGCTTCAGCTTGTTGTACTCAAAAGGCAGAACCTTATCCGTGTCCTTGATCTCAGCGTCGGCGTAAGATGATGAATAGGTACGGGATATCGGAGCGAACATGAGAACAAAGCGATCTGGATTCGTGATTTTGCTTTCCTGTGGGGTCCACATCAAGTCGAAGTAAATCAGGAAAACAATGCGCGCCGTTACGCCAGCCTCGGTAAGCCGCTCATCCAGCAGGTTGAGGATGTCGACATAATGATCTGCCGGCCGTTTATCTCGGCATGCGGGGCATTCGCACTGGTTGTTCATGGCATCCGCAAGCCAGAAGTGAAGATAATCCACGTCCGGGTGTTCCAGGCAGTAGTTCGTGATGGCGCTGACCATCTTGTCCTTGACGACGGGGTTTGCGTAGCAAAGGTTCGTGTTCAAGGGAAGGTCATCGTACAGCGCCCGTTTGCCGTTGAGCATCGCAAGCAGCTCCTGCATCCCTTCCGGCAGCGCATCGTAGTACTTGTACCATCCGGCGCTGTCCAAGCCGAATGGCGCGCATGTCCAGCCATGTCCGGCTGCATGATACATCAGCCCTTCACGCCGAATATACTGCAGCTGATCCAGGACAAATCCGTCTACTTCGGCACGGGTCACGGGATTGGGTTGTATCAGCGGGTTATTCTCATGCTTGTACCAGGTATCATAAAAGCTGAACGGGGTCCAGAATTGATTGAAGTAACCGTTCATGCCGATCTTTGGAAGCCACTTGATCATCTCCGCTACATGATCGTAATTGACGGCGCCCTCAATGCAAACGCCACGATGCCGGTACGACGCAGCTTCACATACATTGACCTCCTGATCCACGACAGTGATATTGGGAATGATTTCCCCCATGTCGCCAGGCCGGACCCATGCGCAGCCGAGTTCGCGCAGATAGCGGTATACGGCCAGTAAAACGCTTCGTTCATTGACGCCTGCAATGATGCCGGCCGCCCCTTGCGTCCGGATACAATATCCGTCATCCAGCGCCGGATCTTTTACAGTCGGCTGATCTTCTCCAAGCGCGTCACACAGGCCCAGCCAGTAACCTTTCTGGTTGGTTTTCGTCCGCATTGCGCAGATGGCAATTTCCGATCCAGATTCCATACGTTCCAAAACGCGCTTAAGTTCTGAAGCAGCCAGTGCAACCGTATCGCCCGCTGCAATATAATAGATTTTCGTTACCAATGCAATCACAGCTCCTTACTGTTTGATTCCGCTTGTGGCAATGCTCTCCACGATAAACCGCTGCAGGAACAAGTACAATACGAGAATCGGCAAAACGCTCACCACAGCTAACGCCATGCGAATGGCCGGCATTTGTTTCAAGCCGCTCTGATAGGTAAACATGGCTACGCCGATTTGCACGGTAAACTTTTTACTGTCATTGAGGATGAGAAGCGGCCAAAGAAAATCATTCCAGCCGTACAGGAACAGTAAAATCACCAGCGTTGCCACGACCGGTCCGCAAAGAGGAAGATAAATCTGCCAAAAAACACGCATCTCATTGGCCCCATCCAGCCGAGCGCTTTCGCGCAGGGCATCCGGCAAGGAATCCATGTATTGCTTCGTAAAAAACGTGCCCATCACATAGCTTATTCCTGGCAGCCAGAACGCCCAATAGGTATTGGTCAACCCAAGCTGATTGAATAACAGAAATTGTGGAATCATAGTCGTTTCAAACGGAATCATCAGCACGCATAACGAGGCGAAGAGCACCAATTTCGAGCCACGAAAGCGTATTTTTGACAGAGAATACCCCGCCAAAAGCGCCGACGAAGCGGATGCGATGATCATGCCCGTGATCACCGTAAGCGTGTTCACCATGTACATGACCATAGGAATGTTCGCGAAGGTAACACGGTATGCCTGCCATGAAAACTCTTTTGGCCAAAAGCGTGGTGGAAAAGGCACCCTGGTAACGGCAGCCCAGTCCAAACTCGTGGTAATCATCCACCAAAACGGAATCAGCATAGTTAAGGAAACCAGTATGAGTATGGAAATAATCAGCATATTGCGAAATTTCTTTTTACGTTTATAGGATTGCATTCTCTGATTATCCTCCTACCGGTCGTTGGGGCGGTTCACAAATGTGATGTTCAAGTAGCTCAGCAGCAGAATGATTAAAAACAGGACAAATGCCGCAGCTGAGGCAACGCCCATCTGTGTGCCCGTAAACGCGTTGCGGTAGATGTACATCACCGTTGTAACAAGGGTTCCGCCAGGACTTCCGCTCGTACCGCCCACCATATAAACATCGGAAAACCGCCGCATGGACGCGATCGTGTCCATGATGATCACAAAGGCGAAAATCGGCCGGATGGAAGGGATTGTAATGTGCATTAAACGCTGGTACTCATTTACGCCATCCACGTCCGCAGCTTCATACATCTCTTTGGAAACAGACTGAAGCCCGGCCATGAAAATAATAATATAGTAGCCAATCATTCGCCAGGCTCCCATAATGCACACGGTCAGCCTGCTGGTGGAAATACCCGAAAACCATTCAACTGGCTGTATGCCAAGCATTGTCAAAATCGAGTTGACCACGCCGGCTTTCGTCGGGTAAAACAAGAACGTAAACAAAATGGATGTCGCGATGACCGACACAACATTGGGGATGAAGAAAATACTTTTAAACACACCACGGGCTTTGGCAATGCTGTTAATCATCGCCGCCAGCAGAAATGACAAAGCCACATTGAATATCAAAGATAACACAGCCATATACACCGTATTGTATATGCTGCTCCAAAACATGCTGTCTCTTAAAATCCAGCGATAGTTATCAAACCCGATAAATGTTCCGGTTACACCGTTGGTATTCTCAAGACTCATCATGAAGGAACGAATTACCGGATACAAATGGAAGACCAACAGACCCAGTATCAACGGCGCAACAAACAGATATCCAATCCAGTTGTTTGTTAATATAAAGCGCTTCTTTACAGGCTTCTTCAGCATTGCAGACGTATTCACAGCCATAGCCCCCTTGCAGCATCTACCAATTGGTCAAGCCTGTGACGAGGCGACAGGCTTGCCCGGTTTTTGTTATTTCTGAGAAGCGGACCAGGCAACAGCCTTGGCTTGGAGTTCATCAAGCATCGCTTGAATGTCAACGGTCTTTCCGGACAGCACATCGGAGCAGTACCTGTTCACAAGCGGAACAATCTCCGTGGTGAAGAAGGGATTGCTCTCGTCGATCAGGGTGTAGTGCGCGCTGTCTGCGATCTTGAGCGCATAGGGAGTATGGATATCCGCAGGGTTGAGGAAGGAGTAGTCCTTCACAGCAGGGGTCCAGCGGAACTCAGAGTAGTGATACTCTTGCCGTGCCGGGCTGGCAAGCGCTTTCATGACTGTCCATGCTGCGTCAACATCCTGAGGATTGGCAGCCATTACAATCGGGTCAACCGCAACCCAGCCTTCGCCGTTGGGGCCAACGTTCATCGAAGCCTTGTAACGGTCCAGCATAGCGGTCTCACCAGTCTGATAGTACTGCGACATAATGTTGCCGCCGTTTTGATCCAGGAAAATGGCTACGTTGTTGTCTTCTGTGGCGTAGTACTCATTTCCCGTACCGGTTAAGAAGCCAGGAGGCGTGCATTTCACCAGTTCGCCGAAATCAGTAAACAGCTGCACCATTTTCTCGTCGTTAAGCTCCCACTGGATATTGGCCGGATCTTCCGTTGTGCCAATGCCGCCGGTAATGTCGTAAGCATAGGACCAGGCTACAAAGGTGAAGATATCCATGGGCGCCGGCAGATAGAACCATGCGCCATAGTTTTGTTCACCGGTGACCGGATTAATACCCGTCATCTGTTTCGCCTTTTCGATGATTTCCTGTGTGGTCGGGTATTCGCTCAGGTATTCCACTCCCCACTGATCAAACAGCGTCGTATCATAAACAGTATAACGCTGGCCCATCACGGCGGGCAGAGCATACCGGTTTCCATCGCTGGTAACCAGGTTGTAAGCAGAGTTCCAAATGCCTTCCGGGAAGAGTTCCAGGGGGTTGTACTCCGTGTCGTTGGCAAGCAAATCGTCAATGTTGCGCAATAGTCCCATCTCATAATACTGAGATACGTACGAGCCTGTATACAACACGTCGACATTGCCAGCCATCAGTTCGGCCTGCTGTTTCTGCTGTGCAGTGTCCCAGGGAATCGCGTTGATCTGTACCTCAATATCGGGATGCTCGTTGGTAAAGTTTTCTGCCCACCAGGTGAGAAAGCCCTTGAATGGCGCCGCCGTTACAGGGTCGATCCCATCGTTCAGATCCCAGCCCGCCAGCAAGACACGAACCACTTTTTTCTCGTCCGCAGAGACGCCCATCAATGGCGCAAGCAGCAGCAGTACAGTCAGGATCATCGCCAAAGCTCGTTTCATAGCATTTCCTCCATTTTCGATTGATATTTTCAAGGCGTGCACAACCTTGATTTCCTGATCATTGCCCCTCAAGCGCATTAAGCCACGCCACATAAGGAGCGTAGGATAACCTGGGTCTGGGATCTACCCATTGATAGAGTTCGATGAAGCCCTTATCGCTGCGTTTTTCCTCACGCATCCGCACCAGGCCGTCAATGATGTCCACCTGTGAGACATAGCATTGCAGCGCGTCAATGATTTTTTTCTCAACCGCCTCATCGACAGCCATTCCCATATTGGCGCGCAAACTTAAAGGGCGTTCACATTCAAGCGCGTCATCGGGGGAAAAATCAGCCCAGACGGAATATATATGGGTGCTGCGCAGCCTTGCCAGTTCACCGTAATCGCTAAGAATCGGATCACCGGCCTGTACGCCGTCGAACATACCGATATCATGTACAGCCGTATGGTCGGAATGCTCTCGGTGTCCGTTGGCGACCATCAGGCGCGTTACACGATGCTTACGCAGCAGTCGTATCATTTTGCCGAAGATGGCATCATCAGTTCCAAGTCCATCCCAGCCAACTCGTTTACGAAGGCTGAAGTCCGGTATATCCAGGAAAATGATATCATCGCTGGAGAGTCCCAGCCGGCTGTAAGCATTCAGGGTTTCCGCCTTGCGAATTTCCACGATGCTGTCGCGCAGCTCCGGGCTGGAGTACCCTGTATCTCCTTTACAGAAGATCACGATCTTCACTGGCACATGGTTTTCCACCAAATGGGTGATCATATACCCTACGCCAAGCAAAGCATCATCATCATGAGGGCTCAGCACAACCACCGACTCAGTATCTTGATCCCAATGCGGGAATATGATCCTGATATCTTCACTAAACGTCTGGTAGCGGATAGAGAAAAAGCCAGCTTTCATCATGGTTTTATCCCTCCAATCATTAAGCCAATCCTTTGGAAAAGGCGTCTGTCATTTGCAGCCCCATGCTCTGTATGCGCTGCATTATACCCGCCTTATCAACGTTGTACGCGATGCTGTCGGCAGATTCAACCGACATACCGGCACACAGGGCGCCCAGCTCGGCCGCGCTTTCAAGCGCCGTATTGCCAAAGCTCTTATCACTGCGGCCTTTTTGCAGGCAATGACCCATGCAAAGACCCGCCAATGTACCGCCCAAGAAAGCGTCTCCAGCACCTGCTGTATTTACTGCGCTCACCGGTAGGTTAGGCACATACTCCACCTGTCCCTGATCCGCAGTATACGCGCCGTTTTTTCCTGCGGTTACAATCAGGCTGATATGATGATTCAGTGTGTATAGCTTCTCATACAGTCTATGCACCAAGGCGGATTCATCGCCCTCTCCTGGTGCAATGGCAGCGGCTTCGCGCTCATTCAGCGCCACGAGGTTGGTATACCGAAACACGCCTCGCTCCAAAAACGCATCCGCTTCCGCCTCCGGAACAGACGCAACACAATACGCGCCCTTTTCATACCCGCGCCGCAGCATTTCCACGCGCGACTCAATGCTGACTTCCGGTATCGCCGCAACGATTGCCAAGCCATGTCGTTTGTAACTCATCAGGGTCGAGATACGCTACACACTTCTTGAGGCCATGCGGCACAAAATCGATGTTCTTTTCCTGCGACAGCCTCACGGCGGCTTCCAGACAGCTGCGGTCGGGACTGATGAACAGGCCGTGCGTACGAATGCAGTTATTCGGCGCTGTACAAACCGTCAGTACAAATATTACAGGACGGTTAGTTAAGAAGTTCTCAAACGCATAGTCAATAATCCTCCGTACAGGCGTATAATCCTTCCCCATGATACGTTCCATGCCGTATACTGCGCTTACCATATGCGACTTATTGATCATATCGGCCCCGCCTACGCCGACAAACAGGTTCTTGGCATGGTTGGCCATGCCGATCACCTCATGGGGCACAACCTGGCCAACAGATAGAATCAGGTCGTATTTGGGGTCCATCACCAGGCGGTTGATCTGCGCAGTGATGGGTTCGCACCAAAGACCCTCTGTGATATCCGATAGGAAGTCGCCGGGCACTGTTCCCAGCGTAACCAAATCCTCGCGCCAGGAATGGACGAGAAAGCGCTCAAACGGGATATCCCCGAACATGACGGCGGCCTGCTCCCGTGTGACGGGCATATGTGTGCCAAGCGCCGGAAGGATATCCACCTGGCAGCCCCGCGCGTCCAGCATATGATAATAAAGATTGGTAATCAGCCCGGCATTGGAATGGTAACGGGTGAAATCCGGCGGGATGATGAGCACATGGCGCAGCGTGCGTCCAGCCAGGGATGTCTCCAGCGCCTGGGCGATCTCGGTTTGCGATAAGCCCGTTTCCGTTCTGGCATACAGAAATTCCTGCATATTCTACCCCGCTGATTACCCAAAAGGCGGTTAAGTTCACTGCATTGTTTCCCTATACGTTATAGGGTTTGGATGTCGTATCCCCGCCGTGCCCGGTCCAGTTGGTGTGGAAGAACTCGCCGCGCGCACGGTCAATCCGTTCATAGGTATGCGCGCCGAAGTAATCACGCTGCGCCTGCAGAAGGTTTGCGGGCAGGCGCTCGGTCGTATACCCGTCAAAGTACGAAAGCGCCGAGGTGAGCGCGGGGGCCGGGATGCCGCTGAGCATTGCGCTTGCCGCCGTCTCGCGCCAGGCGGGGAGCAGAGCCTGCAGGCTGCTTTTGAAATACTCGTCCATCAGCAGGTTGTTCAGCGCAGGGTTGCGGTCGAAGGCTTCCTTGATCTTGCCCAGAAACCGGCTGCGGATAATGCAGCCGCCGCGCCACATCAGCGCAATTCCGCCGTAGTTGAGCGTCCAGCCATAGGTCTCTGCCGTCATGCGCATCAGCGCATAGCCCTGCGCGTAGGAGATGATTTTCGACGCGTACAGCGCCTGCCGGAGGTTTTCGATAAACACTTTCTTGTCCCCCTGGAAAGCGGGGATGGATCGGGCGTATTCGCGCGCGGCGATGACCCGCTCCTCCTTGATGGCGGACAGGCAGCGGGCAAACACAGCCTCGCTGATCAGCGTCAGCGGCGTGCCCTCGTCCAGCGCGGCGACGGAGGTCCACTTGCCCGTGCCTTTCTGGCCGGCGGTATCCAAAATCCTGTCCACAAGCGGTTCCCCGTCCGTATCCTTGACCGCCAGAATGCTTGCGGTGATCTCAATCAGGTAGGAATCCAGCTCGCCCTGATTCCACTGTGCAAACACCTCGTGCATCTCATCAGGCGTCATTTTGAGGTACTCCCGCATGAGCAGATAGGCCTCGCAAATCAGCTGCATATCGCCGTATTCGATGCCGTTGTGCACCATTTTCACAAAATGACCCGCGCCGTTCTCGCCCACCCAGTCGCAGCAGGGCGTGCCGTCCTCCACCCTGGCGCAGATCGCCTGCAGGATCGGCTTCACACGGGGCCAGGCCGCGGGCGAGCCGCCGGGCATCATGCTGGGACCATTGAGCGCGCCTTCTTCGCCGCCGGATACGCCGGTGCCGATATACAGCATCCCCTTGCTTTCCACATACTTCGTGCGCCGGATGGTATCGGCGAAATGGCTGTTGCCCCCGTCGATAATGATATCGCCGGGGTCGAGCAGCGGCAGCAGCTGGTCGATGGTCTGGTCCACCGGAGCGCCCGCTTTGATCATCATCATGATGACACGCGGCTTTTTGATAGCCTGCACCAGCTCCGCAAACGAGTACGCGCCGATAAAGCTGCGGCCCTTGCCACGGCCTTCGATGAAGCGGGTGACGACGTCGGTCTCAATGTTATAGACCGCGACCGTGAAGCCCTTGGACTCCATATTCATGGAAAGGTTCTCGCCCATGACCGCCAAACCGATCATGCCGATATCCGCTTTTCTCATTGTTTCATCCTCCGTGATCAGCGCTGCACGCGGGCGTTGCCGGCATAAATGTCCCACACCTGTTTTTCATCGGCTGGTTCCGCGTAATCGTTCAGGCTTGACGCAGCCAGCACGCCGGTTGCCCAGCCAAAGCCCAGCCACTGATCCGGCGACCACCCCTGCGAAATGCCGTAGAGCAGCCCTCCCGAAAAGCCATCGCCGCCGCCGATGCGGTCAAGAACCGGGATAGCGCGGGGTTCTTCCACAAACCACTGGTCATCGGCACGCAGCAGCGCGCCCCACAGGTGCTCATTCGCGCTGACAACCTCGCGCAGCGTGGTGGCAAACACCCTGGCGTTTTGGTACTCCCTTTGCACCTGTGAAATCATTTCCTTGAAGCTTTCAATCTTCGCGGATAAGCCCTGCCCGCCGGCCTCCGGGCCTTGTATGCCCAGACACAGCTGGAAATCTTCCTCGTTGCCGATCAGGATGTCGGCGTAGGTCGTGATCTCGCGAAACGCCTTGGATAGCTCCTCTTCCCGCCCGGTCCAAAATGTTTTGCGATAGTTGAAATCGAAGCTGACGAGCGTACCGTGCTTTTTGGCCGTCTTTGCCAGTTCTACGCAAAACCGCGTGGTCTCCGGGCTTAAAGCGGCGATCAGGCCGGACATATGCAGGATGGCAACGCCTTCCGCGCCAAAGATGCGATCTAAATCAAACTCGCTGCTATCCAGCGTTCGCCCGACCTCTCCGGAACGATCATTCCAAACACGCGGGGCACGCAAGCCAAAACCGCTGTCGGCAATATTGAACTGATGCCGGAACCCCCACGGCCCGCCCTGGGGCACATGCGAGCCTTCATATGCGATGTTGCGCGCCCGCAACTGGCTTTGGATAAACGCGGCAACCGGGCTGCCCTCCACAAATTTCGTCAGCGCAAGGCAAAGCTTCCCAAGGGAAGCGGACACATTCAGCACGTTGGTTTCCGCGCTGGTTGCCTGCATGGTGAAATGGCCGGAGTTGTGTACGGCCATGCGGTTGTCCGGCGTCAGGCGTACGCCCATGCTGGTTGGGCTGGCAACTGCATACTTGTATGTATCTCGGATGAACCGTTTCATGATACTACCTCCCTGCGTCGTTTCGCTTACCGTTTTGTGACCCTAGTATATACAATGTATAATGCAATATTATTGCGTATTTCGCAATAATACAATGCATATTCTATCATTTTTGGATGGTATAGTTTGGCTGTTCGAATGAAACGCCTATTTGCGTACAGGGACGACATGCTATATTGTCATTATACGCTGGATGGGGTTGTCCAGGCTGTGGACTTTGCTGTTCGCACACACAAGACGATGAACTATTCTGCTCTATTTCTGGACACAGAAGCTATCTGGTGGAAGGAACGCAATATATCCCTCATTCCGGGGATGTGATGAACATGCAGGTTTTTCGACTACTCCGCCTTCTACAGGGCATATAAGAAAGCAATTTGCATGGTCGCCCAGAAGGGATATGGCAAGGATATCGGTACCATAATCCAGTCACAGCAAGCCGCAGATCAAGTACAAGAAGAAGGCATAAACCAGCAAGGGAATAACAGCTTTTTCTCCATCAGACATACATCAAGAATCTCGTTGCCTGTCTGCAGCGAACGCAGAAATTCTATTCTACCAGTACTTTCGCTTCAGCCTGCCCCAACTGACAAACTGCTTTTACAGTCATTTCACCGCTGGTCTCTGCCCTGACAATGGCCATCGCCTCGCCAAAATATGTAGAGCATGAATCGGACACATAACCCTCATCATTATATGGGCAAGCATGACCTAGCCCCACCAGGGTTCCGCCACTGACAGAAACCTTGATCCTCTGACGCTGTAACACGTTGGTAACACCATTTGCACCTGCAAGTTTCATACGGATATAACACAGCATTCCTTTCTCAATCTTCTGATCTTCAGCTTCCAGTATAATTCTGGTCTCTCCCTCCGCTGAATGCAGACTGCTGCGCCCAATTTCCATTTTGTTCTTATCATAGGCAATGGCTGTAATCACTCCATGTCGATATGGTATCGAGAATTTTGCACGGCAGCTGTGTTTGCATGATTTTCTGGCAATTTTCTTGTCATTGAGATACAATTCAACGACATCGCCGCAGCTGTAAACCTCTACCTTGGCCTGCAGCCCTTCGCATCCTTCCCATGCCCAGGAAGACACGGCGTTGGTCATTTTCCAACCGGAGGGGCTATGCCGCTCCCCATTGTGATTTGGCGGCACAACTGCGATGACTGGCTTCTTCAACATACCATATGAAGCCAGGATAAAGAAAGCTTCCGGTAACGGTTTACCCGTAATATCAATTCGTCCGCTGCCGGAAGTTAGCCATCCCTTTGTATGAATATAAGTCGGCGCATAATCCTTGTATTCCCACGCGCCGAGACCGACTTCTCCGAGGTGATCTATTCCAGTCCAAACAAAATCCCCAATGATTCCGGGATCTTTCTGCGCCATGCGCCAGAAGCGTTCTGCGTCTTCACAGAATGTTTCACTGCCAAGAATTACCCGATCCGGGTATTTTTTGCGGTCATGCCGGTACCTGAGGATACCATAGTTGTATCCCGCAACATCCGATGCAGTAGCTGTTTGATTTTGGAGTAAAAGTTATGAAACTACCATTCTTATCAGGACTCACTAAAAAAATTGACTTATGGTATCCAGACGAAACGCCATATAAACGGCACAAAATACTCAGCAGTTTTATTACGTTATTTTTTGCATTGCTTGTTGTGGTTGTTTATTCAGCGATTTTACTTTTCTTCAGGCATAACACGAATGAAAACCTGCCCGTTTATATCGTTATCATGATTATCTGTGTTATTAATCTGATACTGATCAGAAAAGGAATACCAGGATTCGTGGTACCTTCGTTCGCGGTTATCCTTTTCCAAGCACAATGGTCCTTTTTTATGAAACTGCCTGTATATGCTGACATCACCGTATTGTCTGTTTTAGCATTCAGCTCGCTGATATGGGTTTTCATCTCCTACAGATGGTGGCACCTATTGCTGAATGTTGTGAATGCTGTGATAGCCATCATTATCCGATTCGTAATTCTATATAACAATCATACTGATGGCAGTTTATCAGAGGCTGCTTTTCAAGGTGCAATCAGCGCTTATTTTTTACTAATATGCATCATTGGGCTGAGCATCTTGGCTTACCGGTATATTGATCGAGAAAACAGACTGGTTGAAAAAGAGATACTTGCTCATCAGGCAAGTGCCGGTCTTATGAATGATTTATTGAACGCTGCTGCTTTCTGCGACATAACCGACACAACAACGGATTCCTCCAAATGGGAGTACTTTTTCGACCCACTCACCGGTTGTTTGAACAGATTGGCATTCAATAAGCTCTTTTCCACATTCCTGAAGGAGAATGTGTCGGCACAGCGTGTTGTATCGCTGGTATTCGTTGACTTAAACCAGTTGAAACATGTAAATGATACATATGGCCACAGCAGCGGTGACCAATACCTAAAATCGTTTTCCGATACGCTGAAGAGAAGCATAGCACCTAATAATGTTCTGTACCGCGTTGGCGGAGATGAGTTTGTTATAGTCTTTGTTGATGTGAATGCCGCTGAGATTAAAAACAAAATGGATGAAGTGCTTACACAGTTAGCATATGCAACCAGACCAATTGGATTTGACGGAAGCTTTTCCTATGGGCTTGCGTTGTCCTCCGAAGAATCTATTAAAGATTCTCAGGATTTACTTACCCTTGCCGATTCGCGAATGTATGAAATGAAAAGAGCTTTCAGAAATCCATCGCAAATGCGGGCTTCAATATCTGATGATTTTGCCCTCCATTGCGTTTCTCTGTGTTTTTGTTTTAGCCCCGATGGTGATGGCGTTTTCCCGCAGTTTCTACGATTGGCAGTGGTATGCGGACAGTACGTTTATCGGATTGAAAAACTTTGCTGACGTGTTAAGAAACCAGTTATTTCGCGATTCCATTTTAAACATCATCCAATTTGTTCTCATTATTGTACCAGTACAGCTGGTAATTACGTTTCTATTTGCACACGCGCTTCGAGGCATGAACGCCAAGCTCGGCGCTTACGCCAAAACCGCCGTCTATGTGCCTACCGTCATCGCGGGCGTGGTCGCCTCGGTCATCTTTTTGTTTATCTTCAATTATCAAGGCGGCATCCTCAACTGGGTCGTCCGCCAGTTCGGTGGTAAGCGCATCCCTTTTCTGGCTCAACCGTCGTCGGCCAAAATCTCCGTAGCGGTGGCAGCGATCTGGATGGGTTTTGGGTACAATTCACTGATTATGTTCGCGGGACTGCACAACATTCCGCAAAGCTATTACGAAGCAGCCGAGGTAGACGGTGCCGGCGCGGTCACAAAGCTTTTCAGAATCACGCTCCCCTCGATGCGTAATGTGTTTATTTTGATTTTGATCGGTCTGATGACAGGGACATTGCAGATGTTCGATTTGCCGTACCTTATGACAAACGGCGGGCCGGTCAACAGCACGCTGACACCGATGATTTATATATACAACAACTTTAAAAGTCCGGAATACACCATGGGTTATACCGTAGCAGCGGCTCTCTTACTTATGATCGTTATCGGCGCGCTCAACAGCATTGTGTTTACCTTGATCGGCTCGCAAAAAGCCCAGGACGAATAGGAAGGAGGGGTAGAAATCATGAACTCTGTCAATCGAAATAGAAAGATCACCGAAACGGTTTTTACCATAATCGCGCTCATAGTCACCGCGATTTCCCTCTTCCCGCTTCTGTGGATGATTGTTTCCGCTTTCAAACCGGCCAAGGAGGTGCTCAAAGCCAATCCGCTGCGTTTCTTTCCCAGCGTCTGGGATTTTAGCAACCTGCAAAAGCTGTTTGAAGATACCAGCTATCCATTTTTAACTGCGATGAAATCCAGCTCATTTGTGGCGGTTATTGCAGCGCTGATGGCTGTGACCATTAATTCCATGGCCGCATATGCCTACGCACGCCTGGATTTCCGGTTCAAGAAACTTTTATGGCGTACGACGATTTTCACCATGTATATCCCTGGCATCACGATTTTGGTCACATCGTTCGTAGTGGTCAACAGCTTAGGGATGCTGGATTCGTACGCGGTGCTGATTCTGCCGGGGCTTGCCAGCGCCTACTCCATTTTTTTCTTCCGGCAATTCTTTTTAAACATGCCCATGGCGACCGAGGAGGCCGCTCTGATCGACGGAGCCAGCCGGTTTCGTATCTTCCTCAGCATCTTTATTCCCAATGCCAAATCCCCGTATGTTATCATCGGTACCGGCGCGTTTCTAGGATACTGGAACAGCTTTTTATGGCCAGCCATGACGGTAACCAGCCCACAGTATATGCAGGTGATGCAGGTGATCCGTTCATACAACAATATGTATTCTAACAACTACGGCGTGGTGCTGGCTGGTTCCGCCATTGCGGCGCTGCCGCCGATTCTCGTGTTCCTGCTATTCCAGCGCCATATTGTCAAAGGTCTGATGATTTCTGGCATCAAGTAATGCCACGCATCTTAGAACTAAGTAAAGAAAGGATTGTGCTCATGCGCAAAATGACTTCCCTGCTTATAACCATTCTTCTGTTGACGGCTTTGAGCGGATCACTGGCCGAGTCGCTGCCGCTGGGCGCGGACACCGCCATAGGTGATCTGCCCGGCAAACAATGGGAATTGCATTCTCTGATCAAATCCACGGTTACAAAAATCGCCCAGATTACCGGAGAGGACAGCGAAAATAAAACGCAATCGCGCTTCGGCGTTTGGGGCGTGGATCTGGGTTCCATGGCGGTTGTCGGGGACACCACCTATATGTTCGGCGGCGATACCTTCGCCGATGAAAACAACGCGCACTGGCGCAGCAACGTGCTGTTTTTGATACAGGACGACGATCCCTCCGACGGCCTAACGATTGTGAACGCTGTTACAGACAAACGTGGTGTCGCCAAAGAACTGCTGGGCAGCCTGAAAGTGGATCGCACCGAGATGACCGTCATCCCAACCAACCTATTCGCCGTTGGGGACACGCTGTATTGCATCTACATGTCCGTCACACACTGGGGCGAGGCGGGGCGCTGGGAGTGCAGGTATTCCGGGCTAGCCAAATCGGAGAATCTGGGCCAGAAATGGACCAAGCTTAACGATGTACTCTGGCCGGGCGACTCCAATTTCATCCAGACCGCGAATGCCCAGATCGGCAATACAATGTACATCTGGGGTATCCCCAGCGGCCGCAATGGCGGCGTGGCGCTGATGAAGGTAAACGTTGCCGATATCGAGGATTACCAGCGCTATGAGTACTTCATCGGTCTTGACGACAATGGCGCACCCAGTTGGGTTCAGGGCGATGCTGGCGTCTATCAGGCCGAAACGGTGATTGACCCGATGGTCGGCGAGATCTCCGTGATCTACAATCCGTACCTTGGCAACTTTGTGATGACCTATCTATCCGAAAAGGCACATGCGATTGTCATGCGGGAAGGAGTTACGCCCTGGGGGCCGTGGAGCAAGGAGATTTCCTTGGCTTCGTCGTCGATGTATCCATCGTTGTATGGGGCGTACATGCATCCCAAATATATAGAAAACGGCGGACAAACGTTCTACTATGCCATGAGCCAATTTTTCCCCATCTACAATATAATGTGGATGCGGGTAGACCTACCATGATGAGAAACCCAAATAAAAACGGAAGGTGATAACCATGGGAATGATGGATGATTTAACCAAACTGCAGCAGTTTGAAACCCGGTCAATATCCCCTGAAAACATAACCGGTGATAAAGGAATGGGTGGGCGTACCCCACTGGCGGAAGGCACCGCAAAAGTGGCCGCAAGAGATCTGGGAACCGGCTGGAAAGTGAACCCATATCTGCACATTAATCCCGGTCAAACTCTGGAACTGGCCAACATGAAAGGGCCAGGAGCGATTACGCATATTTGGCTAACCCCGACCGGCGTATGGCGAAACCAGATTATCCGCTTTTACTGGGACGATAGCGATACACCGTCCGTCGAATGCCCGCTCGGTGACTTTTTCGCCAGCGGCTGGGGGCGTTACGCGCCATTGAACTCGCTGGCAATCTGCGTAAATCCGGGCAGCGCGTTTAACTGCTACTGGACGATGCCGTTTCGCAAAAACTGCCGGATCACGCTGGAAAACCGCAATGAGGAACAGGTGACGATCTATTACCAGATCACTTATGTTCTACGCCCTGTGCAGGAAAACGAAGGCTACTTCCATGCGCAGTTCAGGCGCGTAAATCCCCTGCCCTATAAAACGGACTACACAATTTTAGACTGTGTCAGCGGAAGCGGACAGTTTGTCGGCACCTATATGGCATGGGGGGTCAACAATTGTGGTTGGTGGGGCGAAGGCGAGATCAAGTTCTTTCTTGATGGCGATCAGGACTATCCCACCATCTGCGGCACGGGCACCGAGGACTATTTCTGCGGCTCATACGACTTTGAAAATCAGATTACCCACGAATACGAAGAGTTCTCCACCGCCTACAGCGGCCTGCCGCAGGTCATCCGCCCCAACAGGCTATATGATTCCCAGATGCGGTTTGGTATGTACCGCTGGCACATCACCGACCCGATTTATTTCCATAAAAACATCCGGGTAACTATGCAAGCGCTTGGCTGGCGTAGTGGACGGCGTTACCTGCCATTACAGGACGATATCGCGTCCGTAGCCTATTGGTATCAGAATACTATATGCAAATCCTTCCCTTTGCTTGGGGACACAGAGCATCTCGAAATCATTTAGGGACATAATATTAATCTACTCATATGATGCCATATGTTTTTCTCTAGTGTCCTCCCATAGTTATTCAAGTTGCAGAATTGACTATAGCGCTTATTACGGTTCAAAGACCACTGAGTTCATCACTGTTTCTAAAATATCATCAAGCATGAGTGTATCCTCAGGTTCCGTTGTCATCCACGTAAAGGTGAAATTGAACACTTTGTCATCTTTGAAATAGTAAAACAATAACCGTAAGGAACGCTGCCAGTGATATGTGCGCCCCTTTGCGCCCGCGCCTTCATCCCTGCCTTGACCTTTTTGGAGATATCGCGGCAATACCACTCGTTGATGATATTCCGAAACGGCGTGAAATCGTTGTCCACCGCATTTGCGCTGTCTACGTTATCATAAATGGCGATGAACCTCACGCCGGCGTCTGGAAAGGTCATCTCTGTGTAGAGGCCGACATTCAGGTAGTCTCTGCCGAACCTGGACATATCTTTGCATATTACAGTTCCGACGACACCGTCCTCGATGTCGCTGAGCATTTCCTGAAACCCTGGACGATTGAAATTCGCACCCGACCAACCATCATCGACATAGAACCTTGGGTTTGTAAAGCCATGTTCTGCGGCGTACTTGTTCAGGATCGCTTTTTGGTTGCTTATGCTGTTGGACTCCGCATCGCCGCCGTCATCACGGGATAAACGGCAATACAGTGCAGTGATTTTGCTTTGGTCAACCTGCTGTTTCCTCATCATCAGAACTCCTCCTCAAGTCCTAGGTTCCCTCCTTCACAAAGCGTCCTGTACACAACAGGACGCTTTTACTTTATCGAGACTTCTTCATACGATAATTCCTGACCGTTCCGCAGTACCGATACCCCGGCAGAACTCCCGACAAAATCGACATACCGCCGCACAATGACGCTGGCGTATTTAGGATCGATCTCCATCGTCCGGCAGATCCGGTCCGTCTGCTCACATGCAATGAGTGTAGAACCACTGCCTCCGAATAAGTCCATCACGATTCCATTGGGAGCAGAGCTGTTCTGTATAGGATAGGCTAACAGCGGAACCGGTTTCATGGTCGGGTGCTCCGCATTGCGCTTGGGCTTATCGAAGTTCCAGATTGTCGACTGTTTGCGGTCGGAAAACCATCTGTGTTTTCCGTTGGGCAACCACCCGAACAGCACAGGTTCATGCTGCCACTGATACGGCGAGCGGCCCAACACAAGCGAGTTCTTGGCCCAGATACATACGCCGCTGATATGAAATCCCGCTTCTTTGAAAGCACGCCGGAAGTTTAAGCCTTCGGTATCCGCGTGGAAAACATAGGCGGAGCCGCCTTCTGCCATATGCATCGCCATATTCTGAAACGACATCAACAAGAATTCATAAAACTTCCCGTCAGTCATGCTGTCGTTTTGAATGGTTTTCCCATCGGATGATTTATACGCGACATTATAAGGCGGGTCTGTGACAACGAGGTTCGCCTTTATGCCGTCCATGAGCCGCGTGACGTCCGCTTCCTTTGTCGTATCTCCACAAAGCATTCGGTGCTTCCCCAGTAACCAAACGTCCCCCGTTTTCACAAACGGTTTGATTGCATCCGGGTCAATATCGCATTCATCATGTTTTCACCACTTGACAAGACGCAACCATATTTTAGCAATTATAGCTATTGAATTTCCTCCGAGGGGTAGTCCTTCATTCAGTCCAGAATCTGCTGATGGGAAGGCTTTGCTGGGATGGCGCTTTTGGCCATCGTGGCTGTCCAGATCCTGTTTTGTCAGCGAATGCAGATGCCGTTTTTGCTTACCCTACAGCCGATACAGCATCGCTCCCAAAAACGCGTCCCCAAACCTGGTGGTATCTATCATAGGTACTTTATAAGCAGGAAAGCTGCCCTGGTAACGTTTCGTATAATAAAACGCCCCGTATTCCCCCCTGATGATTACTACAAGGTTTGTACCGGTTTTAGTGATTGACGTAGCACCTTTCAATAAGTCGGTATCGCCTGTCAGCAATACCATCTCTTCTTCGGATACCTTCACAATATCTGCCAGATCAGCCCTTCTCGCATAATTTGGATCGCTTCCTGTTCCTCTTTCCAAAGCGGCAGGCGGTAATTGGGATCATAGCTGATCATAGCCCCGGATTCTTTAGCAACCTTCGTGGCATACTAAGTGAATGTCCGGCTGGGATCATCCGTCAACGGCACTGCACCGAAATGGAATATGCGGCAGTCCCCCAGCATATGCTGTGTTATATGATTCACCGTCAGACAAATATCCGCACCCGGCTGGCGGTAAAAGCAGAAAGAGCGGTCACTCTTTTCATCAAGCTGTACAAATGCAAGCGTCGTATTCACTTCATCGGTGGTTTGAAGCCCAGACTTATCAATTGTAGGTTCTTGCATGGTTTTGCGAAAAAGTGTCCGAACGCATCATTGCCCACCATACCGATATCTAATCTTTTTTGCCGAGAAGGTAGTGGTGAGGGAAATATATATGAGTGCCATTCTCCGATATGATTTTCTATATGTATGCCGCAGATATTTTACAGAAAACTATTGCATAAAATAGCTTTCCATTACCTCTCGCATGCGGCGCCGTACAGGCGGCAGCATGCGATCGTACCGCATGTTTTCCATCGCCTGCAGGGCTGCGACAGCCGCTTGCGCCCCCGCAAGCGCGATATCGGTATTGACGTTGACCTTCGCGATGCCAAGCTTCGCCGCGCGCCGGAGCGTTGGCATATCGATGCCGGAGCTCCCGTGCAGCACCAGAGGCAGATCCGTCGCCTCCTCAATTTCGGCAAGGCGGGCGAAATGCAGGTGCGGCGTGCTGCGGTACACGCCGTGCGCGTTTCCGATAGACACCGCCAGGCTGTCCGCGCCGCTTTCCATTGCAAAGCGTTTCCCCTGCGCCGCGTCGGTATACGGCGACCGCAAAGCGTCTCCCTCGCCGTCCTCGCTGTTGAGAGCGCCAAGCTCCCCCTCCACACTGGCGCCGTAGGGTGCCGCCAGCGCCGAAACCCTATGCGTCAGCCGGATATTTTCCGCAAGCGGCAGCTGCGAGCCGTCAAACATTACCGAGCCGAAGCCCACGTCCAGCGCCTCCCGGATCGTGTCCATCTCCCGGCAATGGTCCAAATGCAGCACTACCTCCTGCGGATGGCCGGCCGACAGCGCGTCGGCAATCGCATAAATCGCCCTGAACGGGGCCTGCGCGATATAGGCAGCGCCCAATGCAAGAATCACAGGCTGCCCGGCGCTTTTGGACGCGTCCAGGGCAGCCTGTATGGTTTCAAGATTATAGATGTTGAAGGCCGGAACATAGCGGCCCGCGGCCCGTGCCCGCGCAAGCAGGCTTTTCCCGTTGCTGAGCATTTTACATGTACGATCCGCCGGATACCACAAGGCATTCGCCGGTTACGAAGCTGGAATCGTCGGAGCACAGAAAGCCCACTGCGGCGGCCAGCTCCTGCGGCTCGCCAAGGCGTTCCATCGGAATTGCCGACAGGAAGCGCTGCATGGTCGCCTCCGGCACCGCACGCAGCATATCCGTATTGATATAGCTTGGCGCGACGCAGTTAACCGTGATCCCGCTGCGCGCCACGTCGCGGGCCAGGCATTTGGTAAACCCGATCACGCCCGCCTTGGCGGCGCCGTAGTTGGTCTGCCCCAGATTGCCGAACGCGGATACAGACGCCAAATTGACGATCTTGCCGTATTTGCGCTCGCGCATCCCCGCGATCACGGCCTGGCAGCAATAGAACATGCTGTTGAGGTTGACGTTTAATACCGACAGCCACTGTTCTTCCGTCATCTTGTGGAATATGGCGTCGCGCGTGATTCCCGCGTTATTCACCAGGATATCGACGTGCCCAAACAGCGCCTCAATCTCGCCAAACACCCGCTTTGTGCTCTCGCTTGACGATACATCGCAGGCAAACGCGATCGCTCTGTCCCCTTTCGGGTCCAGGGCAGACGCCGCAGATCTGACCTTATCCTCGTTTAAGTCCAGCAGCGCGACCTTGTCGATGCCCTGTTCATAAAGATATCCGGCAATCGCCTCGCCGATGCCCTGCGCCGCGCCGGTCACCACGGCGGTTTTCCCTGCAAATCTCATATGCTGTTCCTCCTGTCGCATTGCTATTTCAAGCCCGGATGAATTTTCAAAACCGCTTCCAGCAGCGCATTTTCGTCGCCTACGTTGCCCGGAAAGATCACATACGGCATGCCCGGAAACCGGCTTTCCGGCCCCGTAAGCCATACGGGAACCCCCTTTAATATCTGCCCCATCACCAGAGCTTTGCGCACCTGCAGCCCCTGGGTTC
>DAIOVG010000026.1:0-21638 GCA_036759125.1 Candidatus Limiplasma sp.
AATCCTTGACATAGTAGAAGTAATACAGCTTCGCGCCCCTGTTCAAAAACCAGTTCTTGGCCTTCGCGCCCGGCGCGCTGATCAGCCTGCGGAAATGGTCGCTCTCCACGGGGCCGAACGATTCGACGTTTTTCACGCGCATGGTGCCCAGACTTTTGCGCTTTTTGTTGTTGAATACCTGCGCAAAATCCAGGTCGCCGTTGGTAAAGGTATATTCATACTCGGTACGCAGCCTGTCCTTGTACAAAAACAAAAGAAGCGCGATACCGATCAGCACAACCAGGTTGATCAGCAGCGGGATATTGAAGCCCGTGAAAATCCACTGCAGCATCATAAACCCAAGAATTGCCGTAATGACCATGACCACGTTGGCGGCATAGTACAAAAGCTCCTGCAGCGATTTGTTCTTTTTAACGACGACCTCTTCCATGAAATGATCCATGAATATTCCCCCCAAACGATTTTGTATTGTTACAGTATCAAAAACAAATACACAAATGTGGTCAGGACGCCCACAAAGATACCGCCCACGACCTCGAAGGGCGTATGGCCGACAAGCTCCTTGAGCTCATCGTCGGAGATGCGGCGGCCGTTGATGAGCACATCCTTGAGAATCTGGTTGATGACCGTCGCCTGCGTGCCCGTTTCCCGGCGCACGCCGATGGCATCGTACATCACAATCAAGCTCAGCACCGTGCAAACGCCAAACAGCGCCGTGCCAAAGCCCTCCAGAAAGCCTACGGAAAGCGTCAGCGCTACAACCAGAGCCGAGTGGGACGAGGGCATACCGCCCGCGCCAACGAGCCGCTTCCAATTCAGCTTATGTTCCACGCGGTAGTACAGCGGCACCTTTAAAAGCTGCGCCGTTGCCCACGCAAACAGTGAACACAGCACGATGGGATTGGAAAACACGTCCAGTATATCGTGCATTCGTCTAGTCCCCTTCCCAAATCAGGATACCCGCGTCAGCGTTGAATCCGCAAGCATCCGCAAAAACGCCGCGCGCCCGCCAAACGGCGACAGCGCTTCCTTGGCAGCGGTAATCAGCCGGGCGGCCTCCTCGCGGGAAGCGGTCTCCCCATACACGGCGGGCCAGGTCATCTTGCCCCGCTGTGCGTCCATGCCGGTCTGCTTTCCGAGTATTGTAGCATCCCCCTGCAAATCCAGCAAGTCATCTACAATCTGAAACGCGCGTCCAAGCGCTTCGCCATAGCCGCGGCCTGCCCAAAGCGTTTCTTCGTCCGCGCCCGCTAGCATCAGCCCGGCAGTCATGGGCGCGGTCAAAAGGTCGCCGGTCTTATGCCGCTGGATATAGTGTACCATATCCTTTCGGGGCTGTGTACCCTCCAGCTTCACATCCAGCGTCTGCCCGGCGATCATGCCGCGCACACCCGCACGGCGTGTGATTTCATCCATGGCCTTGAGCGCATGGGGATGACCGGTTGCAAGCGCTGCCTCAAGCATGGTTTCGATCGCCAGGGAATACAGGCCGTCGCCCGCGAGAATCGCCATACCCTCGCCGAATACCAGGTGGTTGGTCGGCTTGCCGCGCCGCAGGGCGTCGTCATCCATGGCGGGCAGATCGTCGTGAATCAGGGAATAGGTATGAATCATTTCCAGCGCGGCGGCATACGGCAGGGCCGTTTCCCAGTCGTCTCTGAGCAGCTCATAAGAAGCCAGCAGCAGCACCGGGCGCAGGCGTTTGCCGGGCAGCAAGAGGCTATAGCGCATGGCGGAGCGCAGCGGCTCGGGAATGATTCCGTCCGCAGGCGCATCGGGCAAAGCCTCTGTATACTCCGCCTCACCCGTGAGCAGCGGATGCCCGGCAAGCGCCAGGTTCACCGCCCGCAGGTAGCGATCATAGCTCTCCTGAAACTGCATACGGCGTTATTCCTCCGCGCCGTCAAGCAGGGATTCCTGCCTGGCGACCGTGCTTTCTTCAACGGTCAATGTGCCGTCCTTCTGCTTGCCGACCTCATACAGCCTTGCAGCGGCGGTTTTCAGCCGCTCGTCCAGGCTTTTTGCCAGCTTTGCGCCCTGCTCGTAAGCGTCCATCAGCTGCTCCAGCGGCAGCTCGCCCAGCTCCATTTTATCGGCGAGGGCTTCCAGCTTTTGCAGATCCGCTTCAAAGCTCTGTTTTTTGTCTGCCATTTATTCGTCCTCCTTGAGCACACGCAGGGTTTTTGCCTCCGCGCTGCCGTCCGCCAGCGTGATGGTAATCAAATCGTCGGGCTTGAGCATGGTTACGCTCTGCACGCTCGTTTTTCCCCGCCGCACGATGGCATAGCCGCGCTTGAGCGTTTCCCTGGGGCTTGCGGCCGTGATGCGCAGGGAAAGCTCCGAGAGGGCGCGCGCCTTTTGCTCCAGGACCTGTTTATACAAAAGCGTCAGGCGTTGGGAAAGTCCCTGCACGCGCTCGGCGATCACCCCAAATTGGCGTTCCGGCGTCTGCCGGGCAATGCGGGCGGAAAGCTCCGACAGCCCCGCGGCATACCCCGCAAGGGTCATCTCGCAGGCACGGCGTGTGCGGGTTTGCAGCTTCTCAACCGTTTGCAAAAGCTGCTCCCGCTGCGGCACCACCAGCTCCGCCGCCGCCGAGGGCGTAGGCGCGCGCAGGTCGGCCACAAAATCGGAAATGGAAAAATCCGTCTCATGCCCCACAGCGCTGACCACAGGCTTCTGGCAGTTGAAAATCGCGCGCGCGAGCACTTCCTCGTTGAACTCCCACAGGTCTTCCAGACTTCCGCCGCCACGGGCAACGATAATCACGTCGACTTCATCCAGCCTGTCCAGCGCTTCCACGGCGGCGGCGATTTCTTTGGCCGCGCCCGCCCCCTGCACCGATACCGGATACAGATAGAACGGAATGCCCGGATGCCGCCGCCAGCCCACGCGGGTCATATCGTGGATGACCGCGCCGGTCTTGCTGGTGGCGATCCCCACGCCCATGGGCAGAAGCGGCAAGGGCTTTTTCAGCGAAGCGTCGAACAGGCCTTCGGCCTGCAGCTTCTTTTTGAGCGCTTCCATGCGCAGATGAATATCGCCCAGCCCCTCCTCCTCCATGCCGTCGGCATAGAACTGGTAGGAGCCGGTTTTTACGTATAATCCCACATTGCCGCGCAGGACGACCTTCATGCCGTCGGCCGGCCGGAACTTGAGGCCGATTGCCGCCGTGCGGAACATGGCGCACTGGATGGCGCTGTTCTCGTCCTTCAGGGTAAAATACAGGTGGCCCGACACATGGCGTTTGAAATTGCTGATCTCCCCGCGCAGCGAAAGATTGCGCAGCATCGGGTCGCCCGCAAGGGACTTGCGGACGTACTCGTTGAGCTCTTCAACCGTCAATGTCAGGCGGGTGCTCATGAAAAGGCCTTCTCCGCCGCGTCCAGGGTATTGGTCATCAGCATGGCGATGGTCATGCGCCCCACGCCGCCGGGTACCGGCGAAATCCAGCTGCATTTATCCTTGACCGCTTCAAAGTCCACGTCGCCGACGAACTTGCCGTCCACGCGGTTCATGCCCACGTCGACCACCACAGCGCCGTCCTTCACCATATCGGCGGTGATGAACTTCGGCTGGCCGATGGCGGCGACCAGCACGTCCGCACGGCGGGTGTGCGCGGCCAGATCCTTGGTTCTGGAATGGCAAATGGTAACCGTCGCGTTGGCGTGCATCAGCAGCACCGCCATGGGTTTCCCCACGATATTTGAGCGGCCTACGACCACCGCATCCTTCCCGGTGAGGTCAATGCCCGCTGCCCTGAGCATATACATCACGCCCTTGGGTGTGCAGGCGACGGGGCCTTTTTCGCCGCGCAGCAGCTTGCCCATACTCGCGTTCTGAAAACCGTCGGCATCCTTATCAGGCGCAATCAGCGCCAAGGCGCGGTCGGAGTCCAGGTGCTTTGGAAGCGGCATCTGCACGAGCAGCCCGTGGATTTTAGGGTCTTCGTTGGCCTCCCGGATCGCCTGTTGCAGCGCCTCCTGGGTGGTATCCTCGGGCAGGCGTACGGTTTTACTATACAGTCCCAGCCGTGCGCATGCCTTTTCCTTATTGCCGACGTACAGGTGGCTGGCGGGGTCGTCGCCCACGAGTATCACTTCCAGCCCCGGCGTTTGTCCCTTTTTAAGCATTGCGTCCACGCGTTCCTTCAGTTCCGCTTCCACCTGCGCGGACATGACCTTGCCGTCTAAAATCTGCATGGCAATCCCTCCGTTTCTAATTGTCTGCGCATCCCCAAACGGGCGACGCCCGCCGCGTTATCGGATGCGTATTCACGCTTTCCAAACAGCACGTTTGCATAACAGCCGAGTTTGTTGAGCCGCGCGGGGATCATGTCCCGCAACAGCACAGACGAGGCCACCCCGCCCACAAGCAGCACGGTCTGTGCGCCCGTTTCACGGCAGGCTGCGGCAAGCATCCGCGCCGCCGTGCGGGCCAGAAAATCGAACAGCTCGGCCGCGACCGTCTCGCGGGCGTACTCCCCCGCCTCCAGCCAGCGCTTTGCCTGGGTTTCCGCGCCGGACAGGTGGCAGTCCAGGTCTCCCCGCGCCAGGCTGACCGGCAGCCGCGCCTCCGGCACCGCCTGCATGGCGAGCTGCTCCAGCGCCGCGCCGGCGGGAAAGCCAAAGCCAAGCTGCACCCCAATGCGGTCCACCAGCTGGCCCGCGTGCAAATCAAGCGTCTGCCCGATCAGGCGAACCGTATCCCCTTCGCACAGCAGGGTTTCGGTCGTGCCGCCGCTGATGTGCATGGCGACAAACGGCCCCGCGATGGGCGGGTTGCCGATCATGCCCGCCAGGATGTGCCCCATCTGATGCGACGTCTCATAGTACGGCACCTTGAGCGTGCTTGCCATCGCCCTGCCAAAGCTCCTGCCCACGGTAAACACGGGCATGTAGCTATCCTCCGCGTCTCTGGGGGTTGCCGAAGCGATCACCGCGGAAATATCGGCCTCTTTTGCCTCTGCCATCAGCTCTTCCACCAGCTCCGGCAACTGCTTTAAATGTGCAAAAACGGCCTCGCTTTGGCGCAGGCCGCAGGTTCCCGGTTGCACTGGCAGCAGCTTTCGCTGAAAGCCGATGATTTCGCCGTTTTCGTCCGCGATGGCCGCGGACGTGGTATAACAGCTGGTATCAAGCCCGATCGCTGCCCTCATGCTCAACACCCTTTCGCTTGCCGCGCTGAATCGCGCCCAGAACACCGTTGATGTAGCGGCCGCTCTTGGGCTCGGAGTACTTGTCGGCCATCTCCATCGCCTCGCTGATGGAAACGTTGTCGGGCACATCGCCGCGATACAGCAGCTCGTACACCGCCAGCCGCAGGATGCTCAAATCCACACGCGCGATGCGCTCCAGCGTCCATTCACCGCTGGAATGTTCGGCGATCAGGCCATCGATTTCCGGCTGGTGCGCCTGTGTGCCGGACAGAATATCCTCGATAAATTTCAGGTCATCCTCGGAGGGCTTGCCGCCTCTTTTGAGCTGCTCGTATACAAGCGCGATGGCGTCCTCGCCCATTTCCCCTCCGCATGACCGCTGATATGCAAGCTGCATCGCAGCTACCCGTGCTACCGAACGTGCCATGCGTCACACTCCGTTTCCCGCATCATTCACCTTTGGGCGGGAAGATCTTATTGATAAAGTTCTTGATTCCCACAATCTTTTGGTTATTGGAGCCAAACAGGTACCCCACCGCGAAAAACACGGCGATCATCAGCGTTCTCCAGAACCCCAGGAACAGGAGCATCAGCGCTAAAGCCGCGCCGCTAAGTCCGATCAGCCAGCCGCAGTGCTTGGTGCCGATCGTCAGCCATTTGGATTGTTCGTCGTTGGACATATTACGCGTCCTCCTTGTCATGCGGATCGCTGTTCTTTGGTTCCGCAGCCTTTTTCTTCGCCGCCTTGGGCTCGTTTTCCTTTTCGGGTTCTATGTCCGCGGCGGTTTCTTCACCGGTTTGTGTCTCCGGCTGTTCCTCTTCCTGCGCTTCGCCCTTCTTGCGGAAGATGCGCTGGTGCAGGGATTCCTTATTCTCCTCGTGGGTCTTGGGTCCGGCGTCGGACTTGATGGCCTTCTGCACCGCGTCGTTGAGCTTATCCACCATGCGGCCCGCTTTTTCCACGGCATCCACGTCGGCTACCATCTCGCTGCCCTTTTCCGCGTGGAGCCTGGGACCGGAGCCGGGTGTGGTATCCACAAACACGCGCACTTCCCGGACGTCCACGCCCGAGCAGGAGGTAATGTACTGCCGGGTCTGCTTTTGCAGGGCGCTGACGATCATGGGGATGTTGACGCCGTTTTCGAGCAGAATGCGGACAGAAACGATCACGCCGTCTTTGGTATGCGAGATCTTGGTATTGGTCACCTTGAGCTCGTCGTTCATATCGACGACCTTTTTGACCATGTTCTCCATCGCGTTCATGGAGATGTTCAAATCGCCGTATTCCGTATGCTGCAGGATGAAGCCTTTTTCCTTATTCGAACGGAACACCGCGGCGATGCCGCGCAGCCCCAGCAGCAAAAGCACCAGGGCGATAACCGCAAGCAGCACATGCTGCCAGAAGGTGAACGGACCCTCCAGGAAGGCCATATCCAGCTGGAAGGGAAAAATCCCGACCCCGTATACAAACAGCCCCAGCCCCAGGATGGTCAGGATGATCCCCGCAAGCCCCGTGAGCATACGGTCAGGAAATGATCGTTTCATAGCTTTCTGTCCTCCGTGCCCGAAAAAACGGGCGGAAACGTAAACCCAAAAGGATGGGTGATCCCTTTGGGTCCCGCGTTGTTATTCGGTATCCTTGCCCGCGTCCGGCTTTGGCTGGGCGGGTTTCCCCTCCGCTTTGGGCTTTGGCGCGGCCTTGGTTCTCTTTTTCTTGGGCGCGGGTGCCGGTTTTTTGTCTTCCGCAGGCTCTTCAGCCTCCGAAGGTTTTGCGTCCTCAACCGGCGTTGCTTCTTGCGCCGGTTTGGTTTCCTCCGGCTTTTCGGAAATCGCGGCAACGGGTTCAGGCGCGGCAATATCGGCCATCATCGCGTTTTCGAGATAGGTTTCCTCCTCGAGTTTTTCCTTTTCAAAGCTCACGCCGTTGACGTGAACGTCTACCCGCACGACATGCAGGCCCGTCATGGTTTCGATGGCTTTGCGGACGCTTTCCTGCACGTTGAGCGCGGCCACTTGAATGGGCGTGCCGTATTCCACGATCACATACAGGTCTACCGAGGCTTCCTCGGCACCGATTTCCACCTTCACACCCTTGCGGATGTTTCTGGAGCGGATAAAAACGTCGGAAAACCCTCCGCCGGAACACATGCCCGCGATGCCCTCCACCTCATTGGCGGCCACACCGGCAATGATGGCAATGACTTCGTTGGCATAGGTTATCGTACCCGTAGAATCGTTATCCACGGTTATGCTCACAGGAAGAGTGTCTTTTTTCGAGGCCATGCCTACACCTCCTTGGGTTCTTGGTTACCAGTCGTTATTATAGCAGAACGCGCGCCATTTGACAATTGATTTGCCGCCCGGCGGCTTTACGCCGCGTTGACAGCCCCCGTCGCTTTCCGTATAATACAGCCACAGACGCCGGATGGCGGACAGCCGCGAGTGCCAATCGCCCGCCTCCCGCCCGCCGCATACGAAAAACATTGATTTTCAGACCCGACAGGGCTATGATAAAGCTATAGATCGCCTTGATACGGCTGCATAAGGAGGCATGGGCATCATGAAGAAAACACTTGCGTTCATCCTGGCCGCGCTGCTCGCTGTAAGCGTTTGGCCGGCCGCGATGGCCTATACGACCATGTACGTATATACATCCAACGGAAAACCGCTGAATATGCGCGACGCGCCAAGCATCATCGGCTCGATCATGACCCAGATTCCAAACGGCGCTGCCGTGCGGGTGAACGACGCCTACGACGACACCTGGTATTCCGTGACCTATAACGGCTACACGGGCTATTCCATGTCGCGCTACCTGGTTTACGGCTGGCCGACGCCCACGCCGTATCCCACGCCAGCGCCCACCTACTGCCCTGTGCCCACCGTTACGCCGACGCCCTCCGCCGCATTCCCCAACGAAATCTTCTTTGGCTTCCAGCCTACCTACTATAAAGCGCTGGTCCGGCCCAGCAACCCCGCCGGGTATGTGAACCTGCGCTGGGCGCCGTCCCTGCAGGCGGAAATCAATACCCACTATTACGCCAACACCGTTTTGACCGTGATGAGCCAGAATTCTCTCTGGTGCCAGGTGCTGGACGAGGAAGGCCATATCATGGGCTTCATGATGCGCCAGTTCCTCTACCCCTACTACGGGGACAGTTGATTTTGGTTCCTGAGCTTCAACCATACGGAAAGGAAGGAAGCGTATGAAAAAAACAATCGCTGTGCTGCTGCTGATCGCCGCCGTTTTCACATGGACGGCCGCTGCGGCGCAGGACATTGAAATCCACAGGGAAGGCGAGCTTTTCTACATCGTCGTGACCCTGCCAAGCGGCACGCGTGTGGAAAACAGCCAGACCGACGAGCACTTCTCCCTGACGGAGATCGGTTACCTCACCTCCGGCAAGCCCGTGATCGCCATCACCACGGCGGCGGACGAGCTTTACGTGGGGCTGAGCCTGTCGGACCTGCCCAGGGAGGATATTGATCGCATTATCTCCGAGATTAGCGTGGAGATGGCCGATCCGAAAACCGAGGTGCGCGTCACCCCGGAGGGGTATGAGTACATCGTTGTCAACGAACAGACCGACGCCAACGACGCCTGCGATACCGTGATGCTCGTTAATGGTTACTTCATTATGGTGCACGTATACTACCCGGATTTCTCCACCCTGACCCCGGAGGATGAGGCGATCGGCCCGGCGATTGTGGAAACCTTCCGCTTTGTCGGCAATACCAACTCTTAAGCGCCAAAGGCCTGAAAATTAACACTTGCACCACGGGGCGGCTGTATGGTACAATGCCCTTTGTGATATTAAACGGGCGGTCCTCTGCACGGGCATTGACCCGGAGTACGAACGTCTATGAGGGAAAGGAGGCACACGCATGAGCGAAATCATTCGTTCCATCGAAAAAGCTCAGCTTCGCAGTGATCGTCCCGCTTTCAACATCGGCGACACCGTACGGGTATGGGTCAAGGTCGTTGAAGGCGAACGCGAACGTTTGCAGGCATTTGAAGGCACCGTTATCGCCAAGCGCAACGGCAGCGTCAGAGAAACCTTTACCGTGCGCCGCTTAAGCTATGGCATCGGCGTAGAGCGTACATTCCCGCTGCATTCCCCGCGCGTAGATCGCATTGAGATCGTCCGCAAGGGTAAAGTGCGCAGGGCAAAGCTTTACTATCTGCGCGGTTTGCAGGGCAAGGCAGCCAAGATCAAAGAAGCCAGCCGTTTTTAACGAAGTCGTTCGTTCGAAGCGGTCCAATGAGCGTCCTAACGGACGCTCTTTTTTTGGAATATACACTTAACTGACCGAGGTACACCATGCTCAGAAGACTGTTGATTCCCGTTTTCCTCCTGTTGATTCCGGCAATCGCGCTGGCATCCCCCGTGGTATACCATAGACCAGGTGCAAGGCTGGCGCCCTACGAACCGGTTGCCGTTGCCCAGCCGGACATGCTTTTTGAAACCGCAGAATTGTTAACCGTAAATTTTCTGGATCGCGGCGCTGCCGACTGCATTTTGCTGCGCATCGACGGACAGACGATGCTTGTCGACGGCGCATCGCTCAACCAGTTCGGTTTTATTCGGGATGAGCTGGCCGCGCTGGATGTCAGGCATTTCAATTACATGGTCAATACCCATGCCCATAGAGACCATATTGACGGTCTGCTCGCCATCCTGAAACGGGACGACTATCTGGTGGACGCCTATTTGTCCTGCTATACGGACGATTACCCGGGCAGCGAGGACTATACCAGGGTACGTGAGCTGCTTGCCCAAAAAGATATCCCCTACTACCGCATCGGCGACGGCGATCACTTTATGCTGGGGCAGGCAGCCGTGGCCGTCTTCCGCGATGAAACGCCGGGGATAGATAAAAACAGACACAGCCTTGTACTCAAGGTGGTGTTTGGCGACCGCAGCGTTTTGCTGATGGGCGATGCTGGCGGTGAAACGCAGGAATATCTGCTCAACCATTACGGCGCGCCCGCCTTTAAAGCCGATGTGCTGAAATTTGCCCATCACGGGATGACGCCCATGCTGAGCGCCTTTCTGACCGCCGTATCGCCGGAGCTGGTTGTGGTGACCAATATGCGCTCGGCGGTACCGCGTACGGAGCATCAGCTCGCCGCGCTGCACATTCCCCGCTACTACACGCATACGGGGATGATCGAGATGGAAACCGACGGACAATTCTGGATCGTCGAGCAGATGCCGCGGGATTAACCACGCAGATTTACTGCCCGCGGAACTTTGAATCTACGGTAATCTGTGGTATAATTACAGATAAGAAACGCTGCGTTGATCCCCTCCACACGCCTGCGAACCCCGGCGCAGCGGCAGGGTTCATATTGCGCTTTGCCCTTACGGTAAAATAAATCCGGAGGTTGTATGAAGTTCACACCGCAGCTGCAGGGCGATCAGATTGATCTGCTGATGAAGGCGCTTCTCACCCTGACCACGACGGACGAAGCGCATCGTTTTTGCGAAGACGTGATGACCATCAAGGAGCTGGAGTCCATCGCGCAGCGTTTGGAGGTTGCCGTGATGCTTAACCGCAAGGCGACCTATCAGGAAATCGCGCAGAAAACAGGCGCAAGCACCGCAACCATCAGCCGCGTCAACCGCGCGCTGCATTATGGTGCCGAGGGTTACTCGTTTGTGCTTTCGCAACTGGACGGAGAAATTTAGAGGTTTATGATGAATTTGGACATGCTCAACCCGCAGCAGCGCAAGGCGGCTGAAACGCTGAATGGTCCCGTGCTCATTTTAGCCGGCGCAGGCAGCGGCAAAACGCGCGCGCTCACATACCGTGTCGCCAACCTGATTGATTCCGGCGTGGAGCCCTGGCGTATTCTGGCGATTACCTTTACCAATAAGGCCGCCAGGGAAATGCAGGGGCGCATTGTGGAGCTCGTCGGCGACAAGGCCGAGGATGTTTGGGTGAGCACGTTTCACGCCATGTGCGCTAAAATGCTGCGCCGCGATATCGAAAAGCTCGGGTACAAGCGCTCGTTCACCATCTATGATGACGACGACCAGAAAAGCGTGCTGAAAAACACGCTCAAGACTCTGGATATCGACGACAAGGCCTTTACCATCCGCGAGCTGAAGGTGAAGATTTCCGACGCGAAGAACCGCCTGCTCACGCCGGACGAGTGGTTCATGGAATCGGCCAAGGACTTCCGCAGCCAGCAAATTCACGACATATTCACCGAATATGAAAAACGCCTCCGCGCCTCCAACGCCCTGGATTTCGACGATCTTCTGGTGCGGACGCTGGAGCTGTTCGCCGATCATCCCCCGGTACTAAAAAGCTATCAGCAGCGCTTTTCCCATGTGCTGGTGGACGAGTACCAGGATACCAACTATGCGCAGTATCAGCTGGTCAAGCTTCTCACCCAGGAGAGCCGCAACCTCTGCGTGGTCGGCGATGACGACCAGTCCATCTACTCCTGGCGCGGCGCGGACGTGCGCAACATTCTGGATTTTGAAAAGGACTTCCCCGAGGCGACGGTCATCAAGCTGGAGCAAAACTACCGCAGCTCCGGCAATATCCTGGACGCCGCCAACCAGGTGATCCAGAACAACCAGGTGCGAAAAGCAAAGAGGCTCTGGACGGACGCCCAGGAGGGTGAGCTGATCAGCCTGTTCTGCGCGGGCGACGAGCGCGAGGAAGCCGCCTGGATTTGCGACCGCATCCAGCAGCTGCAGCTGTCCGGGGAGAAATATTCCGATATCGCGGTGCTCTACCGCACCAACGCGCAAAGCCGCGTGCTGGAGGAAATGCTCATGCGCGCGGGCATCCCCTACCGGGTATACGGGGGTCTGCGCTTCTACGACCGCAAGGAAATTAAAGACGTGATCGCCTATCTGCGCTGCATCGTCAACCCGTCGGACGATATCAGCCTGCGGCGCATTATCAACCAGCCCAAGCGCTCCATCGGCGAAAGCACGATTCGCGAGCTGCTGCTGTTTGCCCAGGAAAACGACATCCCCCTCTATTCAGCGCTGATGGACGTGCCCGATACCCTGTCGGCACGGCCGCGCAAGTGCGTGCGCGAGTTCGGGGAGCTGATGAGCGAGCTGGTCGGCCTGCATGAAAACATCGGCCTGAGCGAGTTTGTGAAGACCCTGATTGAGAAAACAGGCCTGCGCACGCAATACGAAAGGGATCTGTCCGACGAGGCGAAATCGCGCCTGGAAAACATGGACGAGTTCCTGGGCGCGGTGACCGAGTACGAGCAGGCGGCCGACGAGCCGACCCTGAGCAACTACCTGGAAAACGTCGCCCTGATCACCGATCTGGATCAATCGGAGGCCAGCACCAAGCACGTCACACTGATGACCGTACACTCGGCCAAGGGGCTTGAGTTCCATACGGTGTTCATCGCCGGTTTGGAAGAGGGCATTTTCCCCAGCGGCCGCAGCATTACGGAGGACGACCGCCTGGAGGAGGAGCGCAGGCTTGCCTATGTGGCCATCACGCGCGCCAAGGAGAACCTATACATCAGCTACGCCACACAGCGGATGCTGTATAATCAGCTCAACATGAACGCGCCCAGCCGCTTTTTGGAAGAGATTCCAAAGCATTTGATCGACGACGCATGGATTGCCAAGCGGGAGCAAAGCTTCCCCGAAACCGAGGCAAGACCCCAGCCCATGCGCAGGCAGCCCGAAAAGAAGCAGGTGCAGAAAACCATGCAGTTCGGCGTGCCCCAGATTGTCACACGCGGGGCGGGCATCGGCGCCAAGAGCTCGGCGCTGGGCATTAAGGGCGTTAAGAAGGGCTTTACGCCTTCGGCAGCCGCAAGTGTGCCGGCAAGCGCCCTGGCGTCGCTGTTCAAGGTGGGCGACCGCGTAATGCACAAGAAGTTCGGCGAGGGCAACGTGATGGATATCCACGGCAAGGGCAGCGACGCCCGGATCGTGATCTCGTTCGCGGCCTATGGCGTCAAAGAATTTGCGTTGAGCATTGCGCCGATTGTCAAGGTGAATGACTAGTATTCCATGATCGCAAGCAGGACGCTCCTCAGCGTCCTGTTTTCAGATGGAGGATCCATGAACACAGAACAACGCATGGATGAATTGATCCAAAAATTGAATGAGGCGAGCGCCGCCTACTATACAGGCCAGCAGGAGCTGATGAGCGATGCCGCGTGGGACAAGCTGTACGACGAGCTTGTCCGCCTGGAGAAAGAAAGCGGTGTGCAGCGCGACAACAGCCCGACCCGCCGTGTTGGCGCGGAGCCGCTGAAATCCTTTCAGCCGCACCGGCACCTGAACCGGCTGTGGAGCATGGATAAGGTGCAAAGCAAGGAAGAGCTGCGCGCCTGGTTTTTGCGCTGTGAAAAGCTGTATGAGCAGCAAGGCGAGCTGCTCCCGCCGCTCAGCTACGGCGTGGAATACAAGCTGGACGGCCTAACCCTGAACCTGACCTATGAAAACGGGCAGCTTACCCAGGCCGCCACACGCGGCAACGGCGAGGTTGGCGAGGGTGTGCTGCCGCAGGTGCGCACCATCCGCGCCGTGCCGCTGACCATCCCCTATCAGGGGCTGATCGAGGTGCAGGGCGAGTGCATCATGCGCCTGAGCACCCTGGAAGCCTACAATAAAACCGCCGAAGATCCACTGAAAAACGCGCGCAATGCCGCCGCAGGCGCGATCCGCAACCTGGATCCGGGCGTCACCGCCGCGCGCAAGCTGACCGCCTTCTTTTATCAGGTGGGAACCATCGAAAATCCGCCCTATACCGATCAGCCGGGCATGATCCGCTTCCTCAAGGACAACGGCTTTCCCACCGTGACCCTGCAAACCTTTTCCGATTCGCAGGCGCTGGAGGCTGCCATCGATGCCATCGAAGGCGAACGCGAAACGCTTGATTATCTGATCGACGGCGCGGTGATCAAGGTACAGGACCTGCACACGCGGGAGCTGATGGGCAATACCGACAAATTCCCCCGCTGGGCCGTGGCGTATAAGTTCGCCGCCGAGGAGGATATCGCAACGCTGCTAAGCGTAGACTGGCAGCTGGGCCGCACCGGAAAGCTGACCCCGCTGGCGCGCCTGACCCCGACGGATATCGGCGGCGTGACCGTGCAGAACGCCACCCTGAACAACTACGGCGATATCCTGCGCAAAAAGCTCGCCGTGGGCTGCAAGGTGTGGATTCGGCGTTCCAACGACGTGATTCCCGAAATCATGGGCCGCGTAGGCGAGGCCGAGCCCGGTGAGCAGGAGATTGTTCCGCCGACCCACTGCCCCGCCTGCGGTACGGAGCTGACGGAGCGCGGCGCGCACCTGTTTTGCATGAACCGCAAAAGCTGCAAGCCGCAGGCCGTTGCCCGTCTGGCGCATTTTGCAGGCCGCGACGCCATGGACATTGAAGGCTTTTCCGAAAAGACCGCCGAGCTGCTTTATGACAAGCTTGACGCACGCGACCCGGCCGATCTGTACGGCCTGACGGCCGACAAATTGCTGGCGCTGGACGGTTTCAAGGAAAAGCGTGCCGATAACCTGATTCAGGCGCTGCAAAACAGCAAGCAGTGCTCCCTGGACGCGTTTTTGTTCGGCCTGGGCATCCCCAACGTCGGCCGGAAAACCGCGCGCGACCTGGCCGATACCTTCGGCTCGCTGGATACCCTCGCCGAAGCAACCGAGGAACAGCTCCTCGCCATCCCGGAGGTGGGAGGCGTTGTTGCGGGCAGCATAGCCGAGTTTTTCTCATTTCACGAAAACCGCCAGATGGTCGCCCGCCTGCTGGACGCGGGCGTAACCCCGGTATATGAGCGCAGCATACAATCCGACGCGCTGATGCACCAGACCGTTGTGATCACCGGAACGCTTGCAACCCTGAGCCGCCAGGACGCCGAAGCGCTGGTTGCGGACCATGGCGGGCACGCGGCGTCCTCCGTGAGCAAGAAAACCAGCTTCCTAGTAGCCGGCGATAAAGCGGGCAGCAAACTGGAAAAAGCCCAGAAGCTTGGCGTACCCGTACTGACCGAAAAAGAATTTCTTGACAAAATCACCGGAGATCATTCCAACGAGGATAATAGCGGCTCACAAATAACCTACACTGAGGAATTGCAGGAGTACATTCACAAACTGTTATAATTTCTATATTCTGGACATACTATAACTATAACGATAAATAGGCACTCGACGTTTCATGGATTGTGAAGGAGGTTTCACACAATGAACTTGACCAGAAGTCTCGTTTCAAAATTCCTGATCGCAATCGGGTTTGCCGCCACCGTCGTCGTCAATTTTTTAGCGACAACCGGCAAGATCAACGGCATCAACACCGCCGCCGTATCCGATGCGAATCCTACGCTGTTTACCCCCAAGGGATATACCTTTGCGATTTGGGGTATTATCTATCTGTTGTTGTTTGTGTATGTGCTTGTACAGCTGATCTCCAAGGATCTCGGCAGGGACGAACGGCTTTCCAAAATTGCGTTCTGGTTCATTGTATCCAGCGCCGCCAACGTCGGCTGGATCTTCGCATGGCAGTACAGCCAGTTCCTTGTGTCCGCTTTGGTGATGCTGATTCTTTTATTCAGCCTGACGCGTATCCTGACGCTGGTCGCAGGCACGGAAAGAACCTATACCAGCTTTTTCAGCCTGGAGCTGCCCTTCGGGCTTTACGCGGGCTGGATTACCGTGGCGACCATCGCCAACATCGCCGTGCTGTTACTGCACCTGGGCTGGGACGGCTTTGGCGTTCCGTGGTTCATCTGGCTCACCATCGTTTTGCTGGTCGCGGTGATCATTGCCCTCACGGCAACGCGCGATACACGCAACGTCGCCTACCCGGCGGCCATCCTGTGGGGGCTCCTGGGCATTCTCACACGCTACCTGCCGGACTTCCGCTTCGATATCGGATCGGAAACCATGTGGATTGTGATAGCGCTTGTCCTGAGCATGCTGGCCATTGCCATCCGCTGGGTCGACGTCATCATCCGCAGGCTCCGATAAGAGAACATACGAAAACACCCCGCGTCGTTTCTCGACGCGGGGTGTTTTTGTGTTTGCCGATATCAGGGAACATACATGCTGAAATCGCCGTCCAGCCCCATCATATTGACGCTCATATCCTGATTGATGACATATGTGAGCTTGAGCTCCGATGCCGCGTCCGCACCGGCGCTGCGCACGTAGCGGAAGGTGAGGGTCGCCGTTCCCGGCGCTTCGCTCTGGTACACCCAGGTGTGTATGCCGCCCGCGCCCAGCGCTCCATCCGCCGTTTCGCTTTCCTCGTATGCGTCGCGCACAAGCGTCAGCAGTCCTTCCGGCTCGACTTTCACCGTCCAGCCATACCCGGTGGTCGGGTTTTCCATCAGACGTATGGTTACCGTGCCGCTCATGTACTGCTCCGGCATGCCGGTGGCGGACAGCAACTTCAGGGCTCCGGATGCGTCCGACGAAAAGGTATAGGTCACGTCGGGTTCGGGCAGCGTTTCCTCCCATGCCCAGGCATAGTAGAAGCTCACGCTTGCCTCTCCGGCTTTCAGCCCCCGGATGACCCAGCGGTGCGTTCCGGGCGCGCCGACCAGATCGCCGGAGCTTTCCGGCGGCTGGTATGCTTCGTCGGTTACTGAAAGCACCGTATCATCCGAGACGGTATAGTGCCACATATAGCCAGTAGTTTGGTTTTCCGAATAGGCAACCGTATACTCCGATGCGGCCGCAGACGCAGCCACGGTGATCAGCGCCGCGCATATCACAAGACAGAGCAGGGATTTTTTCATGGGTTTGTCCTCCATAACGTCGTCCGGTGCGCCCGTTTAGTCGTACACATCCGCATCATCGGTCATATCCGAAAGCGCGCGCCGTGCTTCCGCGTAGGAATAGCCCCTGCGTTGCATCGCCTGGATGGCCTTGCGCCGCGCGTCCGCAGGAGATGCGTTCCGGTAGCGCCTGATTAGCTTTTCGGCCAGCTTCGCGGCACCGCTCTCCTGCTTTTCAGGGTCCAGCTCACTGATCACCCGCTCGGCCAGGGCGTCATCCACGCCCTTTTGCCGCAGCTCGTACAGGATGCGCGCCTTGCCCATCTGCCGCGCCGTTCTTTCCCGCGCCCATTGCCTGGCGAACTCCTCGTCGCTGAGCAGGCCGTTGGTTACAAGCTTGGTGATGACCATTTCCGCCGTATCGGGCAGGTAGCAGGCGTCGGTCAGGCGTTTTTCGATCTCCGCAACGCTTCTGGCGCGCACCGCCAGCAACCGCACGGCGCGGTTGAGCGCATCGGGGTATTGCTGGAGCAACAGGTCATGCTTCCATTCCTTGAGATCAACCCTGTCTCCTTCCCGGAGCGTGAGGTTTTTACAATTTTTATTGCGCAGGCAGACCGTTTCCCTGTCGTTGACAGTCACGCGGACGCCATAGCGAAGCTCCCGGATATCGGTGATGATATCGTTCATGGCAGCAGCACCCGGATCAGGTCGCGGTTCAGACAGCTTAAGCGACCAACGCGCCGCTCGCTCGCGCCGCTGTTGAACGATACGAATCCGTTCCCCGCATCGTCAAAGAAAAAGCCGTTGACCGCGCCGTAGGCAAAGCCCTGGTGCCCGTGCAGGCTGCGGCTTGATACGCTTTTGTCCTCCAGCAAAAACATGCCCATGCCATGACATATTCCCGGCCAGTGCTGCCCGCCGCCGCCAACGGGCGTCAGCAGGCTGTGAAGAGATGATTCGTTTATGAACGTTTCCTCTCCGCGTTTGCCGCCGTGGATGACGAGCAGGCAGAGCTTTGCCATCTCCCCCGCCGTGAGGAACAGGTTTCCGGACATGAGCAGAAAATGCCGCTGCGGGTCCGGCGCAAGGATTGGTGATGCCGCTTCCCTGCGCGCCGCCGCGTCGAACGCCGCCGCCCGCTCCGGGGGCAGTATGCGGTAGCTGTTGGCAAGCCGCGCCGCGTCCGCCCTGGTGATATCCGCCGTGGCCGCAATGCCCAGCGGCGCAAACAGCTCGCGCTGGATCAGCTCTTCGATGGACACCTGGAACCTGTGTTCCAAGAGGCTTCCGATCAGCCCCGCGCCGAAATTGGAATAGCGGAAGCGCTCGTAGGGTTTGGCGGCCAAGAAGCTCGCGCGGTCGCCGAGCAGCTCGTCCGCGCCGATTGCCTCATCAAACGAGCGAAAGTACCGGGGCGTATCCACAATGCCCGCGCTGTGGCTGAGCAGCGCGCCCAGCGGAATGGGCGTATCCGGGTGGTTCGGGTTGCGAATCTCCCTGTGCCAGAAGGATGAAATATCCTCCTCTACATAGAGCTTCCCGCAGGTCTGCAGCCGGAACACCAAAAGCGCGCACACCGCCTTGGCAATCGAAGCCGTGCGAAACACCGTATCCGGCCGCACGGGTACAAGTGGCGCAAGCGAACCATACCCGGCGGTATAGCATTCCGCCGCCTGGCCGCCCCGTATCATTTGCACACAGCCGCCGACCACATGGTGCTTCTTCAGCAGCGCTTCCACCGCGCGGAGGGTTGCGGAATCGCCGCCGCCCGACTGTGCGCGCTTCCAATGGCTGCGCCTGCCAAGAATCGGCAGCGCGGCGGCATATAGCTTGTTTTTACGCTCCGTGACCGGCATCAAGCGCCTCCGTTTGCAGTCTGCGATAGGGCATCAGCAGGTAAACGGCCACCGAGATTCCCGCATAGAAGAAGTACGGTGACTGCCACAGGCCCTGCCCGCCGAATATCCACAGCAGCAGGTAGACAATCATGTCAGCACCTGTCCAGATCAGCGCCATACGGTCCTTTTGGGCAAAGAATACCAGCCCGCCGATTGTCAGCACATAGAGGCCAAGCGTTACAATCACGCCGATAAGGCTTGCGGACAGGAACAGGCGCAAAAACGCAAGCAGGCAAACGGGCAGGTATGCCAAAAACGTTTTGTGTTTCTCCTGGCGGTACAGCCGCGTCAAAAAAATCGCCGCAACTGCCACGCATAACAACAGGCTCAGCATCTGGCTGACGCGCATGCCCAGCAGGTACAGGCTGTCGGTGCGCATTTGTTCGATCAGGAACCGCCCGCAGCCATACAGCGCGAGGTACCATAAAAACATATCCCCGCGCTTTTTCATGCGCCTGCGGTTGAGCCACAAAACGGCAAACACGAGCAGGTTCCAGGTCGATTCATAAAAAAACGTCGCCGCGTGCCAGACCTCCGCCCCGCCCTCGCTGATCAACACCCCGGCGGGGAAAAACTGCCAGAATGCGTTGGTAATCGCGGGGCCGAAGGCCTCACGATTGAAATAGTTGCCCCAGCGACCGATGGCCTGGGCGAGCACAAGTCCCGGCGCGACAATATCCACCAGCGACGCCATGGCGATTTTCTTCACCCGGCTGTAAATATACACGGCCAGAAACCCGGCGATCACCGCGCCGTAAATCGCCACGCCGCCGTTCCAGATATAGAAAATGGAAATCGGATCGGCAATATACTCGTCCAGCTTCATCAGCACGTAATAAAGACGCGCGCCGACAATGCCCGCGGGTACCGCAACCAGTACGACATCCAGCATCGTGTCCTTTGGCAGGCCGAGGCGCTTTTGCTCGCGCGTGCCGATGAAATACGCCAGCAGGATTCCCGACATGATCAATACGCTGTACCAGGTGATATTCCCGAAAATAAACCGGCTGTACGGTATCGCCACCAAAGAACGCCTCCTTTTTTCCTGATTATACCACAATCCGCCCCAATCGCGCCTTGTAAAATCCCACAGCGGCGCGCAGCCCATTGCCCCGTATTTTGAAACATGATAGAATGACATGGATTGATATTACGGAGGAAAAGCCAATGGACTACAGAGCTGAATCCCTGAAAAAGCATTACGAATGGCGGGGCAAGCTGGATATTTCACCGCGCGTGCCGGTGCAAAACCGCGACGATCTTTCACTGGCGTATACGCCGGGCGTGGCGGAGCCCTGCCTGGAAATTGAGAAGGATATCGAAAAAAGCTTCGAACTCACAGGCCGCGGCAATTTGGTAGCCGTGGTGACCGACGGCTCGGCCGTACTGGGGCTTGGCAACATCGGCCCGGAGGCCGGTATGCCTGTGATGGAAGGCAAATGCGTACTGTTCAAGGCATTCGGCGGCGTGGATGCCATTCCGCTGTGCATCAAGTCCAACGATGTAGACGAGATTGTGCGCACCGTATACCTGCTGTCGGGCAGCTTTGGCGGCATCAACCTGGAGGATATTTCCGCGCCGCGCTGCTTTGAAATTGAGCGCAGACTGCAGGAGCTGTGCGATATTCCCATCTTCCACGACGACCAGCACGGCACCGCCGTGGTGACCGCCGCAGCGCTCATCAACGCCCTCAAGGTGGTCGGCAAGAAGATGGAAGACGTTCGCTGCGTCATCAACGGCGCAGGCGCCGCGGGCATTTCCGTGGCGAAGCTGCTGCTGAAGATGGGCATCGGCGAGATCATCCTGGCGTCCCGCCACGGCGTGATCGTGGAGGGCAAGGAGGGCATCAACTCTGCCCAGCAGGAGATGGCCAAGGTGACCAACCCGCGCAAAATCACCGGAACGCTTGCCGATGCCATGAAGGATGCGGATGTGTTCATCGGGCTATCGGCCCCAAACCTTGTCACGGGCGATATGGTGCGCTCCATGGCCAAGAACCCCATCGTGTTCCCCATGGCCAACCCCACCCCGGAAATCGACCCGCAGGAAGCCCTGGCCGCAGGGGCGGCGGTGGTGGGCACAGGCCGCAGCGATTTTGATAACCAGATCAACAACGTGCTGGCTTTCCCGGGCATTCTGCGCGGCGCGCTGGATACCCGCGCCCGCTGCATCAACGACGAAATGAAGCTCGCAGCGGCTTACGCCATTGCGGAGCTCGTCACGGACGAAGACCGCAGGCCAGGCTACATCATCCCCTTTGCGTTTGACAAGCGGGTCGGCCCGGCTGTGGGCCGCGCCGTTGCGCAGGCGGCGGCCTCAAGCGGCGTTGCCAGGAAAACACCCGACCCCAGCTGATTTTTCTTGACGTTTTTGGGCTTACACGCTTTTTCGGAGGATTCATGGCACAACAGTACACGGCTGAAGGCAAACTCAAACGGATGACGGAAACCCCGATCCCCAAGCTCCTGCTCTCGCTGGCTGTCCCCACCATTATCAGCATGCTGATTTCGGCCTTCTACAACATGGCCGATACCTTTTTTATCGGCAGGCTGGGTCTGGCCAGCGCAACCGCGGGCGTGGGCGTATGCTTCCCCATGATGGCGGTGCTGCAGGCCGTGGGCTTCATGTACGGGCAGGGCTCCGGCAACTACATCGCAAGGGCTCTGGGCGCGCGCAGGCAAACCGAAGCCGAGGAGATGGCCTCCACCGGTTTCTTTCTGGCCATCATCACCGGCGTGGGCCTGATGGCGATCGGCCTATTGTTCCTGCCGCAGCTGGTGGTGGTGCTCGGCTCGACCGAGACCATCGCGCCCTATGCCATCGAGTACGCGCGCAATATCCTGATCGC
>DAIOVG010000027.1:0-21607 GCA_036759125.1 Candidatus Limiplasma sp.
CCATGCCGTCGGGATGGCAATGCCATTTCAGGCGGTCGGCATCGATGCCGATGAGATCCAGCATGCGGGGGCGCAGGTATTCACGGAGACCCAGTCCCGTGAGCTTGCGGATGCACGCGCCTACCATGGAGCAGGCTGCGCTGTTGTAGTAAAAGGCGGTACCGGGCTGATGGAGGATGTCCATGGTGAAGAACTTCTCAATCCAGTCCGGCTTGTCAATCGCGGGCTGGGCTTCCATGCCGGAGCCCATGGTGGTCATGTGCCGCATGCGCAGCTCGTTCCAGTATGGCTTGCCGGCGCAAAGGTGCGCATATTCGGGAAAGATGTCCGTCAGCAGGGTATCAAGGCCCAAAAGGCCCTCCTGCATCGCGATGCCGAAGGCCGAGCCTGTCATGGTTTTGGTCAGGGATTGGCTTCCGTGCACCTGACCCGGCGCGTAGGGTGCCCACCAGCCCTCGGCGGCGACTTTGCCGTGGCGGAGGATCATCAATCCGTGCATTTCTGTGCCGGAGGCCTCCAGCGCATCCACAAGCGCGTGGACATCCCCAGAGGGGATGCCCACGGCTTGCGGAGCGGTACGCTCCAGCGGCGTGAAGTTGATCATTGAGCGTTATATGCGGCCAGCTGGTCGCGGAAGTCCTGCACGATATCGTCCAGGCCGATGGCCTTGCACTGGTCGATGAACTCGTGGTATTTCGCTTCGGTCTGGTCGCCGTAGATGCCAAAGCAGAAGGAGAAGCGGTACTCGCTGAGCAGCGAGGCAATAACGGCCAGTTCCGCTTCGTACTTGGAGGAGTCATACACAAAGCCGTTCACAGGGAAGGTGCTGGAGGGCACTTCCGCCGCAACATACTTATCCTGATAGGCCTGCATTTCGGGAGACAGCTGAGCCTGCGGGTCTTCGTCGTGCTGGAGGAGATAGCACCAGCTGCCCCAGCCATAGTTGGCCGCATCCGGGCCCAGGGTGTAGGTGTTGGTGGCTTCGTCGATTACATAGTGACGACCTTCAAAGCCGCTCACCAGCAGGCGGTTGACTTCAGGGTCGTTCTTCATGCAGTCCAGCGCTATCGCGGCACGTTCCATTTTCTTGGAGGCAACCGGGAAGCATGCGCCGTACCCCATGTAATTGCCGCGGCGGGTGGCTGCGGTGTCGCTCCACTGCGCGTCAAGGTACACAACGGTGTCGTCCACGATGCGATCCTGCCAGCCCTTGAAGCCAAACGGCCAGGAGAATTGGGTGGCGGAGGTGCCTGCCTGGAAATTATCATCCAGCATGGTGCTGTTGGAGATCACGCTGGAGGGGAACACGCCGTGCTTGTAGAAATCGGCCATCTGCAGCGCATACTGCAGGAAATCGTCGGTATCGGCGTACCAGTGCAGATCGTTGACATCAAAGGCTTTGCCGGTATCGTATTTCCAGACCATCCACGTGGCTGAGCCGGCGTTGACATCCATATAATGATAGCGGGTTGTGTACCAGTTGGTGTCAAACGGGTAGGAGCCCTGCGGATTGAACGCGTACACGCCGGTATCCTTTTCGCCTTCGGCGATGGCATAGTAGTAGTCTACGAGCGCTTCGTAGCTGTTGATGTCGTCGGCGGTAAAGCCGTACTTGTCAAGCAGGGACTGCCGGGTCAGCACGCCGCTCCAGGAAATGGAAGTATCGTCGCGGGGCACGCAGTAGTAAAGCCCGTTATACTCCGCTTCCTTCCAGGAGGAAGCCGCCTGGGATTCGGCCGTCAGCGGCATGTAGGTCTGTACAAAATCCCAGTCGAAGCCCGCGTATGCGCCGGCCTTTACATAGTCGGAATAGTTACACCATGCGGCACCGTAGATGAGATCAATGTCTTCATCGCCGGAGAGGAACAGGGAGTACTTGCTTTGGAAATCGCCCCAGGAAACATGGACAAAGTTGACCTTCGTGTTGATCTTTTCGATCATCAGCTCGTTGGCCGCGTCCACAACCTCCTGCCAGTCGGCGCCGAGAACGCCTACGACGTAGAAGTTGATCTCCGTATATTCGGAGAGATCCAGATTCGCCCAGGGATTGGTGGTGTCGGCCGCTTCCGCGGAAGCGAAAGATATGCCACCCAGAACCAGAACCAGGGACAGTAGCAAAGATACCAGTTTCTTCATGGGTTTACCTCCTGTCAAATTTGGTCGTTATACGTGCGGAGCACCTCGTTCATGCTCCGTTACACCAAGTTAACCCTTGACCGCGCCGATGGTCAGGCCCTTGACGAAATAGCGCTGCACCAGCGGGTAGAGGAAGATGATCGGGCCCGTGACCACAACGGTCATGGCCATTTTCATGCCGGTCGTCGGCAGGCTGATGCCCTTGACGAGCTCCGCATTGCCCTGTGCGACCAGGTCCTTGAGGGCCTGAATGGTGGAGAGCATATCCTGCAAAAAATATTGCAGCGACTGCAGGTTTTCGTCGGTATTGAACAGCATGCTGTGGTACCAGTCGTTCCAGTAGGCCAGCGCCGCAAACAGGCCGAGTGTGGCCAGCAGGGGCTTTGCGATGGGCATGTACAGCCGCGCGTAGATTCTCAGCTCGCCCGCGCCGTCAATCTTGGCGCTCTCACTGATTTCGAAGGGGATGCCCTTCATGTAGTTTTTGGCGATGATCATATTCCACACGGAAAACATCAGCGGCAGGATGAGCGCGAAGTATGTATTCTTCAGGTGCAGCCCGCGGGTCAGCAGGATGTACCAGGGCGTCAGACCGCCGTTGAACAGCGTGGTGAAGAAAAAGAAGAAGGAAAAGAAGTTGCGCCATTTGAACTGCGGCCGGGACAGCACATAGCCTGTCAGCGTGGACATCATCAGCGAAAACGTGGTGCCGACGATGGTCACGAACACGGTGTTGAAGTACGCGCGGCCGATGCGCGCCGGATTGGTGAATACAAAGCCGTATGCGTCCAGCGACCACTCGGACGGAAACAATTGGAAACCATGGCTGATCAGCGCCTGCTCGCTTGCGAACGATGAAACGATGATCAGGTAGAACGGGATGACGCAAAGCATACCGAATATGAATAACAGAATATATCCCAGAGAACGGAACGCCACTTCATTGGGCGGGATTCTGCGGCCCTTGACTGCAATCATGCCATTCTCCTCCTAAAACAGTGTGTAGTCCGGCTGGATTTTCTTTACGATATAATTTACCGTCATGATCGTTGCAAAGCACAGCACGGATTGGTACAGGCCTGCCGCCGCGCTCATACCCAGGTTGGTACCGGAGGACAGCGCACGGTATACGTAGAGGTCCAGAATATCGGCGGTTTCCAGCAGCACGCCGTTGTTGCCGACCAGCTGGAAGAACATGCCGAAGTCGCCCCTGAAAATCTGTCCCACGGCCAGCAGAAACATGATAATCATCGTCGGCACAAGATTGGGAATGGTCACCTTGAACACCTTTTGCCAGCTGTTGGCGCCGTCGATATCCGCCGCCTCGTACATTTCCTGATCGATGCTGGTTACGGCGCTCAGGTAAATGATGGTGCCGTAGCCTACGCCTTTCCACATGCGGAAGAATACCAGCAGGAATGGCCAGGGCGCCGCTGTGGTATAGATATTGGTCATATTGCCGCCGAACGATTCCACAATGCGGGTAACCAGGCCGTTATCATAGTCCAGCAGCGTTTGGATCACCGATACCGCAACGACCCACGATACGAAAAACGGAAGGAACATAAACGACTGGAACGTCTTTTTGAACCACCGGCTGCGCATCTCGTTGATGATGACGGCGAACATGACCTCCAGAAACATGCCGATGACGATGAAGGCGAAGTTGTAGGCCAGGGTGTTGCGCGTCAGCGTCCACAGCTTGTTGGAGATGAGCAGGAACCGGAAGTTCTTCAAACCCACCCACGCGCTGCCGAAAATGCCCGCCGAGTAGTTGTAGTTCTTGAAGGCGATTACAGCGCCGCCCATGGGGATGTAGTTGAAAATGATGACATACACAATGGCGGGGATCAGCAACAGCAGGTAAACGCGGTTGTTTTTGAAATCCCGTGCAAAGGATTGCTTGCGGAGCATACGGTTGTTTCCGATCACTGTGTTCCCTCCTTCGGGTTATACAGAATGCGAAATCCTGTGAGCGCATAATCCTTAGTGCGCGGGTAGGTAGCGCCGACAAAGAACACGCCCGCATGGTCCTCGGCGCGGTGCGCGCCGCCGCACAGCGGCATGCCTTCCCCGGAGGTGTTAATCCAGCGCCAGCCCAGGCCATAGCCGTTTCGGTCGTCCTCGGGATAGAGTCCCAGGAGTCTTGCCATCAGTGGCGGGGTGAGGCCCGGTTCGGTTTGGAGATCGGCGAACGCGCAGTTGCCGATGCCCGGGTGGGTGATATGGCGCGTCATCCGGATTTGGCCGTATGGCGCATCGTATTTCAAGGTATCCGGGCTGCCGGGGAGCGCCAGGCAGCCGTCCGCATCCAGCGCGCGCCACAGGGGGGAGCTTACGCTCAAATCGGCATCCTGTGCTAAAAGCGCCTGTATGGGGATGATTTGGATCTCGCCGTCCATCAGACGGTAACCGATATCCCATTCGTTCAGGTTTCCGCTCAGGTCATACAGACCATCGGGTGTGCCGTCATGTGACCAGGTCAGAGGGCCGCTGCCGCACAGTGTGCGGCCGTCGCCTGCGGGAAGGCCGGTTTCCTGCGGGAACAGATAGCAGGAACCGTTCATGCTGTTGCCGTTGGGCAAAAACCCCTGCCGTCTGCATTGCATGGCGATCGCCATGCGCAGGGCAAACGGGGTAACGTGCCAGCCCTTGCCCTTTTGCTTGCAGTACTGTATCGCGGCGTCCTGGTTCAGGCCGAAAATCGGATTGCCCAGCGGAAGCGAACAGGCGTGGCCGTTCCAATCGCTGCTTAGGTATTTGCCGACCAGAAACTCGTCCTGGCCGCCGGAAAACGCGGGATGGAGCGCGTCGCTGCCGTTGGCAAGCACGTCCTTTTCGCGGATGGCGGGTACCCGTACCATTATAGAGGGAAGCCCTGAATCGTCAAACACTACGGTATTGCGATTTTGAGACAGCGTTTCCACCGCGCATTGCAGCCGCTTACGTTCGTCGGCAGTGGCCGGGCCGCAGGTGCGCAGCAGCAGCTGGGCGGTTTCTTCCAGTGCTTCCGCCTGCTCGCCGCGGGTTTCCCGTACGGCGTATTCCTTTGCAAGCAAAGCGAAAAGGCGAGGGGACTGACCCTCATCGTGCGTGGGAATCATTTAGCTAACACATCCTTCACCCGCATTATAATTGACAGCTGAGTGCAATGGGCAATATAATGAATGATGTTTGGAAGAATGGAACGGATTGTCTAAAAAATTTGGGAGATAATATGCCATATCCTTATTTAACGAAATTACCGCTATGGATACAGGCGTGTAGGCAGGGGTTTGTCGGCGAATCGACGCAGCTTACATGCACAGAGGATGAGAACTCCATTATACAGATCAGTTCTGGGAATTGTCAGGTTTTCTGGCATGCGGAGTCCCACGCCTTGAGCGCGAGATCGGTGATTTTTCTGGGTCGGAACACCCAGGCGGAGCTTAGGGCAATGCCCGGCCAGGAGTGCCGCTATGTGCTGCTAACCCTTGCAATGACACAATCCGCACCGGCCATCGACCTCAACCGTTTATGCCTGTCCGCGCCGATGATTGACTCCTTTTTCGCGCAGAAGGGGCGCTTCTGTGTTATGGAGGACCGGCAGTTCATCAACATGGCTTTGGGCGAGGTCCGGTATGAATGGGAGAACGATTTGGGGGAGAAGGAGACGGCGCTTAGAAGCTCTCTGGAGAACCTGCTGGTACGCATCGCACGGTCCTTTTACAGCCGGAACTGCTATACTGGTATACGATATGTGACAGACGCTAAAAAGTATATTTACAAAAGCTTTCAGCAGCCGATCACCGTGGAGACCATTGCCAAAAACATCGGCATCAGCCGTTCCTATCTGGAGGCGCTGTTCAACCGTTATATGCGCGGAGGCATTGTGGATTATGTGCACGCCGTGCGCTGCGACCATGCGGCCAAGCTGCTGACAACGACCGGGTTCCCGATTATTGAAATCGCCATGGACTCCGGGTTCAACAACCGCCAGCACTTTGCCCGTGTGTTTCGGGAGATTTACGGGGTCACGCCGTCGGTGTACCGCAAGCTCAACCGCTTCCGGTAGCAGACCAATGGAAACACACAGCCGTCCTGATACAGGACGGCTGTGTGCTTTGTATGCGATCAGATATTCAAACGTAGCGACCAGGCTGCTACCCCTTGACCGCGCCCGAGGTAAGCCCCTTCATAAAGATTTTCTGCATAAACAGATACGCGATGATGATGGGCAGGGACGCCAGCAGCACGTTGGCGAACACCAAATTCCATTTGGACGTATAAGTGCCGATGGCGTTGTAGATGCCCGTGGTGATGGTTTTGCCGCCGCTGAAGCCGAGGATATACATGGGGTTTAGAAAATCATTCCAAATCCACATCCCCAGAAAGATGACCGCCGTTGCGGTGCAGGGCTTGACCAGCGGGAAGATAATGCGGAAAAACGTGGTGATGGGATTGGCGCCGTCCATATAGGCGGACTCATCAATGCTTTTGGGAATGGTTTTGATATAGCCGACGTAGATGAAGATGGTCGTGCTGAAATAGGTGCCGCCGTAAAACAGCAGCAAGCCCGGCATGGTATACAGTAGGTGCAGAGCGCTCAGGGTTTTGATGCTGGGGATGAGGGTGACAATCGGGGGAATCATAATCCCGGCCAGCGAGAAGATATAAAGGGCCTGGTAGAGCTTCCCCGTCCGCCGCGCGATGATGTAAGCGGCCATGGATGTGATGATGATCAGCAGTACGACCGATAACCCGGTAATCAGAATGCTGTTTTGGTATAGCGCCAGCATGTTGGACGACTGAAACGCGTCCGCGAAGTTCTGCAGCGTCGCCTTCACGGGAAGCTGCAGCGGAGCCTTGATCACCTCGTCGTACGGCTTGATGGAGTTGACCGCCGCGATATACAGCGGCGCAAGATAAATCAGCGCAAAGACCAGAACCAGAACGTTTTTCACCAGGAGACCGACCGATGCTTTTTTCATATCAGTACTCCACCTCGTGTCGCTTGGAAATGGAGAGCTGGATGACGGTCAGGATGACGATGATGATGAACAGCACAATGACGGCCGCCGAGGAATAGCCCCTGCGGTTATACTCAAACGCCTTTTCCACGCTGAACAGCGTGACCGTCTGCGTTGCCCCGCCCGGGCCGCCGCCCGTGATCACCTTCACATGGTCGTATTGCTTCAACCCGCCCGCAACCGCGAGTATGCAGTTGATGGTAATGCCTGGCGCCAGCAGCGGCAATGTGATGTGGCGGAAGCGGTGAAACCAGCCCGCGCCGTCTACCTTGGCGGCCTCATACAGCTCCTGGGGTATGGTGGACAGTGTGGAGAGGTAGATCACGACGAAAAAGCCGATGCTGTTCCAGCAGATGATGCCGGAAATCACGAAAATGGTTGTCAGCGGTGTTTTATAGAAATCGATGGCGCTTCCGCCCAATGCCAGAATGATTGAGTTGATGACGCCGCCGTTTGTTTGCACCATATAAGACCAGATAAACGCGACCACAACCGCGCTCATCACCGTGGGGATGAAAATCGCGCTGCGGGAGATGCTGGACAGCTTTCCCTTATCGTTCAACAGCGCGGCCAGAATAATACCCAGCACGTTGTAGATCACGCTGGTGACCACCATAATGATGACGGTAACCTTCAATACCTGAAAAAATGACGCGTCCCGAAACAGCGTCACGAAGTTTTTCAAACCGATCATGCGAAACGTGGTGCTGATGCCGTCCCAGTTGGTGAAGCTGTAGTAAAAGCACATTACAACCGGCACGATCATAAACAGGATGTAGACTATAAAACCAGGTGCCAGAAAAATGGTATCATAAAGCTTGTTTTGCTTCATTGCCGTTCCTCCGTGATGGAATTGGAGGGCAAACGTTTTACGGCTTACCCTCCAATTGAATCCCATACAGGTTTGCTTGTGTTTAGTTCAAGGCGTCCTTGGCAATATCCCACTCGGCATCGAACTTATCCAGCTCGGTTGCCACATCGTTGCCGATGGCAATGTTCTGGGTTAGCTTGTTGGTGTAGTAGTCTTTGAGGCCCGGCAGGAACGCGGCATCGCCCGTCATGCTCTCAAAGCCTTCGACTTCCTGCATGCCCACGATGGCCTGCTCGATGTACTTGCGCAGGGGGATCATTTCGTAGGGCACGGCTTCCTTGGTGGTGCTGAACAGTTGCTCGCCCTTGAGGAAGTCGCTGTAGAGCTGCCTGTCGGAGAAGAAGAACTTCACAAAGTCCTTGCAGACTTCCGGATACTTCGTGTAGGAGCTGATGGACAGGCCTTCGTTGACGAACACGGACAGCACGTTGGCATTGTCGTCGCCGGGCATCGGGAACCAGCCCACTTCAAACTCCTGCAGGCCCTTGGCGACTTCCGCGTTCACCCAGGAACCCATGGGCAGCATGGCGGCCTGACCGGTGAAGAACTGCTCCAGCATCTGCGTATAGGTGATGGAGGGCAGGCTGTCGCCGGCATAATTCTGGCAGATGTACTGGTATTTTTCCATCGCCTTGACCAGATCCGGGTTGTTGAACTTCACGAGGTCGGCATTGCGCTCGATACCCCAGTTCGGGTTCTTGGCAAGCAGGTCGGTACCGGCCAGCATGTTCGCCAGCATGATCTGCGGCCAGCCGTCCTTAATGCCGATGGAAACGGGCAGAATGTCCTTGGCTTTCAGCGCTTCGCAGACATCCAGGAATTCCTGATAGGTCGTGGGCACTGCGAGGTCGTTGGCCGCGAACATGTCCATGTTATAGAACACGCCGATGACCTGTTTTTTGTAGTTGGCTACGTACTGCACGCCGTCGATCTTGCCCAGGCTCGGGTCAAGCAGGTAGCTCAGCTCTTCGTCCGTGAAGGGCAGCAGCGCGCCGGAGGGCACAAAGTCGGCTGGGTTCTGCATAACCATGACATCGGGGAACTGTCCGGTGGCCAGCAGGGTTTTTTCATACTGGAAAACGTCCACGTTGGAGGAGGGCTGCCCGATGATTTCCACTTCCACATCGGGGTTGGCCGCCATGTAGGCATCCGCGATAGATTGCCAGTACTCCACCGGCAGCTGGGGCTGGATGTTTACACAGAAGACAATTTTCTGGGTTGCCGCAAAAGCGGTGCCTGCGAACGCACCGATCAGCAGGGTTACGGCCATGAGAAGGGTAAGAACTCGTTTCATAACAGATCGCTCCTTTTTTTATTTTGCGGTTGATGTATGCTAATCGTAACGTTTCATCTTTCGCGAATCAATAGGACGAATTCTAGGTTTTATGGTAAAAATTCTAGATGCGCGTATCGGTGGGCGTGGATCCCGTCAGTTTCTTGAAAATAATCAAAAAGTAGTGGTAATCGGTAAACCCGACCTCCTGCGCCACCTCATAAACCTTCAGGGTCGTCTGCGCCAGCAGCTCTTTGGCCTTCTGGATGCGGTACTGGTTGACGTAGCCCGTAAACGATTCCCCGGTGGTCTTTTTGAAGAGCTGACCCAGGTAGGAGGTATTGATCTCCATGATGCCTGCCAGCTGTTTGAGGGAGATGGCTTCGCGGTAATGCTCCGCGATTTGCAAAAGCGCGCGATCCACCAGGGCGTTACCCCTGCCCTCCAGCGCGTCGGCCTCCAGCAGGGTCGCGGGGCCGCCAAAGCAGGCGGTTGCGGCGGCATAGGATTTCCAAATCTCTTCAACGGACGCTACGGCGGTACCCCAGCCGCAGGTCAGCTGCCTTGCAAAGCGCTCGCGCACCCGGCCCGCCGTGGCTTCCATGACCGCATTGGCGGCGCAACGCAAGGAATCCTGATGGTCGCCGCCTAGCAGCAGCACAATGCGGTCGTTGACGTCCAAAAACGCAAGCCCGTTCCACTCGGTCGCCGCCTGATGGATAATCCGCAGAACGGTCAAGATAGTCTGGTCGTCATACCCGGCGGCAGCGCCGTCCGCCTGTTCCAGCGCGCAGGCGGCGCACAGAAAACAGGGGCCTTCCAGGGTGATTTCCAGAAATGCCGCTTTTTCTTCAAACTCGCGCAGACCGATGGTATGGGTCACAAGCCGGTTGAGTGTATTGGATCGCAGCAGCTCAATGCCCTGGTACAGCTGCGGGCTGTGTAGCATTTCGCTTTCAATGCTGTTGACAAGATCGCTCAGGTTGGCGATCAGCTCGTCGTGATCGATCGGCTTGAGCAGATACCCGTCGACGCCCAGGCGGATGGCGTCCTTTAAAAATGCGTAATCGCTGTATCCACTCAGGATGATAATCTTGATGGGAAGATGATGCGCACGGATCGTTTGAATCAACGTCAGGCCGTCCATCACCGGCATTCGGATGTCGGTAATCAGGATATTGGGCTGCATCTCCCGGATGAGCGCAAGGGCGTCCTGCCCGTTGTGCGCTTCGCCGCAGATTTCGAGGCCAAGGCTGTCCCATTCGATGGTATTGCGCAGCCCCTTGCATATGATCGCCTCATCGTCAACGATGAGTACCCTGTACATATTGCTTCATCTCCTCTTTGGTCATGGCAGGGAGCGAGATTTCGATCTGCGTTCCCTCATCCGGCGCGCTTGTGATGTTCAGCCCGTTTCCCTCGCCAAACAGAATGCAATTGCGCTGGTGCACGTTGCACAGGCCGATGCTGGCAAGCACCCCGCCCTCCTGAATGACGGACAGGCTGGCGGTGATTTCCGCCACCTTGTCCGGGTTCATGCCCTTGCCGTTATCGGATACGCGCAGCACCAGCTTGTCGTCCCGGAGGAATCCGTCGATGGTGATCAGCCCGCCCGACTGCATACCGTCCAGCCCGTGCTGGATGGCGTTTTCCACAATCGGCTGCAGGGTGAGCTTTAGTATCCCCAGCTTCAGCGCGTTGTTTTCAATATTGATTTGCACGTCAAAGGCGTCGTCAAAGCGCATTTTCTGCAATTCGATGTAGGAACGAACATAGTCGATTTCCTCTTTCAAATCCACGATGATCCCGGTTGTCTTGATGTTCCAGCGGAACATGTTGCCAAGCAGATGCACCATTTTCGCCACCTTGTAGTCCTGGTTCATCTGGGCGGTCGTGCGGATGGACTCCAGCGTGTTAAACAGGAAATGCGGATCCACCTGCGCCTGCAGGGCCCGAAGCTCGGCGGTTTTGGTTTTGATCTCGGAAATGTACACGTTACGGATATAGCGGGAGAGCTGTGCGCACATGGAGTTGAAGCTCTGTTCCAGATATCCGATTTCATCCCTGGTGCCCACGGTGATGTGCGTATCCAGCTTGCCCTTTTCCACGGCCTTCATGCTGCGTACCAGCGTTTTGATCCGCTTGGACAGCATAAACGCGGACACGAGCCCGATGGCCAGCGTGATCAGGAGACATATGGCGATAATGTTGTTGATGTTGCCGCGGATGCGGTCGGTTTTCCGGGCGATAATCTGCTTGTCCACAACGTCGATATAGGTAAACCCGGTCTTTTCCGAGTAGCGCTTGTTCACAACAAACGAGCTGTTGGTTTGCAGATCTTCAAGACCCGTCGCCTGATAGCGTTCATACGCAAACGGCTGCCCTGTCAGCTCCCCGGCGGAATCAAACAGGGTGAAACCACCCTGGCCGATCACAAAAATGCGGCCAAGGAAGCTCGAGGAATCCTTGTAGGCGTGCCGAAAGAAGTCCGCCCGCACGTTCACCACGGCCACGCCCAGCGGATCATCGAACCGGATGGCGTTTTCGTCAAACAAAAAGAGCTTGAAGCTGATCACGGGGAAGTTGTTCACACTGGCGGAGTTGATATAGTCCGGGATATAGTTGGGAATGATCTTGACCTCGTTGATGATGGTTCCGTCGCCGATGAAATCATACCGGAAGAAGTCGTACCCGATGGAAACGTCGCGGTTCTGGACGTTGGAAAAGAAGTACACACCGTGGTCGTGATAGTCGACCAAAAGGATATCGGCAATCGCCGTATTTGCGCTGCAGGTGTCCTGTAAATAGCTACGGATGGCGCTGGATTTCAGGCTGTTGTCCCGCTGCGCTTCCTTCACGGGGTTGATGAAGTCAATAATGCTGGTGTTGTTATTGAAATACTGTTTTTGGTACAGGCGCGCAAAAATCCTGTTGAAATCCTGATAGCGCTCATCGCCGTAGTTTTGAACCTTTTGAATGACCTCGCTGTCAAACCTGGATTCCATATCGGTCAGGATTTCGACCATGTTGGAGGTCACCAGATAGGATGTCAGGCCCAGACCCAGAAAAATGACCAGGCAATAGGTCAGCATCAGCTTCAGGTAAAATTTGTTTTCCAGTACAAATTTCCGCAGGGTGAGCCCTCCTTTTGCTTACTTCAGGGATACGGCCAGCTCCGTCCCCTGATACTGTACGGTGTGTACGGGCGATACCTGCCCGTCTGTAATCAGGCGCACCTGAAATTCTCTTTGGTAGGGATACTCGCCTGCCGCGCGGCCGAATGTCAGCGTTTTCTCCTGGCAGCGATAGGCAAGCGGAATCATGCTGTAGGCTCCGGTTTCATAGCCGTAGCCGTCGCCCGCGTCGGTATAAAGGGTGAAGGCTCCGTCCGCCCCGTCGTACACCTCGATGACCGAGACCGCGCCCTGCCTCTCGTCCGCGTAGGACAGGGGATCGGACAGCGGAAGGATGGACCCGGCTTTTACGAATACCGGTATCTGTGTAATCGGCGCGCTGCATTGCACCGTTTGCCCGCCCGGATATGCCTTGTGTGTCCAATAATCATACCACAGTGAGGGCTGTGGCAGGTAGACCGGCCATGTCTTCTCTGCGGGCGGCAGCGGGGTGCTGTCCGGTCCGTAGTACATGGGTTCGGTCACCGGGCAGACCAGAAGCGCCCGCCCGAACATAAAGCTGCCGGTGAGGGTAGCCGCGTTTGGGTCCTGCGGGAAATCAAACAGCAGGCTGCGCAGGATGGTATCCTGCCGGAAGGTAACCGATGCCGCCAGGGAGTAGGTGTAGGGGAGAAGCCTGTAGCGCAGCCGGATAAAGGCAAGAATCGTATCGTAGAACATGTCGCCGGGGGTCCCGAAATGCCAGGGTTCGCGGGGCGTGTCAGTGCCATGTGCACGGAATACTGGCAAAAAGACCGCATATTGAAGCCAGCGTACATACAGCTCCCGGTACCCCAGATCATGCACGCCGTCGTTGTAATCGCCGTCCCAGAACCAGAGTTTGGCGGGGTTGCCTGCCTGGTTGCAGCCCCGGTTTTCCGTCTTGTCCTTCACGGTGAAAAAGCCGCCGATATCCAGCGTCCAGTATGGTGCGCCGCTCATACAATACTTGATGCCCTCGGTGATTTGGTTTTTAAGTACCGACCACTTTGCGCTGATGTCGCCCGACCAGGCGATGACGCCGTATTTCTGCCCGGAAGCGTAGGTGGAGCGGGTCAGGTTCACGACGCGCTTTGTGCTATTTGTCCTGCGCCAATTTTCATAAATGCCCCTGGCGTGGTACAGGCCGTAAGTGTTGATGCGCGTCCAGTCCATGGACTTTTGGGAGTCGGCCACCACCAGCTGATAGCGCAGGCTGTCCGGGTTTTTCACCTCGCCGCTCCAGTCCGTATCGGAAAAGGGCTCCGCATTATCGCACCAGAATCCGTCTATGCCCATTTGGAACCAGCCCTTGTCGCATTGCTTCCAGTATAGCGTTCGGGCTGCCGCGTCATAGGCGTCATACACGATGGCGTTGGGCAGCATCAGCCCTTGCTGCACAAACTCGGCATAGTCCCCGCCGCCCGGAAACATGTTGGGCCATATGGAAATCAGCAGCCTGATATGGCTTTCGTGCAGCGCATCCGTCAGCGCTTGAATGTCGGGATAGCGCGCGGGATCGGCATGCTTGTCGCCCCAGAGGCCGTCCTTCCAGGTGTGCCAGTCCTGTATCAGGCAGTCGATGGGAATCTGCAAGTCTTTAAACTGCTTGGCGGTTGCCAGCAGATCGTCGGACGATTGATACCGCTCCCTGGATTGCAGGTATCCAAAGGCCCAGCGCGGCAGCATGGGCGCTGTACCGGTAAGCCTTCGGAGCGCCGCGATGATATCGTCAAAGCAATTGCCTGTGATCACATAATACGAAAGCTCCCTGACGGTTTCCAGATCAAAGCGCATCTCTCCGTTTTGTTCGCTGAAAATGAGCGCAGATTCCGTATCGAGCAGCAAACCATACTTTTTCGAGGACAGCAGAAACGGAATGGAGATCTTCATGTTGGTTTGAAACAGGTACTCCTTGTGGCCCCGGTAATCGTAGATCCCGTTATCGTGCTGACCCAGACCATAGAGATGCTCGTCCTCGCTGATATGGAAGCGCAGATGCCCGCGAAAGGCAGTTCCGCCGCTTACCTGATGTGCGTTGGCAATATAGGCGACGTCGCCGTTTGCGGTATGCTTGTAGCGTATATCGGGATCTCCGTCGATGGTATATTTAAATGTCTCAACAGGCTCCAGGCTGTGCCCGGTCTCCTGTAATACCGCATCGCCGGTAGTGTTTTGAAAGGTAATCTGGGCATTGTCAGCCTGAAAGGAAGGCTGCGCCGTTCCTGCGGCGGCCTCCAAACCATCCTCAATCAAAGCGCTTTTACCATGCGCGGAAGCCTCTGTAAAATAGCGGACGTGGACGATGGATGCCGATACCTGGGTGATTTCCCGCCTAATTGCTTGAAGCTGTTCCGGTTTGCTCATGTTTGCCACTCCTATGCTATACTGATTCGTTTTCATATGCGGCGCAGATAGAAAGCGCAGGCGCCGTCCGCCAGGGTGATGTCCAGTATGTTTTGCTGCAAGGCCGCTTTACAGGCCGGATCGCAGAACTGCGCCTCCAGCCTGTAGCTTCCTCGCAGCGGGATTTGGATTTTCGCTTCGGCTTGGTCAAACACGTGGACGACAATCAGCTTGTCGCCAACCGCCCCGGTGCGCTCAACCGCCTGCCAGCCATCCGGGTGCCGGTAGCTTGCGACGGGAGGCCCAAGCCGCCTGCTGGTTCCATGCTGGATCAGCGGGGAGACCCTGCGGTAAAAGCGGATGGCCTCGTCGACGATTGCCCACTGGTTAGGGGTCATATCATATATATCGCCGGACAGGCACATCACGCCCAGGAACGTAGCGCTCAACGACCAAATCAGCCGTTTGGGCGTATCGTGCTTGCGCAAAACCGCCCAGATCAGGCTTTGACTTGGCAGCATGGCGCGGTGCAGGTTGGCGGCGATGATCGGGATTTCGCGCTCCTCATGCGCGTCTGAAAACGACGACAGCTGGCTGATACCCAGGTATAATGGCTCCAGGCGATGGCCGCCGGAGGAGCAGTTTTCCACCACAAGCCCCGGAATGCTCCTGCGCAGGCGATCCATGAAGGCATGCGCGGCCAGCTGGTTTTGGCGCAGGCCTTCGCCCAGGCTTTCCGCGCCATCGCAGCCGATGCCGACGGACTCGTTATAGTCGATCTTCACGTAATCAAACTGCCAGCGTTTTAAAAGGCCGATGATACGCTCTTCAAGGTATGCTGTCACCCAGTCGTCCCGCATATCCCAAAAACGGCGGGTTCCAACGGTGATCGGCTGACCATGCCGCTGTAACAGGTGGTCGGAGAAAGCGTATGCCTTGGCGTCCCGCCCGCAGACCTCCGCCTCAAACCAGAGCCCAGGCTTCATTCCGGCGGCGCGGATGGCATCAATGGCGGGCGCAAAGCCGCCCGGGAACAGGGTTTCGTTGACCTCCCAGTCGCCCATGTTGGCTTCCCAGCCCATGTCCTCACTGGCGTGCCACCCCGCGTCGATTACAAAATAATCAATATCATGCCCTTGCAGGGAATCGAGGCAGCGCTTGACGTTTGCAAGCGACGGGGTACCCCAGGTTGTGCAGAACTCATTGAAGACGACAGGCAGCTGTGTTGGCAGAGCCATGCCTTTGAGAGCTCGTTCCTGCATGGAAACCAGACGGCTGCAAAGCAGATCAATATCCCCGACACAGACCGAGACAAACGCGGGCGGGGTTTGCAGGCTTTCGCCCGGCTGCAGCGTTTTGCTCCAGTGGCCGAAATCAAAATCCGCCAACCCGCCGGAGATACACAGCCCGTCATCCTTGCGATACAGCTCTATCTGCCACGAGGACGGACAGGCGAGCTGCACGCCCCAGATCACGTGGTTTTGCGTATCTTCAACAGCCGCGAACGGGAAATATTTACGCACAGGCATGGAACCAAGCTGCCCGAAGCGCTCGTTTGCCACACCATGCCCGGACCAGGATGGCTCAAGCTGAAGATCCTCCACGGAGATGCTTTCCAGCCTGGCCTCATTGCTCCACTTGCTGCGCAGGCGGTGCGCTACCAGGCTGTTGGCCGCGTCTCCGGCTATGAACGGCGTGATGCCGCCCAGACAAAAGCTGGAGAGCATATCAAGGGTGATGTCCTGCCCGCTTCCGTTATGGTACAGGGTGCTGATCTCCACGCCGCTTGCGCCTTCGCGGTGAATGAGCTGATGCCGCAGCTCCTGCCCGTCCTTTGCGCGCAGCGTGGTGATGATGCGCGCTTCGCCGTCACCGTCCAGCCTTTGTTGTGAAACGTACGCAAAGCGGTCCAGGGACACGCTGCCCCGCAGGGTGTGGCCGTTGGCAAAGCCGCCGGGGAAGGCGTCGCCCCGGATCATGAGCTGAACGAGCGGGTCCAGCGCTTGCTTCCTTTCCTGCCGCTTCGCGTTCATATACGCAGGGACAAGCTCCAGGCCGACGCGCCCTGTGGCTGGATCAAGCCGGTACTCCACAGATAGATCGCCAAAACTAAAGGCGGACAACAGGGTGATCATAGTCGGGTCTCCTTTATGGAAGATAAGAAGCGGGCGCAGGGCGGAAGTATGACTGTTTTTTCCGGTTCCAAGCGCGTAATGAACGTTGATAAAGAGAAACGATTCGAGCCTATGCCCGGTTTCAGTCAGCGATTGAGCGGTTTGGATAGCGGATCGTTGCTTTTACAGTTTGATATTATAAACCGTAACGTATCTCACGGCAAATGAAACTTCACAAAGTGCAATGGCATCTGCCCATTTCGCCTATCGGCAGCATGACAATATGCCGCGCAATCCATTTGTCACAGCGCTGGCGGGGATGGCCATTGCCCATTCTGTTGGGTCTATAATCAATGGAAATCCATATTCAAAAGACTTAGAAAGCCATTAATGAATATGGAAATATACGAAACGTGCGTATATTACAGGATGTTTGGCGCGTCCCGATGATGCACGGGATGGTGGATTAATACATAAATTAGATAAAATATCAGCAAAATATTGACACAAACGTGCCAATCCTGTATAGTAAACAAAAAAGAAACGTTACGCATAAATGCTCCGAATCGACAGGTTCCGGAAGACATCATGCAAAATAATCAGGGGCTGCTGCGAGATCGTTTGAGTCGAGCGCATATACCCCGACAGGATGGATACGCTTGAACGAAATCATTTTATCCATGAACGGGATCGATAAATCCTTCCCCGGTGTGCATGCGCTGGATCATGTCAGCTTTGACGTGCGCAAAGGTGAAGTGCACGCGCTGATGGGGGAGAACGGAGCCGGCAAATCGACGCTGATGAAGGTATTGACTGGCATTTATACCAAGGACAGCGGAACGATTGCCTATGAAGGCCGGGACATATGCTATCAAAGCCCGCGCGAAGCGCAGGAGGCGGGCATCGTCATCGTTCATCAGGAGCTCAACATGATGGGGCACCTGACCGTGGCACAGAACATCTTCATCGGGCGCGAATGGAAAAAAGGATTGTTGATCGACGATGCCCGCATGAACGAGGAAGCGCGCAAGCTGTTTCAGCTTTTAAAAATCGATATCGACCCCAAGGAAACCATGTCCGAGCTCACCGTGGGCAAGCAGCAGATGTGCGAAATCGCCAAGGCCATCTCCCACGAGGCAAAAATCATCGTGTTTGATGAGCCGACCGCTGCGCTGACGGATGCGGAGATTGAGCAGCTGTTTCGCATCATCCGCGATCTGCGGGCAAAGCAGTACGGCATCGTCTATATTTCCCATCGCATGGACGAAATCAAGCAGATCACCGACCGCGTTACGGTCATGCGCGACGGGCAGACCGTTGGCACTATGGTGACCTCGGAATGTTCCAAGGATGATATTGTCCACATGATGGTCGGACGGGTGATCTTTGAACAGCCGAAGACCAAAAGCCATGTTCCACCGGACGCCGAGGTGGTGCTGAGGGTGGAGCATCTTTGCGCCGGGCGCATGGTGCGGGATGTGAGCTTTGAGCTTCGCCGCGGCGAAATCCTGGGCTTTTCCGGATTGATGGGCGCGGGGCGCACCGAAACCGCACGTGCGCTGTTCGGCGCGGATCCGCGTGAAAGCGGCGCTATCTATGTAGAAGGCCATAAGGTAAACATCCATTCCCCGCAGGATGCCGTACGAGCCGGGATCGGGTATCTGTCGGAAGACCGCAAGCGCTTTGGCGTTGTGCTCAAGAAAAACGTGACCGAGAACTCCACGCTGGCGAGCCTGAAGGCCTATGTTAACCCTGTGGGCGTCATCAACAGCGCGGAGGAACGCAAAATTACCGAGAAAATGGTCAAGGCTCTCAAAACCAAAACGCCAAGTGTGGACCGGATGGTGATGGATTTATCCGGCGGTAACCAGCAGAAGGTGGTTTTGGCCAAGTGGCTGATCAGCAACAGTAAAATACTGATTTTTGATGAGCCGACCCGCGGGATTGATGTCGGCGCGAAGCAGGAGATCTATGAACTGATGAACCGGCTGGTGCAGGAAGGGAAATCCATCATCATGATATCCTCCGAAATGCCGGAGATCTTCCGCATGTCCGATCGCATCGTGGTGATGTGCGAGGGGAAGAAGACCGCGGAGTTTGACGTGTCGGATGCAACGCAGGAAAAGGTGATGAATGCGGCGACACGTGAAATTGCGGTATAGGAGGAGCAGAAGGCATGAAGGCAGCACTGCAGAGGTTTAAGGGTCTGCCATTTGTTCGGCTAATCGGGTTCAACCGCGTGGTATTGATATTGATTATCTTCTTAATGTACGGGTTCTTTACGGTGCTCACCCCGCTGCTGCGCAACGGCTCGTCGTTTGTTAACTATAACCGTGTGCTCAGCGCGTTCAACTATGCGTATTTCATCGGGTTTCTGGGGCTGGGTGTAACGTTTGTGATCGCCACCGGTGGGATCGATTTTTCCATCGGCGCGGTGATGTTCTGCTCGGCGCTGATTTCCGGGTACTGCCTGACCAAGTTCCACCTGCCGCTGTGGCTGTGCATATGTATCAGCGTGTGCGTAGGCGCGGCGTTCGGGTCGATCGGCGGTTACTTTGTGGCGTTCCGGCATCTGCCGTCGTTTATTACATCGCTGGCGCTGATGTTGGTCGCCAAGGGCGTCGGGTCGATCTTCACCAAAACCCAGTCCGTTACCTGGCCGTCCAGCGATCCGGCGACGTCCTGGTACCGCGATCTGGTGAAGTGGAACGGCTTTCCCGTGGGGTTTGTGATTTTGATCGTCATCGCCGCGCTGTGCGCGTTCCTGTTGTACCGCACCAAGGCCGGGCGTTATATGCTTTGTATAGGAAGCAACAGGGAAGCGGTTCGCCTGTCCGGCGTGGATACCCGCCGTTGGGAAATGCTGGCGTATGTCATGTCCGGCACGCTGGCGGGTGTTGCGGCGATCTTCTATGTCGGCGCGTATACCACGGTGCAGCCGGGGCTTGGCGATACCTTTAACAACGAAGCGATTGCCGCGTGCGTGATGGGCGGCACATCGATGGCCGGAGGCTCGGCATCCATTTTGGGCACGGTAATCGGTGCGATTATCGTAGCGCTGATGCAGGAGGGCATTCTGGCGATGGGCTTTACGATCTCGTACCAATATGTGCTGACCGGCCTGATTGTTCTTGGCGCGGTAACGGCGGATATCATCAGCCGCAAGCGCAAAAACTAAGCCGCACCAACCGCAGCAGGAGGCACGGATATGACCAAACTGAGGAACAACTCCCTGATCAAGAAGCTGGGCGTACAGCGGCTGGTGATTACCGGCGTGCTGATCATCCTGTTCGTATTTTTCTACGCCATGAGCCCTTCGTTTCGCAAGTATTCCACCATTGTCACCATGACGAGCTATATGTACTACATCATGCTTATGGCTATCGGCGTCACCTTCCCGCTGATCACCGGCGGGGTCGACCTTTCCATCGGCACGGGGCTTGTGTGCTATTCCATCGTCGGTAGCTTTTTGATGCGGCAGATGGGGCTGCCCATCTGGGTTGCCATGCTGGTCACGGTGGGAATGGGCATCTTTTTTGGATTCTTCAACGGCATCATCATTGCCAAACTCAACCTGCCGCCCTTTATTACCACCCTGTGCACCATGATGATTGTGCGCGGCCTCGGCTCGATTCTGACCGGCGGCATGACGGGTGTCTGGCCAATGGCCGGGCAGGACGGCAGCTGGTTTCGAGACCTCCTCAAGTATAAGATCAACGGCACCATTTACCCGGTGGGGCTGGTGTTTATCATCCTGCTGGTGATCTTCATGTCCATCGTGCTCAACCACAGCCGTGTGGGGCGGTACATTATCGCCATCGGCAGCAACAAGGAAGCCTTGAAGCTGTCCGGCGTAAACGTGGTGCGCTGGCATGTGATGGCCTATGTGTTTTCCGGTTTCTTTGCGGGGCTTGCGGCCATTGCCTATGCGGGCACCTTCACATCCATCACGCCCGGCACGGGCGCGGGGCTGGAGCTGGACGCCATCGGCGGCGCCATTATCGGCGGCACGGCGATGACCGGCGGCAGCGGCTCAATCGTCGGTACGTTCCTTGGCGTGTGCCTGATATCGCTGCTAAAAACAGGGCTTCCGAATGTGGGACTGCAGGCGAATTGGCAGCAGATTATTACCGGCTCCATCCTGATTGTCGCGGTGACGATCGATATGATCCGCCGCCGCAAATAAACCGAATATGTACGCCATAAGGCGTCATATATATGAAAAAGGGGGATGTATCTCATGAAAAAGGCACTGTCTCTATTTCTTGTGCTGCTGCTGATCGTCGGAACGTTGTCCGTAGCGATTGCCGCAGACGGGAAAACCTATTCCTTTGAAATCGTATCCAAGGGCTTCCAGTCCACCTACTGGCAAGCGGTTCTCAAGGGATGTCTGAGCGAAACCCAGAAGATCAACGACGAAGCCGGCTATGAAATGGTGAAATTCAACATGGTTGGCCCCGACTCCGAAAGCGACATCGCCGTACAGGTGAACGAGTTCGAGTCCGCACTCAACGCTGGCCCGGATGCTATCGGCTTGGCCGCGCTGGACGTCAACGCCCTCAACGACAACATCGCCGCCGCGCAGGCTGCCGGAATCCCGATCATCGGGTTTGACTCCGGTGTGCCCAATGCTCCCGCCGGCGCGGTGCTTGCCAACGCCTCCACGGATAACTATGCCGCAGGTGAAGTGGTTGCCGAAAACCTGT
>DAIOVG010000028.1:0-21180 GCA_036759125.1 Candidatus Limiplasma sp.
GTACAGGTGTACGTATACTGCTACACCGGCCAGACCGCAAGCCAGGTCACCGCGCTTTTGAATGTCGCGGGCCGCTATGCCGCCAACATCCAGAGCGGTTTCAACAACGGCATTTCCAAGACCGAAGGCTTTGAAGCCTACATTACAACCGACGTGGCCACGCTGACCGACGAAACCTACGACGTAGACCCCGACGTGCAGGCCGCCATCACCGCTTACTTTGAAGACATGATCTCCAAAGCCGGCACCACCTTCACCTACAACAACTTCAAGGCCGACAGCCTGATGGAAGTCCTCGACGCCGAACTGGACGGATACTTCGTGTATGACGTTCGCCAGGCCGACGCCTATGCCGCAGGCCACATCCAGGGCGCTGTGAACAACCCCTACGGCGCCGGCATGGAGCAGAACTTCGCCGCCCAGCTGCCCACTGATGGCATCATCATCGTGCACTGCTACACCGGCCAGACCGCCAGCCAGACCGTAGCCATCCTACGGCTTTTGGGCTATGACGCCTATAACTTAAGCGGCGGCATGAACAACGGCTGGGCTGCTGCGGAATATCCCGTCGTGACCGACTAATCATCCCCCATCAACACAGCAAACGGATCCACAAGGATCCGTTTGTTTTCGTGATGAGAGTTATTATATTTGCGATTCTTCTTCGTTGATGATCTGTGAGACCTTGTACTGCGGCATGCCGCTGACCGTCATGTAGATCCGCCCGATGTACTCGCCCAGCAACCCCAGCATCAGCATGATGACGCCTCCCACGAACAGGATCGCCGAAACCGTCGACGTGTACCCCATGGGCACCGCCGGCCGTACGAGCTTGCGGATCACCAGAACGACGCCCCACATAAAACCGCCGCAGGCGCACAGCGCGCCGATGAACGACGCAAACCGCAGCGGCACGACGGAGAAATTCGTAAACGAATCCATCCAGAGTTTAAACAGCTTTCGCACCGTATAGCCGGACCTTCCGGCGGCGCGCTTGCGGTGCTCCACCTCGGCGCTTGTGATTTTCGAGGTCACCTGCATCAGGTACCCGGCGGGCGATGGAAACGGGCTTTTGTACTGCCGTGCGGCTTCAAAGGCGAACCGGCTCCAGGCCACGAAAGCCGAGCGCTTCACCCCTTTGGGGTTGACCCCGTTCCACTCCGACAGCTTGTTATGCACAAAGCTTAGGAAGCACTTGTGCAGACCGTGTTGTTTTTGAGCAAAGCGTGCGTACACCACGTCGTTTCCCTGCTCTATTTCTTTCAGCAGGCAGAAGATGCCTGCCGCGGGGTGCTGCCCGTCGTCGTCCATAAAAACCAGCGCGTCGCCCGCGGCAAAGCTAAGCGCCGCCATTTTGGCATGCGCCTGCCCGTAATTGCGCGACAGATCAACCCCGATGATACGCTTGTCCTGCTCACACAGGCTTTGGATGACCTGGAAGGTATCGTCGGGAGAGCCGTCGTTTACGAGAATGATGCGGTACTCGTATCCCGGATGCGCCGCAAATTCTCGTTGAATTTCGTTAATTACAGCGGGCAGTGTGCGCGCGGAGCGGTAGCACGGAATGCAAACGGATACCAGCAAGCGATGTCACCTCAATCTCCCTGAAAACTACTCTTATTATAGCATGCCGCATGAGACCGTCAATCGGCGGCGCGGTGAAAAACAAACCTTCCCCGCAAGGTGAGTATGATATAATTTGATGAGCGAAACGCCGAAAGGAAGTCCTCCATGATCCCGTTCAACAAACCTCCGGTTCTCGGTACGGAGCTTGCTTATCTTGAGCAAGCGATGCAAAACCGCAGATTAAGCGGCGACGGCCCGTTCACCAGGCGTTGTTCCGCATGGATTGAGGCCCGTACGGGAAGCCCGAAAGCGCTGCTGACAACATCCTGCACGCATGCGTTGGAGCTTGCGGCGCTGCTGTTGGATATTGCCCCCGGCAACGAGGTAATTCTGCCGTCCTTTACCTTTCCCTCCACCGCCGCGGCGTTTGCTCTGCGGGGCGCGCGGCTGGTGTTTGTAGATATTCGCCCCGATACTATGAACCTGGACGAAAATCTGATCGAGGCGGCTGTCACCAACCGCACCAAAGCCATCGTGCCGGTGCACTACGCGGGCGTGAGCTGCGAAATGGACGCGATCCTGGACATCGCCCGGCGATACCGGCTTGCCGTCGTGGAAGACGCGGCCCAGGCCGTCACGTCCACCTATCACGGGCAAGCGCTGGGCAGCATCGGCGATATCGGCTGTTTCAGCTTTCACGAATCGAAGAATTTCAGCATGGGAGAGGGCGGCGCGATCCTGCTGCAAAACCAGGAAATAGCCGACCGCGCGGAAATATTACGGGAAAAGGGCACGGACCGCAGCCGGTTTTTCCGGGGAGAGACGGACCGGTATACGTGGCTGGAACTCGGCTCGTCCTACCTGCCGAGCGAGCTGAACGCGGCTTTTCTGCTGGCGCAGCTGGAGCAGGCCGACGCCATCACAAAAAACCGCATGCACAGCTGGAACCAATACTTTGCCGGGCTTGAAGGCCTGCGCGATCAGGGCAGGTTTGAGCTGCCCACGGTGCCCGAGGGCTGCACGCACAACGCGCATATGTTCTATATCAAGCTAAAGGACGGGGATGAGCGCACCCGCATGATCGCCCACCTCAAACAGCGCGGGATCCTGAGCGTGTTCCACTATATCCCGCTGTACAGCTCTCAGGCAGGGCTCAGACACGGGCGATTCAACGGCGAGGACAGGTACACAACCCGCGAAAGCCAACGCCTGCTCCGCCTTCCCCTGTACTACGGGCTTACGGAGAAAGACTGCGCACGGGTCGTGCAGGCGGTGGATGACTTTTTCCGGTGACATGCCATGACACACCGAGTAAAAAAAGCGCCGTTCGACGCTTCATTTGTATTTTGAGTACGAGATTGATACAATTTAATCATGCCTTTCTAGACAGTGTGGACACGAGATCAAGCGAGAACCTTTACCCACAATGCAATGCATCTGATTTGCACAGCAGCAATAAATGAAGAAGTATTCTTTGCATATCGAGTTGCGATTCCCCGCCACTGTTTGAGGTGAAGAAACGCATTTTCGACCAGGTGCCGTAAGCGATAGGGGTATTTGTCATACTCGCGTTGATCACGCCTATTCTTCTTGGGAGGAATGACTACCTGTATGTTTTGCTCGAGGGCTTTGGCAAGGATACTATTGCTGTCGTAACCCTTATCTCCCAATAACCACTCAGCAAAGATACCGTCAATCAAAGCGCAGCCTTTTGAACAATCAGCAACGGTACCCGACGTAACAAGGATTCTGACCGGCATACCATTCGCATCCACGGCCAAATGTATCTTTGTATTGAGCCCCCTTTTGTACGGTCCATATCTTGATTCCCGCCAACAGCCCCTGCAGCATGAGGATGAACTTTGATGTGACTTGCATCAATCATTAACCATTCGTAATCAGGGTCGTCTATGATGCACTCGAGAATCCCTTCCCAAACGCCTTGATCAACCCAACGCCGAAACCTTTTTGCTACGCTGTTCCAGTTCCCGTATTCCTCTGGTAAATCGCGCCACGGAGCGCCTGTACGAAGAATCCAAAAGACAGCATTGATGAATCGTCGGTTATCTTGTGCAATTCCTCCCCACTGTCCCGGTTGCCCGGGTAAGTGCGGTTCAAGCAAAGACCATACTTCATCAGAAATGTCATGTCTGTGCAGCGCAGAGGACATAATCACATCTCCATTCATTGTTTATGTGATTATTATCTCACAGTTTTTATCTCGTGTCCACACTATCTAAGGGGTGCATACGACATTATATTGCTAGTTGTCTATCCTATGCCCTGAAAGCATGTATGTTGAGCTTTTCTGTATGTCAAGAAATGGAATGGATGCAAAACTAACAATAGAGAACGCACGCACGACAGCCATCATGTTTGAACCTATTAGCGTTGGCATATTTATAAGGCAAGCCACCCTGCCAAAAAACCATAATATCACAATTTACAGCAAGGTTGGCTTGTTGAGAAGGCTTACCGAATCAGGGCTGCAAGCGCATTACGGAAGCATTCGCACTTGTTGCGGAGTTGTTCAACCTCAGACCAAAGCCGCGCATTTTCCGTTTCGAGAGACCGGATATGAGCTGCTTTTTCGTTGGTCTCGTTAAAAAGTAGTTGCTTCGCTGTCATTGCCGCATCCTTCCGAACCGGCTTGATTGTCGATTCATCAAGAATTGGTGCTGCTGTTTTGGGGCATACTTCATTAACTGGCGCTGGCGTTATTTCTTTCTTTGATTCAACAGACGACACAAGCGTCTTCGGGGCATTATCAAGCTCAACGTCGATACCAGATAAGAATTCTTTTTGCCACCGATAGAGCGTGAACTTGGCAATACGCATTCCATGAATTCGGCAATGGTTTCCCGGAACAACGCCTGGATGTCATCCATGCTCCCGATGTTTCCCAGCTGCAGTAATTCCCGGATCTTTTCTCGACGTGCTTGCTCTTCCGGGGTGCGTTTCCCTTTTCCCATTGAATAAACCTCCAATTTGGTGGCTCCATTCTACACCTTCCTTGGAGGTTTACACAGATTCTGGGATGGTCTCCTGTACTCCTGTTTTTCTATAACTGTGCCAGCCTATCGGGCGGGAAACACCACCATCAATAGCATCTTAAACGGCGAGGCGGCTTTCACCGCGTGCGGTATCCCGGCCGGCATTACGATGCTATGCCCGGCGGCAAGCGCGTATTCCTTTTCGTCGATGGTGATGACGCCGCTGCCGTCGAGTATCGTCAACAGCGCGTTGCCTTTGGATTCGTGCGCGCTGATCTCCTCTCCGGTATCGAATTCAAACAGCGTAATGCTGACCGCGCCATTCTGCACCAGCGTCCGGCTCACGATCTGCCCGTCCTGATAGGAAACGAGCTCTTTCAGCTCCAGCACGTCTTCCATGCTGATGTTTTTAAGAATTTTATCGTTCATGTGCTTTGCTCCTTCTACTCTGTTGCTATACTGTATTTAGCCTGCTAGATCGAAATTGACACAATTTCAGCAATACTATCGCTATACAAAAAGCTTGGGAAGCGGATGAATGTCCCACTCAACAATAAACCTCTCCCGCCAAACAACACTCCCCATACCCTCCGCCAACTCCACGGCCTGCCGCGCCTGCCTGAACCTCCACTCGCTCATGTTCAGCTCGGCGTGTATGGTTCTTTCGAGCTGATTCTCAATTAACATCATCATCCTCGGCCTCGCGGAATCCTCCGCCAACGATGCCACTGTGCAACATATTCAGATCACACAAAACGATGGCATTCACATTCTTGCACTTTCATCGTATCAGCTATAGCATACTGTTACTTCGTTCCAAACAGGAGTTATCATTCGATTGCTACGGTTTCTTCTTGGCAAAGGTAGCACCATATTTATTATGTCACTGGATTGCGTTATAATACTGGAGATAGTACCCAGCTATGGGAGGTTGAACTTTGAAATTACCAAAAATGAAGTTGCTTTTGAAATTGTTCTGGTCCACATTCAAACTGAGCTCGTTCACGTTTGGGGGAGGCTATGTTATAGTCCCCCTGATGAAAAAACAATTTGTGGATAAGCTGCATTGGATTGAAGAAAAAGAAATGTTCGACTTTATAGCGATTGCCCAGTCATCGCCGGGCCCGATTGCAGTTAACGCCTCGGTAATCCTTGGCTATCATCTGGCGGGCATACCCGGCGCGCTGGTTACAGTGTTTGGTACCGTATTGCCTCCGTTAATTCTGCTATCGATCATTTCAGTCGGCTATAGTGCGTTTATCGGCAACAGGCTGATTCAGAGTGTTTTGCGCGGAATGGGAGCGGGGGTTTGCGCGGTGATCATCGACATCGTCATTGATATGAGCGGGAAAATTATCAAGCAAAGAGAGATCATACCTATCATGATTGCGGTGGCCGCGTTTATCGCAGTTGCGACGTTCAACGTCAACGCGATGTTCGTCATCCTAACTGGTGTATTCATTGGACTATTGAGCGTGACTAAAAACAACGCAAGTGAGGTACGGGATGATCTACCTTAAGCTTTTACTGGCATTCTTTCAGATCGGTCTATTCAGCATCGGAGGCGGGTATGCCGCTCTGCCGTTGATACAAAACCAGGTAGTACAGATACATGGCTGGCTTACTATGGATGAATTTGCGGATATCATCACAATATCGCAAATGACCCCCGGACCGATTGCGATAAATTCCGCAAGTTTTGTTGGCGCAAGAATCGCGGGTCTTTGGGGCGCTTTGGTCGCGACACTTGGTTGCGTATTACCCTCGTTCATCATTGTATTATGCTTTGCGTTTTTATATAAAAAATACAGAAATCTCCGATACGTACAGGGCGTTCTGAAGAGTCTGCAACCCGCAGTGGTGGGTTTGATAGCTTCGGCTGGCGTGGTTATTGTTTCTCAAGTGTTTTGGCATGAGGATCTTTTCGAGTTTCAGGTAAGCGCTATTGACTGGATTGCTGTAGTGATTATGCTGATATGTATTTTTCTGTTACGCAGGTTCAAACTCAATACATGCCTATACCACTGTGTACGCTGATCCAGTCCGCGAGACTGGGTCAACGGTACGATGCTGCGATAGAGACTATAAGATCTTAGATGTCACAAATATCAAACGCCCATGAAATAATCTTTCATGGGTGTTTTATAAAAAATGCTGCGTCTTTCCCAGTGTTTACAGATCGAGTATTCTTTGGAACACATTGTCAACCATTGCTGATGCTCTCTCGGCATCGCCATCGACCACGTGCTGGTAGATACCGGTATCCATAGCGGCAGAGTGCCCGACCATTGGCTTTTGTAAGGGTTCTGGTATATCCGACTTCACCTCGGATATTATAGTATACCGGAGCTCGTGTATACTGCTTTAGATAGCAGATAGTAACGATTGACGCGCTTATCCTTCGCGGTATTTGAATACGTAAGCAATTATGATATACTTTGCAACGGTAAACCTGGCGAGATGGTTTATTTCTGGCACTTATATAGGTAGGGAGATTGTTTTGAGCATACTCAACGCACAAAATGTTACGCATGGATTTGGTGCACGGCAAATACTGAACAACGCATCCTTTCAGCTTCTTAAAGGCGAGCATGTAGGTTTGGTGGGAGCAAACGGGGAAGGGAAATCAACATTCCTCAATATCATCATGGGGAAACTGCAGCCTGACCAGGGAACGATTGAATGGTGTAACCGCATCACGGTTGGCTATCTTGATCAGCATACCGCGCTGCCGGCCGGCAGCACCATTCGCGATGTGCTCAAGGGCGCTTTCGGGCACATGTTTGAGCTTGAGAAAGAAATGCTGGATCTCTATGAAAGCATGGCGTCGCAGGATGCCGACATCGATCAAATGCTTGAAACCGTAGGCGATATTCAAGCCGTGCTGGAGCAGAGCGGTTTTTATGCAATTGATACAAAGATCAATGAAGTGGCAAACGGATTAGGATTGGGTGAAATAGGCCTTGATCGAATGGTGCATGAGCTGTCCGGCGGACAACGCTCCAAGGTGCTGTTAACCAAGCTGATTCTGGAAAATCCCATGATCCTCATTTTGGACGAACCAACGAATTTTCTGGATGAGAATCATATCAGCTGGCTGACGAAGTTTTTAGTCAACCATGAGAATGCTTTGATTTTGGTATCGCACGATACGGCGTTTATGAGTAATGTAGTCAATGTGATCTATCATATTGAAGACGGAAACATGCAGCGATATACGGGTAGCTATGAGCAGTTTCTGGAAGCACTCTCATTGAAGAAAAGGCAGCACGAGCAAGCCTATAAAAAGCAGCAGAAAGAAATCGATAAGCTGGAAACATTCGTTGCGAAAAACAAGGCGAGGGCCGCAACGGCCACCCTGGCAAGAAGCAAGCAAAAGCAGCTTGACAAGATGGAAATTGTCGATAAATGGAAAGAGAAGCCAAAACCCACATTCGGCTTCAAAACAGCACGGACGCCGGGAAAGCTGATTTTCAAAGCGACAGATCTCGTGCTTGGGTACAATGAGCCTCTGACCAAATCCATCAGCATTGCGATGGAGCGGAACAAAAAGATTGCGATTCAAGGCGTGAACGGGCTTGGAAAATCCACGCTTCTGAAAACATTATTAGGTGTAATTCCGCCCATATCAGGGTCCATAGAGCTGGATCCATACCTTGAGCCCGGCTATTTTGAGCAGGAAGATTCCAGAGATAATAGAAAAACGGCTCATCAGGAAATCTGGGACGAGTTTCCCACGCTGACCAATGCGGAGGTCAGAGGGGCGCTGGCAAGATGCGGGCTTACAGCAGACCATATAGAAAGCCAAATGAAAGTGCTTTCCGGCGGAGAAAATGCAAAGGTTCGTCTTTGCAAAATTATGCTTCGGCAGTTCAATTGGCTTGTGCTTGATGAACCAACCAATCACCTGGACGTTGAGGCGAAAGCCGAGTTGAGCCGTGCGCTAAAAGAATATAACGGCTCAGTTCTACTTGTAAGCCATGAACCGTCGTTTTACGAAGATTGGATTCACGAAGTGTGGAACTTGGAGAGCTGGACAACAAAAATTGTGTGAAAATCCAAGGCGGCAGCACAAGGGTAATGATGAAAGCAACGCCGTACAGACAAACGGCATCGTGATCTGCTCCCGGAAAAGGCAGCCCAATAAGCGTGATAGAATGGTTGGGATGAATTAGAGTAGGCGGAATATTGATTACATGGGTATTTGCCTTATCTATACCGCGCTTGTTACCACACTATTGAACAAAAACCCTCAGACTGAGAATTGATAAGGTGTCGTTATGATGCGACAGGTTTTGAGCGGATATAAGCACCTTTCGTCATGTGATTTGAAATACTTACAACCGCTCAATCCCTTGTATTCCAACACTTTATCCGAAGGAGAAGCGCTTCGGATGGTGCGAGTACCTGGAGAAATGAATATGCAATATGGCGCATGATTCCTTGGTATGTCGCTATGGATATTTGCAATTTACCATTGGCTCAGAGCGCGCAACAATACTCCATTAACAGTCGCCTTGCCAACAAAGCGCCGCCGGCAATGGCGGTGTTTTGATGTACGGAAAGTATTAGCGTGATTGATTTGACGCCAAGCTGAAGTTAAAAATAACGGTGCAGCTTATCAATATCAAGCTGCACCGTTTCTTCCGGTCTATGCTTTGAGAATCCTCTTTGCCAGCTGGTCATCCACATCCGTCATGAAGGGGATCCCTGTCTCGTGTTCGGTCTCTCGATTGGCTGAGAAGATATCTTCTCGGGCAATCTGATTCATGCTGAACTTGCGTGCGCCTGCCATCAATTGCTGTAATCCGCCGGCCAGCTTATCGCTGAGTGTCCACACGGCGATAGCGCCGTAGGGAATGTGTTTCATCTCTGCTTTCCCTACTTTGCTTTGCACATCGTAGTACCCGGCAAAGATTTCCTCAGCGGTGGCGCCGAATTCATCCGTGACAATCTTTGGCAGTGCATCCCAGTTGCCATTGAGCTTTTCCCTTCGTTCGGGGTGACATACGCCTTCGATGTTCGAGCCCAGATATCCGGGGATCATCAACGCGCGGCCCATGCAAACGAGCTTTGTAAACGGCGCACCCATTGCCAGCGCTTTGAAGATCTGGTCTTCCTTGGCTAACCCGCCGGCAAATGCCATATCCACCACATCCCAGCCATCGGATGCCATGATTTTGGCATATTCATAGGCTTTGGCATGGAGATGAACAGACGGCACACCCCAGCTTTCCATCATATTCCATGGACTCATACCGGTGCCGCCGCCTGAGCCGTCCACGGTCAGCAAGTCAAGCTTCGTTTCCGTTGCCAGACGAATGGACATCGCCAGCGCTTCCATACCATAGGAACCGGTCTTCAGTGTAATCCGCTTGTAACCCAGCCCGCGCAGATACTCCACTGCGGACACGAACGCCTGATGAACCTGCTCGCTTGAACTCAGGTCCGTGTATCCCAGGCGGCTGTGCCGGGCAAATGATTTAATTGAACCGCTATGAAATGCTTCCTGCACGGCGGGCTTAGAAGGATCCGGGTCCACGATATACCCGCGGTTTTGCAAAAACTGTGCATATTCAAGGCTTGTCACCTGAATCTCGCCGCCGATATCCTTAGCGCCCTGCCCCCATTTCAGCTCGATGATAACCTTGTCACCGTACTTCTCAATCAGGTACTCGGCTACGCCGTTGCGTGTATCTTCCACGTTCATTTGCACGATAATCGCACCATAGCCGTCATAGTACTTGAGATAGACGTCAATCCTGCGTTCCAGTTCCGGCGCGCTTTGGATACGGCCGTCCTTGAGCAGGGACTTTTGATCCACGCCGACAACATTCTCGCCGATCACAATCGGGAAACCCACAAGCGATGCGCCGATTGCAAAGGATTCCCAGTACTTGGCGGCAATAAATGTAGAGCCCAGTGCTCCCGTCATCATCGGGACACGCGACTTGGTTTTCACAGCTTTACCAAATGTAGTTTCGAGGCTTACGTTTGGGAAAATGCAATCGTCCGCAGAGCTCGACAATCCACTTGGCATGCCATGCGCGCCGTAATTGTACCCCTGAATACGCAGATTGTTGTAGCACACGCCTTGATGGTTGATGTTGGATGAACCCGCTGTGACTGTACCAAAATCACGCGGGTACAGCATCTTTCTCCCCTTCATGGAAGACAGCCATGTTTCACACCGGCCTTTGCAATCTGCCCTGCACAGCGTACATAATCCCGATTCGCAAGGATCACCCCGGTTTACGCTTCCAAGAACGTCATTGGTCTTAGAATACTCGGACATAGTACCTCTCCTTTTCAATTTTTGTACAACGAAACATTTCCAAGAGCGCCTTTGATCCTGGAAACTGGCAATCATCAGCGCGTATGACGCTGAATGATTATGCATACCATGGTATCATGTTTTCGGCTTTGATGGCTCTATCCAAAAAAAGAAACCATAATTTGTACAATTCGGGACAATCTTTATACATAGCGGGCGTAATTCTGGTAACGATCATTCACGACAACCGAGGAGGGAGTTGATAAGTTTACCCAATTTGACACGCAAATCAACTGTGGCCTGTCGAGGATGATCATATCACCCCCTTACGCCATGCAAGCATCTATCAGTATGCCTGAACCTGTATTGTGTACACAGAAACTGAGTTAGCGAAGGGATGAGGAACTCACTTCAATGGAAGGTGCAGAAGATACAGCTTATTTTCATAGGGTAAGCTAACGACCTATATGCTCATGTATTGTGTGGTATACGACGATTCCATAACTGTTCCTGACCAGTTCATTGCATGCCGGAATTCGTTGCCTTGAACCTATTTGCATAGCACCTTATCAATGAAAACAGATACGATGGAAGGATCCAGCTGTGTACCGGCGCATTTCCTCAATTCATCAATCGCTGACTGTTCATCCATGGCTTTCTTGTATGGTCTGTCATTGGTAAGCGCATCGTAAGTATCCGCAACTGCGATGATCCTCGCCTCCAATGGAATATCTTCCCCTTTAAGTTTCCCTGGATACCCATTTCCGTCATACCGTTCGTGATGGGATAGTACAATATTGGTGATGCCCTGATACTCATGCGTTTTATACAGAATACCAGCGCTTTTTGCAGAATGCAGCTTCATGATCTCCCATTCGTTTGCATCCAGTTTTCCTGCTTTATTCAAAATTGATTCATCAATTCCGATTTTCCCGATATCATGCAGGAAGCCCGCGACCCTGATCTTATCAATCCCTTCACTTGATAAATGCATTTGCCGGGCAATGGCTTCGGAAAGCAGACCAACACGTTCGGAATGTAGCTTTTCCCGCTCGCTTTTTGTAAACAAGGTTTCCATAATTGCGTCGACAGTTTTACTGCGTAAGCTCTGATGACTATAGAATTTTCGATTGTACATAAACGCTTCGGCCTCTTCTTCCAGAGTGTCCAGCGTATCGTATTTTTCCCGTTGCAATGCATAGCCCCACGATATGGAAGGCGGCGCTTCAATGATATGCGAGTCATCGTGAGCGCTATCATATTCATGGTTCAGTTTATCCAGGTACTTGCGCATTTCCAGGTGGTTTTTTCCGGATAAGATAATGGCAAACTCATCGCCCCCAATGCGTGCCAGCATGCCATCATTGCCCACCAAAGCCCGTAGGTTTTTGGCGACCTCTGTGAGTATCTTATCTCCCGCTGCATGACCAAAGGTATCATTATGTTCCTTGAAGCCATCGATATCTCCGATAAATACGCCGATGGGGAACTCATTGTTGTCAACCCGGCGTTGGAAGTCTGCTGCATAGTACCGCCTGTTATACAAGCCGGTAAGGTAGTCATGATAGGCCAGATATTCATTCTCCCTGGCGATCTCTTCCCGTTTCGTTACGTCGACAATAATGGAGAACTTAAGCTTGCGGTTGCCATAATCAATTGGGCTGTTGTAAATATCTACAATGCGGATCTCCCCATCTTTCATGCGTTGCGGCAAAGTGATATATTTTTGCCCTTTTTCATTGGCTTTTATGCGAAGGTCTTGCACTTCATCATCCCCCATGATATGGATATCCTGCACTGTCATTTTCAGCAGTTCTGTCTTGGTATATCCATAAAAAGCCAGGGCGGCTTTGTTGGCTTCGATGATTTTCCCCGATCCCGGCTCAACCAATACCATGATGGCCTGGTGATCGTTGATCATCGCTTTTGTTTGCTTCAAATTATTGCGCAGGCGTCGTTCCGCAGCTTTTTTACCTGTAATATCCAGAATGATCCCTTCCAGGGCCACAACCTCACCCTTCTCATTCACTACGCCTTCGCCTACCTCCAGTACCCATTTGCGTTGACCATCTGCCGTGATGATTTCATACTCAGATTTCAGCGGCTGCTTCATAGCAATTCTTCGCGCCCATTGTTTCCAAAGGATTTCACGATAGCCTGGAGCAATAATGTCGTTAAAGGAAATCTTAGCATTATTTATCAGCATTTCCGGAGTATAGCCGGTAAGTGCCAAACAGCCTTCAGAAACAAAGCGCATGGTCCAATCCCGGTCATAGTCGCACCGATAGGCCAAACCAGGTAAGTTGGACACCAAAACAGACTTGCTCCGTTCGCTCTCCTTATATGATTCCTCCACGTTTTTACGCGCAGTAATATCTTCAAGCAAGCACAGGTGCGTATTATGGCTGTACGGCAAGCCTTTCAGTGATGATATCTTCATATTCGTCCAAACGCTGGATCCGTCCGGGCGGATAAACCGCTTCTCCAGGGTATACCCGCTGATCTGGCCCTGCTGAAACTGGTTGAAGAGATCAAGATCAGCCTGTAAATCATCCGGGTGGGTGATTTCAGTCCAATCAATGGCTTCCAATTCAGTGCTTGTCCGATCCATGATTTTCGTGGTCATTTGATTCATGCCCAGATTGCCGAGTTTAGAATAGAGCTCGAACCTTTTGTCATTTACAATCGCGATTCCAATGGGAGCCTGCTCAAAAACGCTGTGATAAAGCGCTTCGCTAAACTCCAACTTTGAAGCTAACTTTTTGAATTTCTGGTGATTGAAGAATATGTGAAGAAGGGTTGCACTCAGCGCGAGAAAGATGAGAATGATGATGAAATTCGGAATCATCCGCGACCAGATTTTTACGTGCCAAACAGTCGCGTCATAATCCAGGCCGAGTACAGCGAACGTGATCCCTGTGACAGGGTCTTTAATGGGAGCAAGAACGCTGATCCATACGCCCCAGCGATCAGTTTCCGGCTCTGTCAATACCGTTTCGCCAGTGAGCAGCGGTTTCCATGTAGATGCTGTGGCTTCATCATATATTTGGCCTGGCGGAGAGTAATCATCGGAGTCAGGTGCTTCAGAGTCCACCAGAAAAATGATGTTGCCATTCTTCTCACCATAAATATAGGCAAACCGAATCATGGGGGTGGAGTCAACAAGGCGGGTGAGGCCGTTCTTCATCATCTGATAGTCATACTTGCCTAAGTCATCCGCACTGCCAGTTAGCTTTTGGACATGCTCGGGATGCTGCAATGCTTCTGCCGTTCTTCCAAGGCTTAGCGCTTCGGACGCGGCGTTGGCTTCATAACGATTCCATTCAAACTGTAGATACACAAAGCTGATGATTACAGCAACGATTATACAAAGCAAAACAAACAGTATTTTCTCGCGGAGACCATCTATAAACGATCCTTTGGTCTCTCCTGGAGCAGCCGGTTTATTGCGGTTGAACATTGCATTCACCCTGTCTTTCGGAATGATCAAAATAAAGCCATTCAATTGAATGACGTCTTCAAACAAATGAACGCCGTTTCATTATCCGCGAAGACAGTTTTTCCCTTCGCTCTTAGCTTTATATAGCATGGCATCAGCCTTTTCTACAAGTTCGCTGGGCTTGGTCTCGTCATGATATTCGACAATTCCCAAACTGACAGAAATCGGTATCTCAATTCCATTTTTCACAAGAGGGTTTTGTTTGATGACTCTGCGGATGCGTTCGCCCATGACTCTGCCGGTTTCAACTGTCGTATCGGGCAAAATCAGAGCATACTCATCACCGCCATACCGAAACGCGGTATCCGAGGACCTTGTGTGGGCTGTCAATTGACCGGCTACATATCGAATCACCGCATCGCCAGTCACATGTCCATACTGATCATTAATGGTTTTAAAGTTATCAATGTCCAGATAGATCAGGCAAAAATCAGCCTTCAAGCCTCCCATTCTCTTTCTGGTGTATTGATCAATCGTGATTTTGAGGATGTTATAGAAGTGACGCTGATTGTATAACCCGGATAACTCATCAATGAGGGCAAGAGCCGTTAATTTGGCATTGATACGCGCAACTTCTTCTTGCGCTTCTATCAATTGAGTAACATCACGGGATATTCCCCAGGTACCGATGAGCCCTCCATTCTGGTTATACAAGGGATATTTGCATGTTGAGTAAATAATCACCTCGCCTTTGGCGTTTACGGCCTGTTCAACACGATCAATGATCGGCACTCCGGTTTCCATTACATACAGCTCATCTTTTCGGCACTGATCTGCAAATATTTTTGGATACAGATCGGCATCCGTCATTCCGCACATCTCGCTGGGATTGCTTTTTCCAAATTGCAGAAGGTGCGCTCTATTATTCAGAATAAAGCGGGAGTGAACGTCTTTGAAATAAATCGTGTCCTGCGAAAAATGCAGCAACGTATCCAGGATCAGTGTGTCTGCTATGAGTGATGTGGCTTCATGCGAAAAGGGTAAAACGTTTCCAGTATTGGTATCTGGGTATCCAGAAGGATTGGATGAACCTTTTTCTTTCATGCGAAACCCTCCCCAATCTTCGGTTTTCTGGTCAAGCAAAGTATAAGGGCATTATATCATTATTGCATAGAGTTGAAAACCTTATATGCGTGAGTTGGGCTGGGTATTCCCAATGCTGCTATCGTTTTTCTTCGCTTGGATAAAAAAGAACGCTGCCCAAAGAGCGTTCTTTTCAGAGTCCGTCAGATATCGTTTCGGTTTCTGTCACCGGACGAGCGATCCGGATACGACATATTTCTGCTATCAATAATTGGAGTACTTATACTGGTTTGGGCATATGCCGAATCGTGAAACCATCGCAGCAGATCGTCAAGAAAAAACAGCTGACTGTGCAAGCAGATATGCTGTACTCACAGAGCGTTTTACCCGTTGGAAACGGTAAAATCACGATCCTCCGGGTTGCCGGTTTTCCACTGGCAGTTATGGCAGTTGCAGCTGGGCGCGGCCTTGCATTTGGGCCTTTCGTCAAAGGGCTGGTTTGCTTCATTCAGTTTAAAATGAATATGAAACAAAACATAATCATAGCGGAAATAGCAGTAACGCCTTGTGGGACGGTATGGCATGTTGCTTCCTCCTATTCATCCGGCTTACGCGATTGCGCTGAATACGAAAAAATCCTTCATGTCTTCGCACAATAGCAACAGCGATCCATAGAAAAATGGATTGGGGGAACGGTCGAACACAGTACCATAGCAAAAGCGGTTATGCAGGAAATTCGGTTTCCGTTGTTGTCCGGATGGAACGCACCATGTATGATAGTTCAATAATTCGATACACAGCGTGTGCTTCCTGCTTACCTTCCACACATTTCATGACTCATCATACCGCAAGAATCGGCGGAGGGCGCTGTATGCGGCGATGCCAGCCGATCCGGTATTTCCGTTATGCGTATTCATTTGCAGCACTCACACGTTTCTAACGATATCCTAAGCATACCAGCGTTTTCATTTCACCGCAATGATGGTATAGTAAGCCTATGAAACGTGCGGGAACCCCTGCAATAGTTGTGTGATAGACTTTTCCTGCGACGACAGAAACGGAGACTGAAGATGCAAACGTGTATCGCATATTACTCCAAAACGGGCAATACGAAAATGGCCGTGGAATATCTGGCCGAAAAGCTTGGCGCAACGCTGATTGCGCTCAACGACGGTACCAACTACAAAGGCTTGATTGGCTTCATGAAGGGCGGCATGAACGCGTCCATCGGCAGAACCGCAAAGCTGGATCGTACGATTTTCGATGAAATTGCCAAGTTCGACCGGATCATTCTGGCGACCCCGGTGTGGGCGGGAAAAACAACGCCCGCCATCAATGCGGTGCTGACCCATGTGGACTTTCAGGGCAAGCAGGTCTATGTCGTTACAACGCAGGCTGATCCGCAGTGCAGGGACGCCCAGAAAAGGAAAGAGTTCTATCGCAAAGCCGTGGAAGAGAAAAACGGGACGTTTGCGGGGCTGTTTGCACTGTATGGCGCGTCACCGGGCGCGGTGGCACCGCGGGAGGAGATCAACCAAAGGGTTGACGCCGCAATTCACTTGGACGAGTTTTAACGCTTGCTGCGAGAAAGACTATATCAACGGAAAGCTCCTGGCCGCTTGCATTGCGCGGCCGGGAGTTTTTTACTCTCGCGATATTTTACTGTTTACAGCGTATCCGCAGGGCTGGCCAGCGGGGTTGGCGAGTGGACGATGCGAATCCATTTGCGGCTGCGCAGGCGATACAGGCAGAGCACGGTTTTCATTAGGTAATCAACCTTCAGCAGGAGGTAGATCCAAAACGGGCTCAAGTGCCAGATGAATCCGGCCAGATACCCAAGCGGGAGCGATGCCAGCCACATGAATACGATGTCGGCGACCATCAAAAAGCGGGTATCGCCGCCGCCGCGCAGTACGCCCTTGGTGAGCATGGACTGGGTCGACTGGAAAATCACCATGATGGAGATCGCGTACATCAGCGAGTACGCCACCATGCGGGTTTCCTCGGTGATGTTGTACGAGCTGATGATCAGCGGGCAGACAACCAGCAGGAAAACGCCTGCCGCGATGCCCGTAACCAGACTGAGCATGAAAAAGGTAACGCCCTGGGCATAGGCCTTTTCCGGTTTGTTTTCGCCCAGCGTATTGCCGGTCAGAATACTGCCAGCGTTGCCGATACCCTGGTTCATGACGGTGGATAGGCGCGCAACCTGCGATACGATGGCGTTGGCCGCTACGAAGGATGCGCCAAGGTGACCCATAATGATGGAGCTTACGGTGTTGCCCATGCCCAGCAGGAAATCCGAGATAATCACCGGTACGCTGTAGTGCAGGTAGTTATACAGGTAGTCGCCGCAGCGTGTGAACAGGTCCTTCACCCGAAGCCCGATGCGCTTATCCACCACGAAGGTGTAGATGCTGATGATCAGCATTTCAAACAGGCGCGCAATCGTGGTTGCCAGCGCCGCGCCGGCGATTTGCATTTCCGGCGCGCCGAGCTTGCCAAAGATCAGCACCCAGTTTAAGAACAGGTTCATGGCGAACGTGATAAACGAGGTATACAGAGGCACCTTCACCAGCCGTACCGAGCGCAGCACGATGGTCAGCGTTTGCGAAAGCCCCATAAACAGGAAGCTCACCGCGCTGATGCGGAAGTAGATAGCGCCTTTGGCTACAATGGCGGGATCATTGGTATAGATGTACATCAGCGTATGCGGAATGGTCAGCGCGGCAACGGAAAACAGCAGCGCGATAGACATGGATATCCGCACCATGATCGACACCACTTTTCGAAGCGCCAGACCATCGCCCGCGCCCCAGTACTGCGCGGTCAGCACGGCAGCGCCGCCGCCGATGCCCATGCACAGAATTTGATACAGGTTGATCATTTCGTTGGCCAACGAAGCGCCGGACAGCTGGATTTCGCCATAGTTGCCCAGCATGATGGTATCCAGCAGATTGACCGCGATGGTGATCATGTTCTGCAGTACCACGGGGATGGCAAGCATCAGCACGATTTTATAGAAATGCTTATCCCGAACGAATAGCTTACGCAAAAAGGGCCTCCTGTTCGTTGCGCCATCCGCCGCCGCGACGCTGCCTGGCCGCGTGCTGCGAACTATGCTGGTACTATACTGCGATGCCGGCCGTTACCGGCGGCATCGCAGAGAGAGGGTTTGTTGCTTACCGCTAGTTATTTCGCGGTATCAGGTTTGGGTACGACACTGCGGCGCAGGGGAAGCCACTCGTTAAGCGCTTTTTGAATATACTGGTCCCAGAAGGCCCATTCGTGCCCAAGGCCCGGCGCTTCCTCGTAGTGAAACTGATAGCCGATGGCCGAGAGCGCGTCGCGGTCCTTGCGAACCACGTCGCGGATAAAATCATCGTCGCCGACGGCGATATAGAGCTCCGGCATGGTCACCTTGTCCGCAAAGTTCTTCTTGGCGATGGCGCCAAGGTCCCACGGGCCGCCGGGCTGGGATTCGGGGGTTCCAAAGGCGGCCGGCAGCCTGCGGATCTGCTTCCAGGTTTCCAGTTCGTCCACAAAGTAATCGGTGTCAATGCTGCAGCCGATGCCGCCGGATAAATCCACCACGCCCGCGTACAGGTCCGGGCGCTTCATGGCCAGCATCAGCGCCGCATTGCCGCCCATGGCCATGCCGATGACAAAGTTGTCTTCGCGGGCGGGGGAGGAGGCGAACAGGCACTGGATGACACGGGGGAGCTCCTCGGTCATGAAGGTAAAATAGCGAAACCCGTAGGCGGTATCAATAAAGAAGCTATCCTTAGCCTGTGCGGTCACGGTCATCACGCAGTTGTCCTCGGCATAGCGCTCCAGGTTGGTGTAGCGCAGGAGAAGGGAATCGTCATCCCCGCCGCCGTGGAGCATATACACGGTTTGAAACTTCATGCCGTCATACAGGGCCGGTTTGGCTTCCTCCCGGATGACAAGCTCAGGCTTGCTGTTTTCGGAGTAGGTAAACTTGCGCGACGGGTAGGTGATGGTAACGTCAACGCAGAGACTTAAGACCTCGGAAAAGTAATTATACCGCATGATAGCCATAGCGTGATTCTCCCTTACTTGAAAATACGTCCCGCGAATGCACGCAGGCACTTGCGCCAAACCGTCCATTCGTGATAGCCGGGGCATGTATAGGTGTCAAACCGAAGACCGGATTCCTTGAACTTCTGGAGGTCGGGCAGCAGCCCGTCCACAATGCGGGCTTCCTGTTCCCCGTAGCCAAAGAAGAACAGCCGCACCTTCTGGTTGAACGCTTCGGGGTCTTTGAACAACTCGTAATAATCAAAATCGCAGTACCACCGTCGCAGCAGCGCACCGCTGAAGATGCCGATATAGGGGAAGTATCCCAGATGGCGCAGGGTGGTCATTGTCGTTTGATAGCTGCCCATGGAAAGCCCTGCCATGGCGCGGTTTTCATTGCCTGCCTTTACCCGGAAGCGGCTTTCAATAAAGGGAATGCAGTCGTTGATCAGCATGCTGTCGAAATCACCGGACAGGAACTCGTTTTCGGTGCGGGTATCCACGCAGTACAGGCTGTTCATGACGACCAGAAACGGTTCGCACTCTCCATTGGCAAGCATGTTGTCCAGGATGTAGTTCATCCTGCCCTGCCAAATCCACCCGGTTTCGGTTTCGCCGCCGCCGTGCTGCAAGTAAAGCACCGGATACTTGCGCTCCGGCTCTGTATCGTACATCGGCGGCGTATACACCCAGCAATTCCGGGTTCTGCCTGTGGTGGCGGAGGGGAAATGCTCCATCCTCACGGTGCCGTGGGGTACATCCTTCAGGGCATAAAAATCGTCTTCCTCAGGGATATCCACAAAGTTTGCGGTCTTGTGTCCGCCGTATGCCACGCGGCCCAGGGGGTTGGTCACACAAACGCCGTCCACATAGTAGTTCAGGTAGTGAAAGCCGGATGGGAGGCCGGATACCCGTACGCTCCAGTATCCGTCGGGCTCGCGTGTCAACGGGTGTTTTTGGTCGCCCATCGCGCCGCCAAATCCGCTCACAGCCACTTCCCGCGCCTCCGGCGCGTAGAAGCAGAAGGTAACGTCGCCGTTATCTTCCACCTTGGCGGCATCGCGCTCAAACACATGGCGCGGGCCGACGTTGCCGTCCGCGTCCTTATATAACTCCATCTTCAGGTCCACGGCATCAAAAAACAGGCCGTCGCTATGCAGGGCTTCGTTATCGCTGAAGCGATACGCCATCGAAAATCATCCTTCCTCTATTGCGCAAGAACGGTCAGACTGCCATCCGCCTCGCGGCGGAAACGGCGTACATAGCTCCAGCCCAGAGCCGGGTCCATCTGTGCCACGTCGTGGCCCTTATCGCGCATGATGACATAATTGTACAGGTTCAGCCTCGGTTCCTCAGCCGTCATAAACCGCTGCACATCGTAGGCGTGGTGCGGGTGGCGGGCGGAGGGTGTCAGCGTTTCGCTGATATCGCCGGTCACGCCGCAGCCGCTGGGATTGAATCCGCCGATCTCCGGCGTGGGGGATACGGGGATATGGTTGTATTGCTTCCAGTAATCATATTGGTTATGCTGGGTGCTGTAACGGTACACCGGGTAGCTGGGCTCGCGGGTTCCGTAGGTGTACCATACCGGCATGCGGTAATCGTAATCCTGCTTGCGCTCCATGCCCTTGGCAAAGGGAATGATATCCGCGTAATCAATCTGCATATAGCCGCCCCGCTTGCCGGGCCAATTGGAATCAATCGGTCAGATGGCGGCAATCTTCTCCGGATGGGCCAGCGCCACAGCCATGGCCTGCGCCGCGCCGTTGGAGAAGCCGGATAGG
>DAIOVG010000029.1:0-20761 GCA_036759125.1 Candidatus Limiplasma sp.
AAAGGTTCATCAGCGTGGATTTGCCGGAGCCCGTCGCGCCCAGCAGCGCCACGGTCTGCCCCTGCCTGACCGAAAAGTGGATATCCCTGAGCACCGGGGTGTTGTCCTCGTGCTCGAAGCCCACGTGTACAAACTCGATATCGCGGTCCAGCGGCGGCTTGATGGAATCCGGGGCGTCCTGCTCGGGCTTTTGCATCAGGATTTCGCTGGCGCGCCCGAAGGAGACCATCGCCTTGCCCAGGTCCGACAGGATACGGCCGAGCTGGCGGATTGGCCACAGAAGCATGCCGGTATAGCTGACGAACACCGTCATTTCGCCGATGGTCAGCTTGCCGGGGTAGGTGACGACCACCACCACGCCGATGATCAGCGTCGCCGCGCCCTGGAACAGCGCCAGCAGATCGGAACCCGACCAGTAGACGGCCAGCAGGTTGATCAGCTTGATGCTTTTTTTGTACAGGTCGTTGTTGGCCTGGGAAAACTTATCCGCTTCGTATTTCTGCCGCCCGAACGCGCGCACCACGCGCACGCCGGTCAGGTTTTCCTGGAGCACCGAGCTCATCTTGCCTTCGGCTTCGTCGGCAACCTTGAAGAACCTCTGCACCCACTGGAAGAACAGCCACGCGAACAGAAACAGCGGCGGAACCAGTATCATCGAATACAGCGTCATTTGCGTGTTGATGGACAGCATAACCGTGACGGCGATGGCGACCATGAACACCGTGCGGAAGATTTCCGTCAGCTGCGCCGACAGGAAGCGGCGAACGGTATCCACGTCGCTGGTGCAGCGCTGGATCAGGTCGCCGGTCTGCGCCTGCACGTGGTATTCGTAGCTAAGGTTTTGCAGGTGGCTGTAGAGGCGGTCGCGCAGCTTCTGGGCGATGTTTTCGCTGGCGAAGGCGGACCAGCGCCCGCGCAGGTAGTTGAACAGGCTGCCTGCGGCATAGCACACCATCAGGATGACGGCGATGATCCACAGGTGGCTGAGCAGGTAGCTCACGCCGCCGCGCGCGTTGAACCACGCGCCAAGCTGGGCGGGCAGGTCCACCGGCGCATCCAGCTTGCCGTCGGCGGCTGAGACCAGCGCGTCGATGGTGCCCGAAAGCATCAGCGGCATGACCAGCGAGAACAGCACGCCCGCGCCCATGGCGAGGATGGACATGAGGAATTTCATTCGGTTTCCGCGGGTGATATCCCGCAAGATGCTTTGCTTTGTCGTTTGCATAGTATCCTCCAATATCATATAAAAAACCGCCGGTGCCTTGCACCGACGGTCTGATTATGCGAAATGAGCGTATTTTCACATCGATAAACAGACAGACGGGCACAGATATCCCTTTTGCGCAGCAAAAGTGAGGCTCTTGCGAGCGATCGTAACATATGCGTTGTTGTACATTCTGTGCCCTCCTTTCTGTGTAACAATCTTTAAGTGCCTTAAGCAGTATACGAGCGATGAATGGGAAAGTCAAGGGGGTTTTGGCAAGTTTTTAACAAAAAAAGGGAAAAAACGGAAACGCACTGTAGACGGATATGATATACTCCCAGTAAGGAGTTGACCTGCATGCCCAAGATCCTGGTAGTAATCCTGACCGTCTTCGTTTTGGCCTTTTCCCTGGCGCCGCAGCCTGCGCAAGCCAAGGATGCTTTGAACGCCCAGTTTGACGAGGCTCTGGCTGCGTGGCTTTCCCCCGCAGAGGCGGCCATGCAGTCCGCTTCCTATACGTTGCGCACGGGCGAAAGCGCGTATGTGCCCGCGATTTCCCCCGGTATTGTTCCGTTCGATCAGGAAGTGCCGGAGATCGATCTGGCCGGGGCCGCGTTTGAATCGACCGACGAGCAGATTGTTTCCGTTGATGCGCGTGGCATCATGACGGGCGTTGCGCCGGGCGTCGCCACGGTGATCTGCACCATGGCGGACAATACGTACTTTTTCGGCGTGACCGTTGCAGACGGCGCTATGCCTGAGGTTGTGAAAAACTTCATTTATACCGCCAAGCACGAGTTTTACCTGAATCGGCGGGAGCGTATGCCCCGCTCCAACCAGTATACCAAGTGGTATTACAAATCCAAAAAAGAGGTCGGCTGGTGCTCGGTGTTCACCATCTGGTGCGCCAACGCTTCAGGCTTTGATCCCATCCCGGAGGAAGATGCCAAGGAAATTCTGCCCTCCGAGCCGCTGTTTTTGCGTGAGGGGCAGGTGGGCAACCAGTACGACGGATTTTCCCGCCTGGGCCGTTTCGTGGGCGTGCCGCGTCCCGGTTATCTGGTGATGTACGCCAACATGAAAAACGCCTACCTGTTTACGCATATCGGCATCGTGACCGACGTTGCGGACCTGGGAGACGGAAAATACCTTGTCACCACTGTGGAGGGCAATATGTCCTCGACCGTTAAAAGCTATACCTATCTATATGACAGCACGCTGGACAACTCCCACATGACCAGCAAATCCCGTGAGAAGGTGCAAAATAACATCTCCATGGTCCCCGTGGACCAGCAGACCGATCCCCTCACGCAGTACGAAACGACCGAGAACTTCGCCGTGTTCGGTTTCTGCGCCACCTGGCAGTAGGGCGGCGCCCGGCAAAGCAAGTTTCAAAAACGAGGAAAAACGCAGGCTATTTGCGTTTCACACCAACAGGATTGGTGTATACTGGTAGCGAGACAGTTGCGCCTACACAACGATATAAGAGGAGGACACCGCCATGAAAGAACTGAAAGGCACCAAGACCTACGCCAATCTGGAGGCGGCTTTTGCCGGTGAAAGCAAGGCCCGCAACAAGTACACCTATTACGCTTCCAAGGCGCGCAAAGACGGCTACATGCAGATTGCCGAACTGTTTGAGGAAACAGCCAACAATGAAAAGGAACACGCCAAGATCTGGTTCAAGCTCTTAAAGGGCGGCGAAGTGCCCGCGACCCCCGAAAATCTGGTGGACGCCGCTGCCGGTGAAAACTACGAGTGGACGGATATGTATGTCACCATGGCCGATGAAGCCCGCGCCGAAGGCTTTGACCAGATTGCCGATCAGTTCCTGCGCGTGGCCGCCATTGAAAAGGCGCACGAGGCACGCTACCTGAAGCTTTTGGCCAACGTGAAAGACGGCCTTGTCTTCAGCCGCGACGGCGACCGCATCTGGCAGTGCGGCAACTGCGGGCACCTGGTAATCGGCAAGAACGCGCCGGAGCTGTGCCCCGTGTGCAAGCATCCCAAGTCCTTTTACCGTATCCACGCTGAAAACTATTAAGCAAGGTATATGCCAGAAAGCGCCCGCGCAAGCGGGCGTTTTGCTTTTCAGGCATTCTACGGTTGGCGTTTGCCCGCTCGGTTTCATTGCCGTACGGCTCCTTGTCGGTTGCGGTACGCTGTAAAACCTCACACCATATGGTCGCTCATGGCTGAGCCATGGGTTCCGCTGTGTATGCGCTTCCCTTCAGCGCTGCCGCGCCTTCCGTTTTTCCACGCCCAACCTGACGAATATCCGGTTCGCCGGCGCGTGCGTTTTTGCCATCGCTTGCCTTTTTCGCTTTGATCATCTTGGCATCGCGCGGGTTTGCACGCTGTCGCAGGCCTTACGGGGGCAAATTTGGGAATTTCTGAGAGGGGAGGCGGCGGAAATCAATTTTCTGGTATAATGGGTTATGTAAGAGCCCAACATCAAGCATAAGGGGATTGCCAATGAAAAAACTGCTGGCGGGTTTGCTGATCCTTGCGCTTTGCGTGCAGGGCGGGGTGGCATTGGCTGGCCGGGTTGCTGCGCCCAATATTCGGGTGGAACGGTCGCCTGAAAACGAATGGGGCAGCGCCGCCTGGACATTGCAGAGCTTCGGTGCCGACGCGCTCAAGGATGAGCTGACTCCAAGCTGGCAGGAACAGCATCCGCTGGAATGGTACCAACAGCAGGCCGCACATGGCGATCTGGCCGCGCAGCTGCTGCTGGCCAGGCACTATTACGAGGGTAACGGCGTGCCCATGGACGACTGGATGGCTGCGACCTGGTTCAGCCGCGCGGCGGAGCAGGGCAGCGCCGAGGCACAGTTTTATCTGGGCATGATGTATTTCTACGGTAACGGAATCGCTGAGAACGATGCCAAAGCGCTGGAATTCTTCGGCATGTCGGCAGCGCAGGCATACGCGCCCGCACTGTATTGGATGGGGCACATGTACCTGTATGGTTACGGTACCCGGAAAGACCAACAGCAGGCGGTTGCGTGGTACAGCAAGGCGGCCGAGGCGGGCGATGCACAGGCGCAGTTTGTTTTGGGTGATCTGTACCGCCTTGGCCAGGCTATTGACGAAGATAATGCCATGGCTGCGCATTGGTACGAGCTTTCCGCACGCCAGGGAGATGTGGACGGGGAGCGCAGCATCGGCACGATGTACTATTCGGGGCGGGGTGTGGAACAAAACTACGAAACTGCCGTACAGTGGTTCCGCAGAGCTGCCGCGCAGGGCGATACGATTGCGCAGTATTATCTGGGGATTCTGTATTACTATGGCTACGGCGTGGAGCAGAGCTATGAAGCGGCGGCGATGTGGTTTGAGAAGGCCGCGCTGCAGGGCGATATTGATGCCCAGTTCAACATCGGCCTGATGTACGATTACGGCCTGGGTGTGGAGGAGGACGACCGCAAGGCGTTGCGCTGGTATCAGCCGTCTGCCGGCCGGGGCGACAGGAATGCCCAGCTTAGCCTGGCGCTGCTCTATTTCCGTGGCGACGGCACAGCGCAGAACAATTCCCTGGCAGCGCACTGGTTTCGCAAAGCCGCGCTGCAGGGAGATCCGGATGCCCAGTACAGCCTGGGAATCCTGTATCTGTTTGGCGACGGCATCCCGCAGAACGATGCGCTGGCTGTAGAATGGTTATCAAAAGCGGCCGACCAGGGCAACGCCTCCGCGCAGTACTCCATGGGCTGGATGTATGAATACGGCGAGGCATTGGATACCGATATGGAACAGGCACTTTCCTGGTACAGGCTTGCGGCCGCACAGGGGAATGCGGATGCGCAGGAGAGGCTGGATGCCCTGCGCACGAATACGGATAGAATTGAGTAGAGCAGGCAAAGGAGAGAGGGCATGCGCGCAGCGCACATCAATCTGAGCTCGGAGGACACCGCGGGGCAAACCGCGCTTGCCATTTGCCAAACCCTGCAAGCCGCGGGGCATGCGGCGCTGTTTTGCTACGCCCTGGGAGGCATTCCTGAGGGGGTGCCAAGCTACCGCATCGGCAGCAAGCCGGATCGCGCGGCGCACAAGGCGCTTTCGCGCGTGCTTGACTGCGCTGGCTTCTGTTCGCGCGGCGCGACCAAAGGGCTTACGGAGCAGCTCCGCTTGTACAAGCCCGATCTGGTACACCTGCACACCCTGCACGGGTATTATCTTCATCTGCCGGAGCTGATGGACTATCTGGCGGGCGCGAACATCCCTGTGGTGTGGACGCTGTACGACAGCTGGCCGTATACGGGCCACTGCGCGGCCTATGGCATGGCGCGCTGCGAGCGTTTCCGCGCGGGCTGCGGGAGTTGCCCAAACAAGGGCGAATATCCGGATAGCCTGGTGCTGGATCGCTCCGAAAAGAACTGGCAGAGGAAGCGCGCGGCCATTGAGAAAATCGAAAATCTGACGCTTGTCGCCCCCTCGCAGTGGATGGCCGAAGAGCTGCGTAAGTCGTTTCTGGCAAGCCGCCCCGTTTGCGTCATTCCGGGCGGCATCGACCTGACCATGTTCCACCCCGCCGGGACGGCCGACGTGGAGGCCGTTACCGCCCGCTACGGCCTGCAGCGGCACGGCAGCAAGCCGATCCTGCTAAGCGTCGCCCGCACGTGGCGCGCCGCCAGGGGCATCAACGATCTGATGGATCTGCACGAAGAACTCAAGCACGAGGCTGTCATCGCCGTCGTGGGTCTCAAGCCCGGCCAGATGGAGTATCTCCCGCCGGGGATGATCGGCGTGCCCGTGATTTATGGCCTCGATACCCTGCGCGCGCTGTACACCGCCGCCGATATCTGCCTGAGCCTCCGCTACGAGGACGCGCAGGACCGCACCCTCGCCGAGGCGCTCGCCTGCGGCACGCAGGTGGTTTGCTACAATCAAACGTCGCTGCCTGAGGCCATCACTGAGGATACCGGCATGGCCGTGCACACCGGGTCGGTGCAATCGGTGGTCGATGCCTGCCGCGCGCTGCTGGAAACCCCCAAGGATCCGCTTTTTTGCATGGAGCGCGCCCAGGCGTTTGACCGCGAGGCGGAGCTGCAAACGTATATGGGGCTGTACGGCGAGCTGGTGCGGGACGCGCGGCAAAAACAGGCGGGGAGAGACTAGCCATGGCGATGTGGAACCCGTGGCGCGGCTGCCGCAGAACCTCGGAAGGTTGCAAGTACTGCTATATTCACAAGGGCGACCGGAAGCGCGGCGTGGATACGACAGCGATCACAAAAACCGATTCGTTTGACGCGCCAATCAGGCGGCTGAAATCCGGCGCATACAAAATGAAGCCGGGGCAGACCGTGTATCTCTGCTTTTCCACGGATTTTCTGCTGGAGGACGCCGATCCGTGGCGCGCCGAGTGCTGGGATATGATCCGGGAACGGCAGGATTTGCACTTTCTGTTTCTCACCAAGCGCATCGAGCGCTTTCTGGACTGCGTCCCTGCCGATTGGGGCGACGGATACGATAACCTCACCGTCGGCTGCACCGTGGAAAACCAGGCCCGCGCCGACGAACGATTGAAGATTTTCAAGAGCTTGCCCATCAAGCATAAAAACATCATCCTACAGCCGATGCTGGAGGACATGGATATCTCCCCCTACCTTTCCAGCGATATCGAGCTTGTGGTGGTCGGCGGTGAATCAGGCCGCGACGCCCGCCCGCTTGACTATGCCTGGGTGCTTCATGTGCGGGAGCAGTGCATCGCAAGCAACGTGCCCTTCCAGTTCCGCCAGTGCGGCACCCATTTCATCAAGGACGGCAAGCACTACACCCTCCCCGTGTTTCAGCTGATCAAGCAGGCAAAAGCTGCGGGGATTGATGTTTAGTTCGGGTAGCTCCGACAGAAGCTCCTACGTATAGAAAAAATATCACTCTAACTATATCGCCAACTCGCAGACACTTGAACGAATGGCGGAAAAGTAAAAGAATAGTGCACAGAGTTTTGAATTCTGAATAAACATTCACAATCAGGCATTATGTGTTTGATAGTGATGAAATGAAACATATGTCAATAGTTTGCTCGGCCTTATAAACTACCTTTTAAAAATAAAAACAAATCCACAATCTTGATTATTTGTATATATAGGGAGAAATAATAAATTGCGGATATTTAGAACGTTTCTGTATCGAATATTTTGGATGCTCGAAGGATCGGAATCCTTCGAATTGTAATCCGAAACCGGCGACATGCGCGGTGGTTTCGGAACCTTGCGTAGCAAGGGTTCCTTATACCGAGATCTGGCCGTGAGCAGAGCGAACAAGATCGAGGTGAAACCTCGATAAAGTGGTACACTTTATCGATATAAAAAAGACCGCCACACCGGCGGTCTTTTATGCGTTATACAGCGTCAAACTACTGCGCCCGTTTCACAAGGGTGGCGAAGGCGTCCGGATCGTTGACGGCGATATCGGCCAGCATTTTGCGGTTGATGACAATTTCCTTCTCCTTGAGGCCGTGCATCAGCTGGGAGTAGGTGGTGTTGTTCATGCGGGCCGCGGCGTTGATGCGGGTGATCCACAGGCGGCGGAAATCGCGCTTGCGCATTTTACGGCCAATGTAGGCGTAGCGCAGGCTGCGGGCGACCTGCTCGGTTGCCGCACGGTACTGGCGGGACTTGGCGCCAAAATAACCCTTGGCGAGTTTAAACACCTTACGGCGCTTTTTGTGCGCGTTGAGCGCTCTCTTTATGCGTGCCATTGTAGGTTCCTCCTTGCAAGATTACAAAGTGATTATTTGTAGGGGATCAGCTTGCGGATGGTTTTGGCTTCGGCCGTGTTGTCGATGATGCCGTCCGCGCGCAGGTGACGGGTGCGCTTGGTGGTTTTGAGGTGCACCTGGTGGTTGGCGTTCATCTGCTTATGCTTCACTTTGCCGGTCTTGGTCAGGGAGAAGCGCTTGGCAGCGCCGCGATGTGTTTTCATTTTAGGCATGGTGGTCGTCCTCCTCTCAATACGGTTACGCGCCCGGTCCGGGCACGACGGAAAGCCCGCCGCATGGGCGGCTTTGGGGTGGAACTTCCGGCATGCCATCAACGAATTGATTGCAATTTGGGAAGTACCCTAGGGAAACAAGGAGTAAAGAACCGGTTTGATGCCGGAGTGGATTTTTTCAGGTCGTGTTTGCGGTATCCGATGTAGCGGCAGCGCTACGTCGTGGGTACCGCGGATGCGAACTGGTGAAAACAAACCTGGCAGCGTGCGGGGGATTTGATCCTTGTTTTCCTAAAAAGTCAGATCATATTTTCGCTTTCGCGCTTGACCTTCTTCTTGGGGGCGGCTTCTTGCTGCCTGGCCGTTTCCTCTTCCAGGGCCTTGGCCTCTTCCGCCTCGCGCTCCTTGCGCTCCTGCTCGCGCTCGGCAAAGCTCTTCTTCTCCGCCTTGGGCGCGATGATCATGATCATGAACCGGCCTTCCAGCTTGGGGTGGCGCTCAACGGTGCCGTACTCCTCAAGCCGCTTGGCGAAATCCAGCATGATCTGCATGCCGATGTTGGCGTGGGCAATCTGGCGGCCGCGGAAGCGGATGGACACCTTCAGCTTATCGCCCGCTTCCAGGAACTTCACGGCATTCTTGAACCGGGTTTGAATGTCGTTTTCCTCAATCGTCGCGGACAATTGCACTTCCTTAAGCTCGACAATGCGCTGGTTCTTGCGCAGCTCGCGCGCGCGCTTTGCCTGCTCGTAGCGGTGCTTGTCGTAGTTCATCAGCTTGCAAACCGGCGGGCGGGCGTTGGGCACGATCTTGACCAGATCCAGACCCTTTTCCTCGGCCTTCTGCATGGCGGCCTGCGTGGGCATAACGCCCAGCTGCGTTCCGTCGCTGTCGATCAGCCTTACCTCACGATCTCTGATTTCCTCGTTGATCATCGGCTCATTGTTGATATCCATACACCTCCAAATGATTATCAATAAAGCGGGAACACTTTATTGAGGTTGCGCCCGCGTTTCCACAAAGAAAAAAGCCGGCGCCGAAGCACCCGCCAACAATACAAACCGCCACGGACTTGTGTGCCGTGACCTGCGCAAATCAATCTTCGCGCGGTGAGAAGCGGGCAGCTTCTGCTTACGGAGTGAAGTATACCACGGGAAAACGCTGTGTGTCAACTGATTCTTGCGGTTTGCGTCCATCAAAGGTACAATAATGGCAATGACCGGACAAATCAGCGCACAGGCGCACAGGTTTCCGCCAATGTTATGTGATATGGTTACACCGTTGGAAACGATGGGCCCTCGCGAATGCTGATCCGGCCTGAGTTTTCAACAAAAAAGAAGGGGTAAATATGGACTGGATTGAGGGCCTGAACCGCACGCTGCGGTATATTGAGGAGCACCTGACAGATGCGGGGCTCTCCGTAGAGAGCGCCGCGCGGCATGCCGCGTACTCGCCGTTTTATCTGCAGCGGATCTTTTCGGGGCTGACGGATATGACGCTCGCGGAGTACATCCGCAGCCGCAGGATGTCGCAGGCCGGGGTGGAGCTGCAAACGCAGACCATCAAGGTGCTGGACGCGGCGCTCAAATACGGATACGAGACCCCCGAAAGCTTCCACAAGGCGTTTCGGCGCTTTCACGGCATCTCGCCGTCGGCGGCAAAGCATGCCCAGGCGAAGCTGATGTTCATGGCCCCTTTGCAGATCAGCGTATCGCTGAAAGGAGGAACCCTAATGGATTATCAAATCGAGAAAAAAGAGCCGATGACCGTCATGGGATACGAGCGCAGATTTTCGTATGAAAACGGATTTGCGGAGGTTCCGAAATTCTGGGACGAATTCTTTCAAAAGGGTCTGGGGGAAACGATCTCGCCGCTGCTGGGGATCAGCTTCAACGACGACACCAAGCCGGAGTTCGCCTATATGATCGGCAATTTCTGCAAGGCCGACGCCCCTGTGCCGGATGGCATGGTCAAGCGCAGCATCCCCGCCTACGAGTGGGCGCTGTTTCACACCGAGGGCACGACAGGCAGAGATATTCAAGGGCTCAACCGCCGGATCTATTCCGAATGGCTGCCGCAGAATGCCCAGTATGAGCCCGCCGCCAACCTGAACATCGAGGTCTATCCCTGCGACCAGATGGATTGGGCCGATAAGCGCTGGGGCATCTGGCTGCCGGTGAAAGCGAAATAAACCAAGACTTGCAGCCTGTCGAAAATACCTGATCAGCTTTGTCGGCATCAAGCGTTTGAGCAGGCGACCCAGCATAATGTACCGTTTAGCAGTTGCCCTATCCACCTGTCATGGCATGAAATTGAACTGATAAAAAGCCGCGTGAATGAACGCGGCTTTTTGAATGCGGATGGGAAAATACCGCATTATTGCTCCAATAAATCAAACATCGAAACCTGCGGCGGCTCCGGCGGCAGCGCGCCCAGGTAGCGGAACACCGCTTTGGGGCCGGAGAGTATGCCGTGCGCCTGGCAGATTTCGCTGTAAACGCGCATCAGGCGGCCGTTGTTGGGGCTGGTGCATTCGTAGCTTAGGCCGAAAGCGTCGATATAGCGCTGTTTCATGCCGGGGAAGTGCTTGTCCAGCTGGGCATAGAAGTATTCGCGGTCGCCCTCGCGCAGGGTGAGGCCGAAGCCGAAGTTGACAATGCCGTGAACGCCTGCCTCGACACAATAGGAAAGCAGTCCGCGAAGGTTTTCCTCCGTATCGTTGATGAACGGCAGGATGGGCGACAGCCACACCACCGTGGGAATGCCGCGGCGCCGGCATTCTTTTAGGACTTCTACCCGTGCCTTGGTGCCGGATACGTTAGGCTCCAGGACGGCGCAAAGCTTCTCGTCAAAGGTGGTCAGGGTGACCTGCACCACGCATTTTTGCCTGCGGTTGATTTCCTCAAGCAAATCCAAATCCCGCAGGATGCGGTCGGACTTGGTCAGAATCGACAACCCGAAACCGTGCCGGGCAATCACCTCCAGCGCGCGGCGCGTGAGCCTTAGCTCGCTTTCCAGCGGGATGTACGGATCGCACATGCTGCCGGTGTTGATCATCGCCTTTCGGCGGCGGCGGCGCAGCTGGTCGTCCAGTATTTTATCCGCGTCGCGCTTGACCTCGATATCCTCAAACGGGTGGTTGATCTGGTAGCACACGCTGCGGCTGTCGCAATATATGCAGCCGTGCGTGCAGCCCCGGTACAGGTTCATGGTGTTGTTTGCAAGCAGCACGGTTTTATAATCGGCGTAATGCATCGCTCGTCTCCCTGCCTATAAAATACTGCCGAGGACCTTATCCACGGCTTTGAGTATACTTTCGTTGTTTGGCAGCTCTCCGGTGGCGATCAGGGTGGAGATGCCGTGCACCAGTCCCCAGCTGTACACCATCAGCTCGTTTTGTGTAAACGGCGTGTTGGGGGTTGCGTTGACATAATCGGCGGTGACCGTTTGCAGAAACTGAAAGGAATCGTAATGCTCCCGCACGTCCGGCATGCTGGTTAAGTGCGCGCGCAGGCTGATATCGCTTAAAAACAGCAGCCGGAGGTACTCGGGATTGTTCACAAAAAAGTGCACATAGGCCACGCCCATTTCCCGCAGCTGTTCTTTGGGATCGTCGGGATGCTTTTGTACGGCGCTGTCCAGCTGCTCGCCAAAGGCCCTGAGCGCCTGCCCGGTAATGGCGGCGATCAGATCGTCCTTATTTTTGAAATGGCGGTACGGGGCGGTCTGGCTGACGCCGCACAGTTTGGCAACCTTGCGCAGCGTAAAGCCCTGGTAGCCTTCGGCGTCTAAAAGCCTCAGCCCCTCGCGGATCAGCTGTGTTTTCAGGTCCCCGTGGTGGTAGGTCTGTGCGGGCAATGCGCTCATCTCCGTTATGGAAAATTAGAGTTTGGTTCAGTATATCCCAATTATGTTGACAACGCAAACATTGCAGGTTACACTATGTTTACGATGTTAACATAAAGGAGGATCAGCATGAAGGCATATATTCTGTCGGACGGCGAATTCGCAACCAACGCGTTGGAACAGCTGAATGCGCTGGTGCGGCGCGTTTTGGATAGCAAGGGCTTTGCGGTTACGGAAAAACGATTGCAGCCGCAGGAGCTTGCGTATTGCAGGGGCTGCTTTGGCTGCTGGGTGAAAACCCCCGGCGAATGCGTGATCAGGGATTCGATGGCCGACATTAACCGCGATTCCATGCAAAGCGACGTGGCCGTCTACCTGGTGCCGGTGGTGTTCGGCCAGTATTCCGCCAACATGAAAAACGCGCTCGACCGCTGGATTCCCAATATCCTGCCGTTTTTTGAGGTTCGGAAAAACGGCGAAACCATCCACCCCGCGCGCTATTTAGAAAACCCGGCGTTCATCATGATCGGCTATGGCGACGGGCTTTCGGCGGAGGAGAAAGCCCTGTTTACCAGTATCACCACCAACCACCGGGAAAACGGGATCGTGCTCTTTTATGAGGGCGACGACCAAAAAACAGAGCAAGCGCTGGACGCGCTGAAACTGGAGAAAGCGGGGGCGCTGGTATGAGCATGAAGAAAATCGTCATTCTGAGCGGCAGCCCCAAAGCGCCAGGCAAGGCGGCCTCGGATCTTCTGGCGAAGACCGCCGCCGAAGTGTTCCAGGAGGACGGTACCCGGCCGCGCGTCATCAGCGTACGCAGAACGCTCGATCGCAACCATACGGAGCAGGCCTTTGCCGAAATGGCGGAGGCTGACGCGCTGGTGATTATTTTTCCGCTGTACATCTTTTGCCTGCCGGGCATTTTGATGCGTTTTTTGCAGCTGTACAAGGGGTATGTGGACGCGCAACCTGAAGCGAAACGGGAAATTCCCGTCTACGCCGTGGCGAACTGCGGCTTTCCCGAACCCCATATTAATGAAGAAGCCGTTCGTGTGATCGGCCAATTTGCCAAGGCGGTGGGCGGCCGCCTCCGCTTCGGGGTGATGATCGGCGGCGGAGGCATGTACGGCTACCCCGCGCCCCCGGTGCGCAAAAGGCTGGAGGAATTCCGCAGCGCCGTCCGGCGTATGCGCACGGATATCGCAAGCGGCGATACAAGCCCTGCCTCCGATATTTTGATCCAGTCGCCCGTAGGCAGAAGGCTGTACTTCACCATGGGCAATATGGGCTGGAAGCTCCAGGCGCGCAAAAACGGGAAAAAGAAGGTTGATCTTTACGCCAAGCCGTATCAGCCTGCTGAGAATCATTGAGCTGTGTTGGGGCTGGGTATCGCTTGCAAACGGGAAAGCGCAACCCAGCCCATCCTAGTCGTCTGACATCTCAGGCATCCTGAGCAGAAAGTTGTTGAAATATGAAACAAAAACGGCCGCACGGTTAGCGCGGCCGTTTCGTTTCACAAGGCTGTTACGCGGGCAAATCGCATTGAAAAAGCCGCTTGCGCTTGCGGGCGATCAGGATGCCATCGAGCCACGCTACGGCTGCGGCGAAGGCCAGCGTGATGCTTGAAAAGCCCAGCAGGACGTCCGCCAGATATTCGGTATGCACGTCCAGGTCGGCGGCGGCACCCCGGCCGTTGCCGTTGCCTTTGCCCTGGCCGCCCCGCGGACCGCTGCCGTGTCCGCCATCCGAAAGCGTTGATTCCGAGCCGTCAACAGGTGTTTCGCCGTCGTGACCGCCATCCAATAGGGTGCCCGACAGGCCGATTGTCGCGCCGAGATTGCCCATCCATGCCGTAAATCTGGTTGCGGTCATCTGGTATACGCCGAAGCCCAGAATCACGGCGCTTACAAGGATGGCGGCGCTGCGGCGAAACCAAAGCGGCAGCCTGTGCGCAGGCGTCCGCCTGACGATCCACTTGTAGTGTAGCCCGATATGCGCGCCGACCAAAACCAGCGCCAGCGCCGATGCCGCGTAGTGCCCGGTTTTTAGTAGCGTTTCGCCCCGAACGCCGCTTGGAAACGCCACCTTGCTGACAAGGATGCCCGAAACCAGAATGTAGGCAAAGCACACGAGCTGCAAAAAATCAATCAGCCAGTTGAGCTTTAGTCGCCGGGAGGTGTTTTTGGAGAACAGGCGGCCGGAGGTTGCCACAATCCATTGGATGTTGATGAGCTGATGGACGATAAACAACGCGCACAGCGCGATGCCGCCGATTTCGTGAAACGAAAGCCCCAGCACGTCCTTTTTATACATCAAAACAAGCAGCAAAAGCAGCAGGATGTCCAGGGCCAGTTTTACGCGGTTCATCATCTTCATAGGCAGGGGTCCTTTCCGGTATTCGTTGGATTGTGTTTGGTTTACAGAGACTATACGAAGTATACACACGGCCGTCAACCTTAAAACCGCACATTTGCGGCGGCTTTCGATTTTGCACTCCCGAATGTCCGAGCGCGTCCCCGCAACCCTTTGCTTGACTTGCCGCAACCGCTGACGCTATAATATGGTAGTCAATCCGCTGATAAGGAAACCCGACGTTTTGCCGGAGGAACAAACGAATGATGATTTGGCTGTTGGCTCTGGTGCCGCGGGCACGGGGAACTGCCTTTTTTTAAAGCGACGATCCTGAACAACCACAATGCACAGGCAAAGGAGCAGTCCGTACCATGGGCAATCAAAACAGTACCCAGGAGCAGATCGAAAGGCTCATCGAGCTGGCCAACGAGCTGGAGAAGCGGGAGCTTGCCCTCAACCAGGAGTCTAAACAGCTTGAGCAAATGCGCCAGACGCTGGACGAGCGCGAACGCATGCTGACGGCCGGCGTCGTCAAGGCGGTGAACGACGCCGCTGCGAAGCCCAAGCCCGACCCGGAGCTCAAACCGGAGAAGCCCGCGCCGGAGAGCAAAGCCGCGCCCGCGCCGGAAAAAACAGTACCGTCTGCCCAGACCGTTGCGGAGATCAACGAGATTCTGCAATCGATTTTCTGGGATTACGCCAACAGCGTTCATACCATTTCCTCGCAGCTGTCTACCGTTACGGCGGCCATGATGTGCGCGGCCGTGACCTGCGTGCTGGAAAACCGCGGGTTCGATGCCAAAACCATGTTCATGGAGGAAATGGACAAACTCCTTAAAAACGGCGGGCTTGGCGTGTTCTGCGCCGCCGCGTCCACAGAGGCAATGGCCGCAGCTCCCGCCCCTGCCAAAGCAACCCCGCCTGCGCCGCCGACGCCTGAAGCTCCGCCGCAGGTGCCGGAGCCGGAGCAGGAGAGTACCGATGATTTGGGCCTGCCTGCCCAAGACCCGGTGCAGGCGATGTTCAAGGCGCAGGAAGGCCGCGTGCGCATCGCAAGCGTGGCGGAGTTCCATCAGCTTGGCGAGTACGGCTACCGCAACGACGATACCATTGTCCGTGTCGAACTGCCCGAGGGCGTGCAAACCCTGCCCGGCAGCTTCTTCTATGGCTGCCGTAATTTGGAAGAGGTCTGGCTGCCGGATTCGCTGCAGGAGATCGGCCCCTACGCGTTTTACGGCTGTGAAAAACTGCACGCCGTGCACCTGAGCGAGTCTTCGGCGCTGCGGGAAGTGGGCGAGTATGCGTTTGCCATGTGCGCGGCCCTGCAGACCTTCGATGTTCCCCAAAAGGTGGAGACGCTGGGTACCAGCGTGTTCCGCTTCTGCTCGTCGCTGCAAAAGCTGACGATTCCCAAGGACGGAAATCTCCGCTCCATCGGCAGTCACCTTCTGCAAAATTGCACGGCCCTGGAAAAGCTGCGCCTGCCAGATGCGATCACCACGATTCCGACCAGCATGTTTTACGGCTGCTCGGCGCTTAGAAAGGTGACCGCCAAGGGCGTGGATACCATCGAGGATTACGCCTTTTACGATAACGAGAGCCTGCGCACCATCCGCATCCGCTCCAAGAAATCGATTGCCGCCCAGGCGTTTGAGGGCTGCGATCCGTCGCTGGAGATAGAGTACCTGAATTATTAGCTAAGCCTGCTGAAAATACCTCATCTGCGTTGTCCACTGCGGGATGAGAGTCGGCATCACTTACGCAGCGGGTAAGATCAGCTCTCGCCCTTCTTGCCGCCTGGCAGCGCAGACCTTCCAGACGCGCCGGTTACGGTTCTGTGCAGACGGCCGGTTGCATTGATATTGAATCCATTGGCCGTACAGTACACGGCCAATTCGTGAAAAACGGAGGAAATCCAATGAAAACATATCCCCAGGCGGAGCTTGTATTCGACGCGCAGGCGGAGCTGGGCGAAAGCGTACTGTGGAACGGAGAAAACGCAACGCTGCACTGGGTGGATATCCACCGTTGCACGGTGCACAGCCTGCGGCTTTTAACCGGCGAGCATACCTGGCTTGATACGGCGCAGGCTGTGGGCGCGATCGTGCCTGCCCAGGGCGGCGGGTTTGCGGCGGCCATGGCGGCGGGCATCTACCTGCTGGATGACCAGGGCGCCGTCAGGCGCATTGCCCAGCCGCAGGAGCTTGTGCCGTTGCTGCGCTTTAACGACGGTAAGTGTGACCGCAAGGGCCGCTTTTGGGCGGGTACGCAGATCATGCGGGGTTCCATGACGGGCAAGGGCTTTTTCTGGTGCCTGGATTTGGATGGAACAGTGCGCACGATGCTCACCGGTGTAACGACCTCCAACGGCCTTGCCTGGAACCACGACGATACCGTGCTTTACTATATTGATACCATGACCTTCACTGTGCGGGCGTTTCCGTTTGATCTGGAGCACGGTACCCTTGGCGAGGGAAGGGTTTGCGTGCGCGTACCCGGAGAATACGGCTATCCGGACGGCATGACCATCGACCGCGAGGGCATGCTCTGGATAGCGCATTGGCAGGGGAGCGCCGTGCGGCGCTACGATCCGCGCACCGGCGAGTGCATCGGCATGCTGCCAGTTCCGGCGTCCAAGGTCACCAGCTGCTGTTTTGGCGGGGAGAATCTGGATACACTCTATATCACCACCGCGCGCGAGGGGGCAGACCTGAACGCCGAACCGCTGGCCGGTGGAATTTTTAAGGCGAATGTCGGCGCAAGCGGATACGAGGCGTTTGCGTATCGCGGCATTCGGGACTAGGGAAACCCGATGCTTTCGCTCTATCATACCTACTATACGGACAGAGACTATACGCAGCGGGATTTGTTTGCGCTGCTGGCAACCGAGCTGGGGCTGCGGTCGGCGCTCTATCCGGGCAGCTTTGTGCACATCTCGCCTTCGTATGTCATCCCCGCTGTGTGCTACGTGGATACGGACAGGAAAGCAAAGGCGTTCTTCCGTGATATTCCAGCGCTGGAAGCCGAGATTCATCAAAACGCGTCCTACACTGAACCCACGGCCATACGGTTTTACGGGCAGGATTATACCAAGCCCATTGCGGAGCCGGAGCAGGCCTTTGATCTGCTGATTTCGCAATACGCGGGCATCATATCGCAGCCCTGCAAGCGGTACCTGAAACCCGGCAAATACCTTCTTTCCAACAACAGCCACGGAGATGCGGGCATCGCCGCGCTGGACCCGGACTACACCCTGCTGTTTGCCCTGAACCGGCGGGACGGGAAATACGGCATCTCCCAAACGCCGCCGCAGGAGTACTTCATCCCCAAAAAGCCGGAGCTGAACACCGCGGAAAGCATTCTGGCGCTTGGCAAGGGCATTGCCTATACCAAAACCGCCCCGCTTTATCTGTTTCAATTAAACGGTTAAACCATTCCATGGGATTGACAGAGCCTCGCAGAGATCGGCTGCGGGGTTTTTGTGCTTGTCATGTACGTATTGGAACGAAACTTACGAAAACTATACAAAAACGCTTTACGAAAACAATTTTGATGTGATATGATAGGGTTAACATAAAGTAATATTTAAGCTAACTGGTTAACATAACGTGCGCCGCAGGCGTGAAAACTCAAACATGAAGGCGAGTGGCTTCCGAAAATGAAAGCAACGGCTTGGGTGCGTCTGGCGGCATTGGGTTTTGTGCTGTCCGTTTGTCTGCTCCCGGCCCTGCTGCTCGCCCGGGCAGACGCGCTTGTTTTTCAGGCGGAGGATGGCGCGCTTGCCGGGAGCGCGAGCCTTGGCTCCATGGCATCCATAGGCTATGTGCAAGGCCTGCAAAACGATGGCGATGGCGTGGACATTCCCGTTTCCGTGCCGCAGGATGGATTTTACGATTTGACGGTCACCCAGGCAAGCGTCGATGGCGGCTACAAGGAAAATTACATTTTATTGGACGGCCAGGATATGGGCGTGGTCAGCGTGGAGGGGAAGGCCTTCTGCGATACCACGCTTTCGCGTTTGTACATGACACAGGGCGAGCACACCGTCGGCGTGCGGAAATTTTGGGGCTGGGTGAAGATCGATTCGGTCTCCCTGTCGCCTTCCGCGCCGCTCAGAGAGGGGCTGTTTGATATTATGCCTGTACTTGTCAACCGGAACGCCTCCGATAACGCGCTGCGTTTATGGAACTACCTGTGCAGTATGTATGGAAGCAAGATCCTCTCCGGCCAGTACTGCGACGGCGGGATGTACGGCATTGAAAACGCGGCCATCTGGCGCGCCACCGGCGGGCAGTACCCCGCGGTGCTCGGGCTGGACCTGATCGATTACTCACCCTCCCGCGTGGCAAACGGCGCGCAATCGCAGGCGGTGGAGCATGCCATAGAATACTGGGAGGAAAAGGGCGGCATCGTGACCCTGACCTGGCACTGGAACGCGCCGGAAAAATACTTAACCGGCATCTGGTACAAGGGCTTTTATACCAAGGAAACCAATATCGACCTTGAAAAAATCATGTCCGGCTACGATGCCGAGGGGTATCAGCTGCTGGTTGAGGATATCGACGCCATCGCCGTGCAGCTCAAGCGCCTGCAGGACGCGGGCGTGCCCGTGCTCTGGCGGCCCCTGCACGAGGCCAGCGGCGGATGGTTCTGGTGGGGTGCCAAGGGGCGGGACGCTTACATAGGCCTGTACCGTATGCTGTACGACCGGCTGACCAACGATCATGGCCTTAACAACCTCATCTGGGTGTGGAACGGCCAGGCTGCCGACTGGTACCCCGGCGACGATGTGGTGGATATTATCGGCGAGGACACCTACCCCGGCGAGCGTGTGTATACCCCGCAAACCGCCCGGTTTATCCAAGCCACGCAGTATACATCCGAAAACAAGATGATCATCATGTCCGAAAACGGCTGCCTGTTCGACCCGGACCTTGCCCTGCGCGACGGGGCGATGTGGGGGCTGTTCTGCACCTGGGGCGGCGAATTTGTGGTGGCCAACAAGGCATTTAACGAGCTGTCCGAGCAGTATACGGAGCGGTACATGGTCCAAAAGGTCTATGAAAGCGATCTGGTGATCAAGCGCGCCGATCTGCCAGACCTGAAAACCTATTCGCTGCCGGAGCCGGGTACACAAACGCAGTCCGGCGAAACGCCGCAGACGGTGGAAGCGGCCCTGGCCGACGCGCAGACCATGGACGACTATTATCATATCGTCAGCACCAACTCCATCGACAAGTCCATTCCAAGCTACGAAAGCTATGCGGCATCGGTTCCCGGCGGCGCGGCGCAGGCGGAGCTTGTGATTCCCGCCCGGGACTACATCCGCTACGAGGAGGACGGCGTTCCCGTATATCCCGTTCTGATGACCAACTTCGAGGGGATGGACGGCACCGCCGTGCTGACCGCCGAAAACGCGCTGATCGCCTATTCCGTCACCGTGCAGGAAAGCGGCTGGTACGATTTGCGGCTGAACTATTACCCGGTCGAGGGGAAGAGCGCCGAAATCCAGCGCGCCTTTTTTGTGGACGGGAGGCTGCCCTACAAGGAGCTGTCGCTGGTGGAGCTGGGCCGCGTATGGGCCAATACCGCCCTGCCCGCATACGTGGACGCAAACGGCGTCACCCGCATCGCCTGGCGCAAGGATAACCAGGGCAACGACCTGAAACCCTCTCCGTTTGAGACCCCACAGTGGATGAGCTCCCTGCTGTATGACAAGAACGGATACATTGAAACCCCCCTGGCCGTCTATTTAAACGCCGGGGAGCATACCCTCACCCTGCTGTCGCTGCGCGAGCCGATGCTGCTCAAATCCATCACCCTGGGCGGGCATGCGGACGTCCCTGCGTACGAGGCCGCCAAGGCAGAAGCCGACGCGGCCGGCGCAAAGGATACGCACGGGAAGCTCATCCGTATTGAGGCCGAAAATGCCGTACGCACCTCCTCGCAGATGCTCTACCCCCGGCAGGAGCAGGGGTCGTCGGCGGTGTATCCAGCGAGCGCTAAAACCCTTATGAACAACTCCATCGGCGGCATGCCGTGGCGCTTTGCGGGCCAGTGGATAGAGTGGGATTTCACCATCGAAGAGGCGGGGTACTACTGCATTTCGATGTTCGACCGCCAGAACTTTGTGCGCGGGGTGGATGTATCCCGCCGGATTACAATTGACGGGCAAGTGCCCTTTGCCGAGTTTTCCGCCTACCGCTTTGCCTACGCGCAGAACTGGCGCATGGAAACACTGGAGCAGAAGAACGGCGACCCCTACCGCCTGTACCTGAGCGCCGGAACGCATACCCTGCGCATGGAGGTGGTGCTGGGCGATATGGCGCAGATCATCGGCCGTGTGCAGTCGGCCGTGCAGCAGCTCAACGCCATCTACCGCAAGGTGATCTACATCACCGGCGTGCAGCCCGACCGCTA
>DAIOVG010000030.1:0-20112 GCA_036759125.1 Candidatus Limiplasma sp.
GCCCGGCACGGGGTTGCAGCAGCGCCCAAAGCGCACCAGAATGCCTGACTGCCCCTTCACGTACACGCCGTGGGAGGGCTTGCCCACATGCTTGTGAAGCTCCTCCTGGGAAACCTCCTTGACCTCGGGAACATCCTTCTGCTCGGTTTTGCGCTGTTCCTCCATCAAACGGCTGATGACATAGCTTGCCGCCATACCGCCGTAGCCCACCGCGCCGTAAATATCGTCCAGCTCCTGAAACGCGTAGCGTTTCAGGATGGGATCGTAAAATTCGGGTTTTAAAATGGTGTGAATCTGCACGCCGCGCCGCTTGGCCTCGTGCTCCAGCATCTCGCGCCCGCGCACCATGTTTTCGCCGCGCAGCTCACGCTTGAAGAATTGGCGAATCTTGCTTCTGGCCTGCGGGGTTTTGACGATCTTCATCCAGTCCATGCTGGGGCCCTTGGAATTGGCAGAGGTGATGATCTCCACGCGGTCGCCGGTTTCCAGCTCCGTATCCAGGGGTACAATGCGGCCGTTGACCTTCGCGCCCACGCAGTGGTTGCCCACACCCGAGTGGATGCGGTAGGCAAAGTCGATGGGCGTCGCGCCGCGCTGCATGCTCATGATATCGCCCTTGGGCGTAAACAAAAGCACCTCGTCGGAGAACAGGTCGGTTTTCAGGGAATCGATGAATTCTTTGGAATCGCGGGTATCGTTTTGCCAATCCAGAATCTGGCGCAGCCAGTAGAGCTTGTTGTCCAGATCGTCGGCCTTGGCGCCTTCCTTGTAGCGCCAGTGCGCCGCAACGCCGAACTCCGCCACGCGGTGCATATCCCAGGTGCGGATCTGCAGCTCGAACGGGAAAGGCATTGTGCGCCCGCCGATCAGCGTGGTGTGCAGGCTTTGGTACATGTTGCCCTTGGGCACGGATATATAATCCTTAAAGCGGCCGGGGATCTGGTTCCACAGCGTATGCACAATACCAAGCACAGCGTAGCAATCCTGCACGGTATCCACCAGCACGCGCACGGCGATCAGATCGTAAATCTGCTCAAAGGTTTTGTTCTGCTCGGTCATTTTTCGGTAGATGGAATACAGGTGCTTGGAGCGCCCGTCGATTTCATAATGGATGTTGTTTTCGTCGAGCTTTTCCGACAGGCTCTGGATGACGAGGCGGATGTTTTCCTCGCGCTCGATACGCCGCAGGCCCACCTTGCGGGCGATGTCCTGATAGGCGGCGGGTTCCATGTACTTAAACGCCAGATCTTCAAGCTCCTGCTTGACGGCGTTCATGCCCAGCCGGTGCGCCAGCGGCGTGAAAATATCCAGCGTCTCATCGGCAATGGCGCGCTGGCGTTCTGGCGGCTGGTGTTTGAGGGTGCGCATGTTGTGCAGGCGGTCGGCCAGCTTGATGATCACCACACGGATGTCCTTGGACATGGCCAGGATCATCTTGCGCAGCGATTCGGCCTTTTGCTCCTCGCGGTTGGAAAAATCGAGCTTATCCAGCTTCGTGACCCCGTCCACCAGCGCGGCGACTTCCTCGCCGAACTCCTTGCGGATGGTGTCGATATCCACGGAGGTACAGTCCTCCACCGTGTCGTGTAAAAGCCCGGCGGCGATGGTGGGCGGATCGATCATCAAATCGGTGAGGATGGAGGCGACGGACGCGGGGTGCATGAAATACGGCTCGCCGCTTTTGCGAATCTGGCAGCTGTGCGCGTTCTCGGCGAACTCATACGCCTTCTTCACCAGCAGGTAGCTGTCGTCGCCAGGGTTTTGCTTTTGCACGCGGGCAACCATTTTGTCCAGCGGCATACATTCGTTGGTGATAAAGGTCAGCATCCGTGTCCCTCCTTTCCTGTGGCGATGGTGCGAATATGGTGAAGCAACGGACTATCGTCCAGCGGGCGTTTGGCGGTTTGAAGCAGTTCGTATTGAAAGGGATTGCGCGCAAGGCGGATGAAGCCGAGCTCCGCAAAGGCGAGAAGCCCCAGCAGTGTTTGCGCCTGCGTCAGCCCGGCGGCCTGCGCGGCCCTTGCCTGGCTTTCGAAGGTGGTGCGCCGCAGGAGCTTGTACAGCTCACGATAGGCATCGTCCCCCGCGTCCAGCGCCTGCATGGCCCGGCGCAGCACTGTACCTGGGGCGGGTGCCACCAGCCGTGCCGATGGGCACTGCTCCTGCCACCAGCGGAGATCCGCATCCGACAGTGCGCCGTCCAGCAAAACCACATGCTTCCAATGCGGGGACAGCCGCTCAAGACCGGGGCGTAAAAGCAGCGTGTGAAAGCAGCGGGGATCCTCCACCGCGCCCACCCAAACATCTACCCGGTCTTCCAGCTTTTGAAGCAGGGCAACCGCCGTGTCCCGGGTGTAGGCAACGTAGAGCGTACCCTGACAGCCGTCCAGCAGCGCATCCGAGTCGGCCGTCGCGTTTGCCTGCTCGGGCACGAATGTTAATTTTTCTGCGTCGGAGGCTGTTTTTCCTGCCTGCTCCGCCAGCCGTTCGATGAGCCAGTCCTGGTAGACTGCATCGCTTTCCTGTTCCACTGTGCGCCGTCTCATATACCCGGAGGGGCGCAGGGCCGCCACATGACACTGCACCTCAACCCTGCCCATGTAGGCGTTGCGTTCGAGGGTATAGGCGGCGTCCACCTCATCGGGCAGGGTGTCGGCATCGCCGCCCTTACCAAAGGCGATACCCGACAGTATTTTTTTGTTTTGCCGGAGACGCAGCTGCAAATGTGTGCCGCCCGCGCCGCAGGCACGGCGGGTTTCCACACGCGCTCCGGCGGTCAGGAACACGGGCGCCGGGTTCCCAGCGCCAAACGGCCGCAGCCCGTCGAGCAGATCCACAAGCTCCAGTTCAGCATCCTCAAGCTCCAATGCCAGATCGTATTCCTGGGCGGGGATGAACGCGTCCGCGTCGGCAGAATCGCTGACAGCCGCCTCCAGACGAGCCTGGAACGCTTCGTATTGTGCGGTTTCCAGGGTCACGCCGGCGGCCATCTCGTGTCCGCCGTATTTGACGAGCAGATCGTCACACTGCTTCAGGCAGGCGGCGAGATTTACACCCGCCACGCCCCGCAGGCTTCCATGCAGCACACCGTCCTCCTCGGACAGCGCGCATACGGGCACGGAATACATGCGGTTCAGCCGCCCGGCGGTCAAGCCCAGCACGCCCTTGTGCCAGCCCTCGCCGCGTACAAACAGCACATGGTTTTTCACAAAGTTGTGTGTCTTCGCCTGCGCCGCCGCTTCGTCCACTGCGGCGGCTTCAAGCCGTTTGCGCTCGGTATTGGCCGCGTCCAGCGCTTGGGCAAGCCGCTGCGCTTCCATGGGGTCGTCGGTCATCAACAGCTTTACGGCGGCATTGGCATCGGCCACGCGACCTGCGGCGTTCAGCCTGGGGGCGATCTGATACGCCACCGCGCCTTCCAGCACCGGCGGTTTCACCCCGGCTACCTCCAGCAGGGCTTTGAGGCCAAGCCGGGTTTGAAGCAGCGGCAGACCCAGCGCGGCGATCACGCGGTTTTCCCCCGTGAGGGAGACGATATCGGCAATTGTGGCGACGGCTGCCAGCGGCAAAAGCCGCGCAAGCAAGGTGTCGTCCGCCGGATGCAGCGCCGTTGCCAGCTTGTAGGCCACGCCCGCGCCGCACAGGTACGCAAACGGATACCCGTCCATCAGCGGATTGATCACCGCGTCGGCCGGGCAAGGCGTAAGGGAAAGCTGGTGATGGTCGGTAACAACGACCTTCATACCAAGCGTCTGCGCCAGGGCGACCTCGGCCGCGTTGCTGATGCCAAGATCCACTGTGACCAGCAGCTGATAGGTTTTGGAAAGCTGCTCCACAGCCTCTTTATTCAGGCCGTATCCATCGTCGCGCAGGGGCAGATAGGCATCGGCCTCCACGCCGTATGCCCGCAGAGCCTCCGTGAGCAGCGATGCTGCGCATACGCCGTCGGTATCGTAATCTCCGTACACGACCACACGCTGCTTTAATTGCCTGGCTTCTGCAATCAAATCCACAGCCTTGCGCATCCCCGACAGCAGAAACGGGTCATGCAGCTGATCCATGTCCGGATGCAAAAAACGATCCGCGTCCGCCGCCGTTTCCAGCCCGCGCGAAAACAGAAGCGCGGCCTTCACGCCCGTATACGGGCGGAGCTTTACCTTCTGTTTCTCGGAAAACACGCGATCGGATCGTTTCACAAATCGGAGCATGGAACTTCCCTTCTAATAAGCAAACCCCGACGACCGGGCGGTCATCGGGGCTTTGCATCATCCCAGCCTGTGATAAAAACCTGAGATGCGAGGCGGCGAGGGGAGCGAAGGCGTAGCTTACTCACCCGTAAGTGATGCCGCTTGCCGTCACACAGCCGACACCGCAGATCAGGTGTTATGGACAGGCTGGGGTTATTTGGTCATTTCGGCAATCTCAGCCGCCAAATTATCGCAGCGTTTTTCCAGACCTTCGCCGCGTTCGAAACGCTCAAAGCGCACGGGGCCGATCTTGGCACCGATGGCCTTTTCCACCTCGGCGGAATAATCGGTCACGGACTGGTCGGGATTCTTGACAAACGCCTGCTCGGTGAGGCAGATGTCCTTGTAGAACTTGGAGATGCGGCCTTCCACCATGCGGTCGACGATCTTCTCGGGCTTGCCTTCATTCAGGGCCTGCTCGCGGAGGATTTTCTTCTCCTTGTCAAGCGTATCGGTGGGTACTTCGTCGCGAAGAACATACTCAGGCTTGGCGGCTGCAATCTGCAGGGCCAGGTCGTGATAATAGGCCTTGAAGGGCTCGGCATCGAACGTGGCGGGTGTGTCGTTATTGACTTCGACCAGCACGCCGATCTTGCCGCCCATGTGGATATAGGTTTCGACCACGCCGGCAGCGGCCTGGTAGCGGGCAAAGCGGCGGACGGAAATCTTCTCGCCGATGGCTACGGTCGCGTCGGACACCAGGTCGGTAATGGTTTTGGATGTATCGTCCACAAATTTCTGCGACATCAGCGCGTCGACGTCTGCGGGAGCGGCCAGCGCAATATGCTTGGCGATGTTGCGGCAAAACCCGATAAAATTATCGGTCTTGGCAACAAAGTCGGTCTCACAGTTGACTTCGACGATAACGCCGGTTGTGTGGTCTTCGGTCACATAGCCGTCCACCATGCCTTCGGCGGCAATGCGGCTGGCCTTCTTGGCGGCAGCGGCGAGGCCCTTCTCGCGAAGAAGCTCAATGGCCTTTTCCATGTCGCCGTCGGTTTCGATCAGCGCTTTTTTGCAGTCCATCATACCGGCCTGCGTGGTTTCGCGTAGTTCTTTTACCAGTTGTGCTGTGATATTTGCCATGCGCGTTATTCTCTCCTTACTCAGCGGAATTATCTTCAGCTTCTTCGGTCGTGGCTTCCTGTGCAGCAGCTTCCTCTTCCACCTTCACGGCCTTGGGGGCTGCGGGAACGGGTTTGGCTGCACGGGGAACAGGTCTGGCGGCGCGGGGAGCGGCGGGCGCTTCGTCGGCCGCGTCATCGGTATCCATCTGCTGGCCCTGCTTGCCTTCCAGCACAGCATCGGCCATTTTGCCGGCAATCAGCTTCACGGCGCGGATGGCGTCGTCATTGCCGGGGATGACATAATCGATCTCGTCAGGATCGCAGTTGGTATCGACAATGCCCACAATCGGGATTCCCAGGGTGCGGGCTTCGGATACGGCGATGTGCTCTTTGCGCGGATCGACGATGAACAGCACGCCGGGGAGTTTTTTCATTTCGCGGATGCCGCCCAGGTTGGCTTCCAGCTTTTCGCGCTCATGCTGCAGCTTGATGACTTCCTTTTTGGGCAGCAGATCAAACTGACCGGTCTGCTCCATCTTGTCGATCTGGTTGAGCCGGTCCACACGGGTGCGGATGGTGCGGAAGTTGGTGAGCATGCCGCCCAGCCAGCGCTGGTTGACATAATACATGTTGCAGCGCTGCGCTTCCTGCGCGATGGATTCCTGCGCCTGCTTTTTGGTGCCGACGAACAGCACGCTCTGGCCCTGCATGGCCACATCGCGGATAAAGGCGTAGGCTTCGTCCGCCTTGCGGACGGTTTTTTGCAGGTCGATGATGTAGATGCCGTTGCGCTCGGTGAAGATGTACTGCGCCATTTTGGGGTTCCAGCGACGGGTTTGGTGACCAAAGTGGACGCCTGCTTCGAGCAACTGTTTCATAGAAATGACTGCCATGGTAAAGTTCCTCCTTGTTTTTAAACCTCCTCCGGCCCGCTATCGCAAGGCTTTGAGGGGTAACCACCCCTTGCGTCTACCCAGGCGAACACCGCTACATGCGGCACAATCGCCCGGTCGGCAAAGGTGCGTAGTGCGAATTATTATAGCATAGGGATGTAAAGGGTGCAAGAGGTTTCTCGTTTCATTTCATTATATAGCAAAAACATTCTCATCTTCCAATTTCCCCGAATATTAATCTTTGAGCATTTCCCAAAACACCGTTTATATTCTATAATCATTCCATCAGTCAGTCTTAGATACTTAACATAAAGCCTATCCGATATGCAGAATAAATGAATAAGGGTGATACCAATGCGTAAAAGAATATATGAAATCATCGAACCATCAAAAAGCACAAGCCTGTTCAGCCGTTTGTATGACAGTATCATGATTATTGTGATTGTCGCCAGCCTTATCCCGTTGGCATTCAAGCAGGAATACACGATTTTCGTCACCATTGACAGAATCGCAGTATCAATCTTTATCCTGGATTATATACTTCGCCTGGCTACGGCCGACTTTAAATACAACAAAAGAAAACCTTCTTCGTTTTTGCGCTATCCATTTTCATTCTTGGCTATGATTGATTTATTATCAATTCTGCCTTCCATTGCTTTGCTCAACAACAGCTTCAGGCTACTGAGGGTTTTTCGTCTGATTCGTGCTTTCAGGGTCTTTCGGGTGTTCAAGGTTTTGCGGTATTCCAAGAGTTTCATCATGATCGTCAACGTGTTCCGCAAACAGAAAGCTGCGCTATTGGCCGTTATATCACTGGCCGTCGCCTATATCCTGATCTCCGCTTTAGTCATCTACAATGTGGAACCCGATTCCTTTGACACATTCTTTACCGCCGTATATTGGGCAACCGTATCTTTAACTACCGTTGGCTATGGCGATATTTATCCGATCACAGATGTCGGTCGTATCATCACGATGGTTTCGTCAATCTTCGGTATCGCAATCATCGCTTTGCCATCCGGCATCATTACAGCCAGTTATCTGAAGGAAGTCAGCCAAAGTGCCGCATACTCTGATAGCAAAGAGGAAACACCGTAGTACTTTCAACCGCATTCTATCGCAGGTCAAATATTAATAAAATACGTCCCCACGATATTATGAACCAGCCCGAAAACAAGCAGGCTGTATTCCGCCCACGGCACGCGGGTGAGGCCGAGGTGCGCGGGGCTTCCTTCGTCGCCTTTGCGCAGGACGAGGTAGAAAATCACATACGGGATACAATCCACAAAATAGCGCGCGCCGTACTGAAACCCCCCGCCTGTGCGGTGGGACAACAGCAGCAGCACATGCAGTATAAAGATCGAAAAGGTAACGGCAACCGGCCAGGTGAAGCGCCACCTGATCACATCGCGCGCTGTCCAAAGCAGGTAACAAATAAAGACCGGGCTGGCCAGCAGAAACGAAAACCCGAATTTTTTAAACACCAGAGCTCCATCCACCGTCTGGAAGGGCAAACCGAAAACAAAAATGGGGATGTGCTCAACAATATGCCAGACGGCAAACTGCGTATGGCCGTCCCGGTTGAACTCCGGCAGGTAGTTGTGGCCGAACTCCAGCACATCATCAAAGCGGATATAGTTGTACCACATGTAAGCCGCCGCGATGCTCATGCCAAAGAGCACTCCGGGCAGCAGCAGCCGTGTGATTTCCCTGATGGAAGATCCCTGCATATGCTCCCGGACACCGTAAAGCACCAACAGCGGCCCCAGCAGCACATTGAACGGCCTGCACCCGACGCTGAGCGCGAACAGAATCAGCGCCGTGGTGACCGCGCCCTTTTGCATGCGCTCCATTGCCCCGACCGTGAGCAGAAACGCCAGCATCTGCGCCTGATACCACACCGCGCCGTCGGTTAAAATTGGGAGCATGGAAGACGCAAAGCATATTAAAAACGCCCAGACAGCCGACAGAGCCGGCGCGCGGGTCCTGCGTTTGAGAATCACAAATATCAGCAGGCACGAGGCTACGCCGTAGAGCATATTCAGCAGCGCGTCGGGCACGTTTTCGCCAAAGATGAAGGTCAGCAAATACACGGGTACCGTTGGCACAGGCGGAAAGCTGACATAATACCGGCCCCGGTAAACCGCCAGCTCCAAATGAACGACGTTTTCATCCAGCGCGATTTCGCCCTTGCGCCACTGCATGGCCTGTCGCGTGTAGGAATTGTAGGTAGATGGCTTGAACGGATCCTTGCCAAGCAGCAGCTGCATGGATAACAGCAGCAATACGCTGGCAAGCACCAGAAATACCGGGGTCCATTTGCGGATCCGGTCATTTTGTCTCTGGTTCGCCATTCCCTCGCTGCTGTGCATATTCATGGCTATTCTTATTCGGAAATACACCCATAAACCCCTGCCCGCAAGACAGTATTTTTACCGCGCTTCACCCGCGCAGCGCGACGTAGATTCCTTTTCCACCAGGTAGCCGTCGGTCATTTGCAAACCGGAGCGGTAGGGCTGGCCGGTGAGCTTGTTGAGCAGGATGCGCAACGCCATGCGCGCCATCTCGGCGATGTCCACGGCGTAGGTGGTGATACCGATATCGCACAGGCCGGGCATGAGGTAGTTGTCAAAGCCGACCACGGAAATATCCTGCGGTACGCGGTAGCCCGCATCGAGCAGGGTTTGGATCAGCAGGGCGGCGATGTAATCACAGTTGCACACGAAGGCCGTGGGCATGGTCGCGGGCAGCTTGATGGTCAGGTTTTTTCCTTCGGAATCGCGGTCATCCACCACCCATTCGAGGCGGACAGGGATGTGCTGTTCCATCAGCGCCTTTTGGTAGCCAAGGTAGCGGTCGGTGATTGATGCCGTGGCCAGCAGCGTACCCACGTACCCAATATTGCGGTGGCCGAGGCTCAGCAAATGGTTGGTGAGCATATACGTACCGAAAAAGCCGTTGGAAATCACCGAATCGGCGCTGATGTCGGCATCGTAAAAGTCCAGAAACACAACCGGCTTGTGCCATTGCTGCCTGAGCATCGCGGCATAACCGTTGATGGGCTTGCCCACGATGATGATGCCGTCCACCTTGTTTTCAAGGGCGAGCTTTGGCAGGTGATGCAGCATGGCTTCGCTGTCCTCCAGCACCTCCAGAAGCGTAAAACATTCCTTCTGTTTGGCGCGGTTGACGAGCTCCTGGTACAGCTTCCAGTAAAAGGTTTCATGGTTGTCCAGATAGCGCTTGGGGATCAGCACGCCGATATTGCTGCCCGCCGCCTGCCGGTTGCGCCGGATATCCGCAGGCGACTGGTAGCCCATCTCATCAGCGAGGCGGCGGATGCGCGCGCGCAGTTCTTCACTGACGCCCTTCTGGCCGGACAGCGCTTTGGAAACCGTTACCGTGGAAATGCCCAGTTCCTTAGCGATGTCCGACATTTTTGTGTGTTTTCTGTCCGCCACGTCTTATTCCCAACCTTCTTGTTTATCGAATCCCGATTTCCGTGTCACTGTCGGTGACCCTGGAATGCTTGATAATATACTCTATCATACTATCAAAATCCGTAAACGCAAGCCCGACATAGCTGTCGGCCGCCCCGTAGTACAATGCGATACGCCCGGTTTCGGCATCCTGCAATGTTGCGCAGGGGAAGACGACGTTGGGCACAAACCCGCGCTCCTCATACCATTCCTCCGGCGTTAACAGGAAGTTGTTACAGCGGTATTTCACCCTGGACGGATCTTGAAGATCCAAAATCGCGCCGCCGACGGAATACACATAACCTGAGCAGGTGCCCACCACCCCGTGGTAGAACACCAGCCAGCCCTCCGAGGTCTCGATCGGCGCGGCGCCGCCGCCGATTTTCAGCGATTGCCACCAGGCGCTTGCGCGGCCCATGACATGGCGGTGCTTGCCCCAGTACACAAGGTCGGGGCTTTCGGACAGGAAAATATCACCAAAGGGCGTGTGTCCGCTGTCCGAGGGCCTGGAAAGCATCACAAAGTTTCCGCCGATTTTGCGGGGAAACAGCACCGCGTTGCGGTTAAAGGGAAGATAGGGGTTTTCCAGGCGCACAAAGGTTTTAAAGTCTTTGGTCTTTGCCAACCCGATCGCCGCGCCGTAGAAATCCGTACACCACATGATGTAATAGGTGTCCTCCACCTTGACCAGGCGGGGATCGTAGGCCGAGGCCGGCATGAACGGCTCCCCCGCCTCGTTGACAAAGGGAATTTTGTTCTCATCGAAGGTCCAGCGGATGCCATCCTGGCTGCGTCCCAGGTAGATATGCGGAACACCGTCCACCTGCTCGCCGCGGAACACCCCGATGAATGCGCCCTCGTAGGGCATCACGGCGGAGTTGAAGATCCGCGCGACGCCCGGAATGGGATTGCGTCCGATGATCGGGTTTCCCTCATAGCGCCACATCGGCGCGGTGCTGCCCGCCGGGCGCTCCTGCCAGGGCATGTTCTTCGTTCCGGGAGCGATCATCTTCATTTTGCTCATACTGATGCGTACCTTCCTGTTGGTTTTGTCGTAGTCCGGGGACGGGGCGGCCCATGAGCCGCGCCCGCTATCCCCGTCTCGTATTTTTTGACTGTCCGTGTTCCCATACCCTCTATTCGCTTGATGATGGCATAGGTAGGGAAACGATAAAGGAAGAACCGGTGCGATACCGAGCTGGATTCTTTCCAGGTTGCGTTTGCGGGAACCGAAGTAGTAGCAGCGCTACGTCGAGGGTCCCGCAAGCGCAAGATGGGGAAAAGGCAGCCGATAGCGCACTGGGGATGCCTTTATCGTTTTCCTACTTGAATGTGCGGTCGAGAGCGTCCTGATATTCCTGCTTGTAGGTCTCCTGGAACTGCGCGGGGGTGTAATCGCCGTTGAACAGGCCCAGGAAATCCGGGAAGACATTCAGCGAGGAAACCAGGTCGAACTGCTCGCGCAGGCCCATATCGAACATCACGGAGAAGTTCCAGTCCTGGATATCCAGGTCTTTGCCGGTTACGCCGTACCACCAGCCCAGTGTCTGGGCATCGTCGCGGATGGATACGTCGTTATCGTACCAGTTGGTGAAGTCATAGAATACATTGTAAACAAGCTCGGGGTCTTCCACACCGACAGGGATGATGTAGAACTCGCCGCCGGAGAGCTTCATTTTGTTGGTCTCCTGGTTGCCGCTGGGGCCGACGGGCCATTGCACAAACACCATGTCGAACTCAAGGGTCGACGCCGCAGAGCCGTCCCAGTTGTAATCGGCGTTGGCGCCCAGCACCCAGGCCGCGCCGGGGGAGAACGCGCACTTGCCGTCGCGGTAGATGAAGCGCATCACGTCAGACGCACTCTCGGCCGCATAGGGGTAGGCGCAGTTGTACTTCACATACATGTCCTGCATGAACTGCAGCACCTCGGTCACCTCGGGCGCGGAAAAGTTTTCGGTGCCGTTGGAGGCCACATAGGTGCCGTTGGACATGAGCATCGCCTCAAACCACTCCTGCTGAAAGCCGCCAAAGCCGTACACGTCGATAATGCCGTCGCCATTGGTATCCTTGGTGAGCGCCTGGCAGTATTCGGCGAACTTGTCCCAGGTCCACTCACCCTTGGCGTACAGATCGCGCGGGTCTTCCAGGTTGGCATCCTGAATCATCTGCAGGTTGAACATCAGAGGGTAGGTAGCCTCGACGACCGACTGCCCGGAGACAGGCTTGATCATATACGCGCCGCCATCGCCCAGATCCAGATAGTTCATCACCAGATGATCGGTGAAGATATCGCTGTCGGCAGGGAGGATGTCCTTCATGTTGATGGCATAGCCGTTCATCACGGCGGGAACGCCGATGGGAGTATCCACCAGGTAGATATCGCAGTCCGGCGTGCCGGCCAGCACCGAGGTGTTGATCGATTCCTGAATGCCCACGTAGGTCAGATTCTGGTATTCGATGGTAACGTCGTACTTTTCTTCCACTTTCTTAACGACGTCAAACAGCATCTGGTCGGAAATGGTGCCCTGGTAGAAGGGGTTATCTTCCACGGACTCCTGTGTGGAATCGTAGTACCTATCCCACCACAAGCCGATGGTGATGTTGCGCTTTCCCTCGGCGGCAAAGGCGACAGAGCCCAGGCTGGTCACCACCAGAACAAGCGCCAGCGCAAAGCCGATGAATTGTTTCATGTTTTTCATGGTTTCATTCCTCCTTTATTTATTCCGCCGCCGTGCCCAGCGTTACGGAGTAGACCTCCCAATCCTGATCCGATTCGCACTGGATACGCGCAAGCGTCGAGGCGAAATCCGCGCCCAGCGCCGAGACGATCTGATCATAGGAAATCTGAACCTTGTCGCCCTTGGCGTTTTTGGATGCCGCGAACTGCGCGATACGAATCCAGTCGCCGTTGGGGTTGCCGCCGGATACGCCGACCAGCCACATGTCGCCAGCGCCGGAGTAATTAACGGTGATCACCGTGCCGGGCACCAGCAGGGCCGGGTCAAAGGTGCCGCCGTCGTTGATGGTGTTGACATCCGCGCCCTGGCTCCACGCGCCGCCCGCTCCGGATGCGCCCAGATCTACCTGGCTCTTGGCTTCCACATAGGGGGCCAGCGCCGTGCCAAAGGTAACGGCGTACACTTCCCAGTCCATATCGCTTTCCACCTGCAGGCGGGCGAGCGTCGAGGCAAAGTCCTCGCCGAGCGCTGCCACGATCTGGTCATAGGTAATCTGGGCGTTGCTGCCGTATTGCAGCGCCATGCCCTGGGCGATGCGAATCCAGTCGCCGTTGGGGTTGCCGCCGGATACGCCGACCATCCATACGTTGCCTTCGCCCGCAAAGTTGATGTTGAACAGCGTGCCGGGCACGATCAGCGCCGGGTCGAAGGTGCCGCCCTCGTTGATGGTATAGATGTCGGAACCCTGGCTCCACGCGCCGCCCGCGCCGGACACGCCCAGATCCACGGCATCCTTGAGGCCGTAGAGCATATCGGCCTTCTCGCCGATGGTTACTTTGGTGACCTCCCAGTCCATGTCGGACTCGCACTGCAGCTTGGCAAGCGTCGCGCCAAAGTCCGCGCCCAGCGCATCGATGATCTGCGCGCCGGTGATCTGCGCCATGGTGCGGGAGTCGTTAATGGCTGCGGTTTCCTGCGCAATGCGGATCCAGTCGCCGTTGGGATTGCCGCCGGATACGCCGACCAGCCACATTTTGCCGCCGCCGGAGTAGTACACGGTAATGATCGAATCTTCCGTGATGATCGCGGGATCCAGCGTGCCGCCGTCGTTGAGGAACACACCGTCCGCGCCCTGGCTCCACGCGCCGCCCGCGCCTGCCATGCCCAGATCAACCTCTTTGTCGACGACCGTCAGGTTGGACCAATCGGTTTCGGCGTTGCGGGGTACGAACATCGCGGCCGTATCCACCGGCAGCACATTGCCGTCCGCGTCGAAGAAACGCACGTTATCGATGTACAGGGACACGGGGGTGCCGCCGGTTTTGGTGGCGTAGTTATCCACCTCTTTGGAGACGACGATGTAGTTGCCTGCGCCCGCCACAAAGGCTTCGCCTTCATCCAGCATCATCTTGGCGACGTTGGGGTTTTTGGACGCCAGATAGACCGACCACTCGTCGTACGCCTTTTCATTGGCTTCGCCAAAGTACTTGTAGATGCGGCCCGAACAGGCGTAGAACTTGCTGTCCGCGCCGGTATCGATCCCAATATCCATGGTGACCGAAGCCAGTTTGGCAACGTCGTCGCCCAGCAGTGCGGAGATCTCAAAGATCACGTAGGGCACCTTCTTTGTGACCTCGACCTTCAGCGCTTTGGAGCCGTTATAGTCCACAACCGACAATACCGATTCGTCGGCATTGCCAGCAGACATATCCAGGCCCACAAAGCCGTAAAGGCCGTCCTCAAAGTCGATGCTGGGCGCGGGCTCGTCGGCAGCGTATGCAACCGCGCCGGCCAAGCCCAGGGTGAGCGCTACACAGAGCAGTAGTACCGTAAGCTTTTTGTACATGTTGGGTTTCCCTCCTTATTTTTTACGCCCTCGCGGGGCTTAGGTTTCGGGTTTGGGCTTGATCGCCCGTCCAAAGCGCTGAATGGAGTCGTAGGTCAGCCGGGTTGATCTGTCCTGCGGTTTGCATGATACGTCTGTATTTGGTATCTATTGTTACCCGGAAGGCGTGGAAACGTTTGTTTCCGTTCCCTAGCCAACAATGCCGCTGCGTTCAACGCTTTCGACGAATTTCTTTTGCAGTAGCAGGTAGAGGATGACCATGGGGAGCATCAAAAGCACGATGCCCGCGCTGACGTAGAGCTGCTGAATGGACGGATCCATGATCTTGTCCAGCGTCCGGATGTTGACCTGCAGGGAGGATACGCGCTTGGACAGGAGCACGTTATTGGAAATCAGGAACAGGCGGCCAAAGAAGGTATCGTTGTACTGCCACACCAGCGAGAAGACCGATACGGTAATCACCGCGGGCATGGCGTTGAGCAGCATGATGCGGAAATAGGTGTACCAGGTGCCCGCGCCGTCCACAAAGGCCGCCTCTTCAATTTCCCGGGGCAGGCCGCGGAAAAACTGGTTAAAAATGTAGATGAATAGCCCGCTGCGCAGCCCGCAGCCAAGCCCCGTCATGATGTACACGGGCCAGGTCGTACCCATCAGGTTGATGGGTGCTCCGGTCAGGAGTGTAACAAGCCCCAGCGGGTCGAAATCGCGGAACGTGACATACAGCGGCAGCATGATGGTATAGGACGGGATGACGATCATCACCACCACACAGGCGAACAGGAGCTTTTTCAGCGGAAACCGGAAGCGCGCGAAGCCGTAACCCGCCATAGAGCACACCATCAGCTGGATGAGCGTCAGCGAGATGGAAAACAGCATCGTCCGCCCCAGCGTCGGCAGGTATTTCAGGTGCACAATCGCGCGCTGGTAGCGCTCCAGCGTCGGCGCCATGGGGATGGTGAACACTGTGGGGCTGTACGCATCGGCGTTTGAGAAAAAAGAGCTCGATACAAGCCCGATCACCGGGGCGAGAATCACATAGCTGATCCCAAGGATAATCACAAAGCGAAACACGCTGAAAAGCTTTTCCTTCAGGCCTTTTTTCACGCCGTTTTTCACATCGGCATACACGGGGCTTTGCTCGATGCGCCGGATTTGCTTGCGCAGTTTTTCCATGCTGTTCCCTCCCCTCAGTCGTAGTAGAAGGTCCGCTTTTGAATGATGCGGACGACGATCACCAGCAGCAGGCACACCAGCAGTGTGGATACCAGGCTGAACACGCTGGACAGCCCGTATTGGTATTCCGTGAAGGCCGTGCTGTAGGCCAGGTCGACCACCGGGCTTTTGGCAAAAGCGTCCACCACGGTGTAAACCACATTGGTGATAATATGGGGCATCATCATCGGAAAGGTGATCTTCCAGAAGGTCTCATACCCGGTGGCGCCCTCGATGCGGCAGACCTCGTACAGCGCAGGCGGAATGGACTGCAGCGCCGCGATGAAGATGATGATCTGCACGCCGGACGCCGTGATGATATCCGAGATGCGCGACACCGCACCCACGATATAATCAAGCACCACCGGCGGGAGCGCCAGGTTTTCAAACAGCGACAGGTAATACCCGACGCTCACGGTGGCATTGCCCGCCGCCGAGGCGACCTCCGAGCTCATGGGGCTCAGGCCGCCAGTCATCATCTGTAGCTGCATGGTCAGCGCTTCGGTGATCGCATCGGCGTTTAAAATGATCGGCAGGAAGAAGATCGCGCGTACAAGCGCACGGCCCTTGAACCTGCGGTTTAACAGCATCGCAACGAACAGGCTGAAGAAGATGATCAGCGGCACATCCACGACCATGTTGAACATCGAGGTCGTTAGAATCTGCTTGAAGCTTGGGTGCGCGCGAAACGCGTAAAGGAAGTTATCCAGCCCGACGAACGAAAGCTGAAACCCGCCTGTGGACGCGATGGAGATCTCCGACAGCGAGAACTGCCCGGTCATAAACAGGGTGCGGACGTAGAAATAGATAAACCCGATCAGCCAGGGCATGATGAACAAAAGCCCGATAATCATGCGTTTGCGGCTCATGGTCAGGCGGAACCGTTTCACGGCGACACCCCCTCAAGCGTCCAGCCCCTCGCGGGAATCAGTACAGAATCAAATACCGTTTCCTCCGCCCCGTAGTTCAGGTACAGGGTCACGCCGTTTGCGTAGCCCACTTTGGCTACGTCGCCCGCGCGCTCGTGCGAGATCATCTGCACGCCGTGCACCGGAGCCAGCGCCGTGTTGAGCTGCCGGTATACGTCCGCGGCTTCCAGCTGCCAGTTGGCAAAGGTAGTGGCGTAGTAACGGTTCAGGCCGGTGTATTTCATCTCCGCCGCATCCTCCCAGGTGAACACGAAGCGGCAGCTGGCGCCGTATTCAATCATTTGCAGTATCTCATCCTGCCAGTCGGCGCTTTCGGCCATGTTGATGGGCGCGCCCGCGTAATCGACGCAGCCGTGCACGATCATCGGGTACAAGGGCACGGACTCGTCTACCAAATAGAACTCGCTGGCGGAAAGCGGCGCGCCGGTCACGGCGGCGGCATAGGGCAGGGCATATGCGTTTCCGCCGCTCAGCAGCAATTCTTTCCCGGTGCCATTCAGCTTAGCAAGCTGCGCGGTGACGATCGCCATGGCCTGCTCGCGGGAGATGACCTCGGTGCGGCGTTTGTCGGAGTGCAGTTCGTCCCCCAGATCGCGCAGGGAGTAACCCGCGATATCCAGGCTGTCCGCAGAGCGGAGGAAGCCGTCCACATAGCGGGAAAGGAACTTGGGCGATAACAGCGAGCTCATGGTTTCCGGATAGCCCAGCGCCGATACGCGGCGCAGGAGCGCCGGGTTGATCTGCCCCAGGACCGCCGTATAGCCTGCGCCGTAATAGCGGGAGCTTTCATAGGCGCGGTTGTAGCGTTTGGAGATCAGGGTGACATTTTGGAAGGCAACGTCGGCGTACAGCGTGCCGCCCAGCGCATCCAGCCTTGCGCTGAGGGCTTCCAGGCCCTGCTTGCCGCCGAGCTGCGACAGCACGGAAACACGGTCGGGTACATCGTGGTAATAGCCGCCGTTCATCCAGCCCTGAAAATTGACGATCTGGTTTTGCACACCGAGCGCTTGCAGCGCTTCGGCCATGGCTCCGGCCTGTGCAAAGGTGGTCATCGGCTTGACCTGCAAATAGCGAAAGCCCAGGAAATGCGCGGTGCTCTTTACAGCGCCGATCACATCATAAAACAGGGGGATATCGCCGCCCGCCGCCTGCGGGGTCAGCGTTCCTTCGCGCATCAGGCGCTCGCGGTAGTAGTTGGCAAGCCCGGTATAGCCCTTGTGCTCCTCCGTGAGCAGGGCATAGCGCACGGTGATGTCCTCATCGTACAGGTCCTTTTCCACAATCGGCAGCTCCGCCTCCATGCCAGAGACCCCGAACATCGACAGAATATCGTAGCTGCGCAGCATGAAGGTCGGGTAGCAGTAGTTGTAGCTGTTGTATTTGCCCGCGATATCGGCCGTGAGGTAGCAAAGCGATGCGCCGCGCTCGATGGTGGCCAAAACGGAAGAGTTCTCCCGGCAGATGCCGTAGATGGGCAGCCGCGCGGGCGTAGTATTTTCAAGGATGGTATAGGTGGCTTCCAGCATATCGATGCCGTAGATATACTGGGAATACGCTGAAGCGTTTGTTTTGCCGTTGTTGAACCGGATGATCGCGCCGGCACCGTCCGGCACGACGATATAACCCGTTTCATCCGCGCCCGCCGCGCCGAAGGTGCGCAAAAGCTGTACCCGGTAGATGGACCCGCCGCCCTTCTCCTGCATGAGGCTGACGGGCAGCTTCACCTCAAGCCCCTCGTCGCACAGGCGGTATTCCAGCGCGATTACAAAGGTCATGGGTTCGGCGGCACCGCCCGCGCTGCGCTGCATCTGCTCGTAGTAGTCCTCCTGTGTAAACCCTGCGGATTGCAGGATGGTATCCAGGCTGCGCAGGGTGCGCTTGTTGGAGCGCACGGTGGTGATCAGGCCGTAGACGCCCTCGGTTTCCAGGTCCAGGGTATACATACGGCGGATGGTGTCGCCGTCGGCCGGGGAAACCTTCCCGATAATCTCCTCGTACTTTTCCGGCGAAAGCGCTGTGGGAACGTAGTATTCAATCTCCTCAATCTCACCCAGCTCGTAGGTGTAGCGGATGCCGCCGGGGATGCTTTCGGCGGTCACCTGTCCGCGCTCCAGCGCCATGGAGTAGGAGTCGTACACGCCTGCGGTGCGGCTTTGATTATAATAATCCAGCAGGAACTGCGACTTGAGGTAGTTCATGTTGGTTTTGTTGGCGATGGGATCATTGGCAAGATCCGGCGGGTTGGAGTACACGGTGACGCCGTTGCGCTTGTCGTATACGGCCACCTCGGCGGTTTTTACGTCGGTATACAGCTTGAAGCTTTCGTTTTCGGCGGCCAGCGCCATACCGGGTACGCTTGTAACATCCTCTCCAATTGCCGCAAACGGCGTTCCGGCCTGTGTTATATAGGCACGGGCGTCCAGCACATCGCGGTAGCCATCATACAGCTGGAAGTGCAGCATCACATAGCCAAACCAGACAAGCACAGCCAAAGCCGCCGCACCCAGCGCGATCAAAAACACGCGCCGGATCAGGCGTCTGCGGTGCAGGAGAACCGCCCCCTGCATTTTGGTACTTACCCCACGTTTGCTCATGAATGTTGCTCCTAGGTAAATGATGATTGAGGACCTTGTGCGATTCCGCGTTGGATTTTGATCAAATCGGGTTTGCAGAAATCGAAGTCGTAGCAGCGCTACGGCGAGGTTTTTGCGGGCCCGGGCTTAAGAAAAGGCGACCGGCAGCGTACGAGGGACTGAAGCAGCATTTACCTACGTTCTGAAAATCAGCTCGTAGTAGATGCTCTGGAAGAAGGTGATAATCTGGGTAATGAAGTTGACGATCAGCAGAATGAGGAAAATGATGATGAACACCGCGATCAACGTTAAAAACAGCGTGATCAGCGTTTTGCCCAGGGTGTAGTTGTGCACCTGCATGATGCCCGTGAGCATCATCATCGCAGTATAGGCGATGCCGATGATGAGGATGATGGTGTAAAAGCCCTCCTCGTTCTCGGCGACAAACTGGCTGAACACCGTCGCCAGGTTGAAGGTGACGATCATCGGCAGCATCGCGTAGCCCACGGCGATGACGATATCCTTGAAGCGGCCCTCACCGTCCATCAGGCAGGTCACCGACCAGTTGCCAACGCACAGCATGAAGAACAGCAACACAACGCCGCCGAGCTCCTGCAGGCTGGCTACGCTGCGGGGGTTGACGTCGGACACCACAAAGCTTGCGTACATGCGGTTTAAAGAGAACGAAAGGGAGAACAGCACCACCAGCAGCACGGCGATCCACACGCTGCCCGTATCCTCGTGCCGTATCCAGTAGTACCCATCGGCAGGGTGGCCCACGGTATGGAAAAGAGTTTTCCAGCGCTCGCGTGAGAATAGGGCTTTCATCCGCGCGCCTCCCTTCTGCGTTTGCGCACCTGCACAAGCACCACCATGCCCGCAAGCAATACGATTACCACGGTGAGGATGATGCCGAGGTTTTCCCGGAGCAGGGCGTTGCGGTAGCGCTTGAAGGCCACAGAGTAGTATGATTTGCTCATCCCGCGCTTTAAGTACAGCATGGCCTGTTCGTTATCGCCCGCGGCCAGGTACGCCTTGCCGATGCCAACGTTGGCCAGCTCGTTGTTTTCATCAAGCTTCAGCACGGCTTCCCATTTTTCCACGGCCAGGGTTTCGTCGCCGTCGTAGCGCAGGGCGACCGCCTCGTTGATCAGCGCGCCGTATTCCGTTTCCTTGAATACCAATATC